>NZ_CP029064.1:3700000-4065833 GCF_003076275.1 Microbulbifer sp. A4B17
GCTCATCAATAATCACCGAGATCTTAATTTCAGAAGTGGTGATCATTTGGATATTGATATTGTCTTCACCCAGGGCGCTAAACATACGACTTGCCACATTTGCATGTGAACGCATACCAACGCCAACAATGGAAACCTTCGCGATCTTGTCGTCTGTGATCACCTCTCGGGCTCCAAGTTCCGCAGAAACCCTTTCCAAAACATCGCGAGCCTTAGTCAGGTCATTGCGATGAACGGTAAAAGTGAAATCAGTCGTACCATCGACAGCACTAATATTTTGGACAATAACGTCGACTTCAATATTTTCAGCGCCAACCGGAGCCAGGATTCGGCATGCAACCCCAGGGGTATCCGGTACTCCACGAATAGTCAGTTTTGCTTCATCGCGGTTAAACGCGATACCGGATACAACAGGCTGTTCCATATCGTTATCTTCCTCATCCAGGCTAATCAGGGTTCCGTTACCCTCTTCAAAAGTTGAGAGTACGCGCAGGGGAACCTTGTACTTACCGGCGAACTCTACGGCACGGATCTGCAGCACCTTAGAGCCGAGACTGGCCATTTCCAGCATCTCCTCAAACGTGATGCGATCCAGTCTTCGCGCACTGTCGACCACGCGCGGATCAGTGGTGTAGACCCCATCCACGTCGGTATAAATCTGGCACTCGGTAGCATCTAACGCCGCAGCCAGTGCCACACCCGTCGTATCTGATCCTCCACGCCCCAAGGTGGTGATATTGCCTTCGTCATCCACCCCCTGAAAACCGGCCACAACAATGACCTTGCCTTCATCGAGATCTGTGCGCATCCGCTCCACATCGATACTTTGGATACGAGCTTTGGTATGAGCGTTGTCCGTAAGAATTTTTACTTGCCCACCGGTGTAGGAACAGGCGTCATAACCACGCTTCTTCAGGGCCATGCTCAAAAGGGCAATTGTGACCTGCTCTCCAGTGGAAACCAGAACATCCAACTCTCTGGGATCTGGTTTCTCCTGGATTTGATAAGCGAGATCAATCAAGCGATTAGTTTCACCACTCATGGCGGACAAGACGACAACCATGTCATGCCCTTGAGCGCGAAACGCGGCAACTTTATCGGCGACACCTTCAATACGCTCAATAGAGCCCACTGAAGTCCCGCCATATTTCTGCACGAACAAACTCATAACTTACTGTGTTTCCTTAGCTCCACAACAAGTACGCTTCCTGCCCAACTCGTGCAGGCGCGCACTTAATCACCAAACCACTGTGAAATCAACTTAACTACCCATTCAGGCCACTAATTTGACAAAACTTAACTAGTTTAAGGATTGCTCTATCCAATTTGGCACTTCTTTCAGCATATTAGGGAGCTCTGACACATCGGTTCCCCCGCCCTGGGCCATGTCTTTCCGACCACCGCCTTTACCGCCCAACTTACCAGCGGCGAAGCGCATAAGGTCGCCCGCTGAAAGGCGATCTGTCAGGTCTTTGGTCACTGCCGCCACCAGTGCTACTTTTTCATCTCCCGGAGCCGCCAGTAATACAACACCACTGCCGAGCTTATTCTTCATTTGATCCGCCAGATCTCGCAGCGACTTGGCGTCGGCACCATCAATAGAAGTTGCCAGCAACTTAAAGCCAGCCAAATCGATCGCCTGAGCGGAGAGGTCTCCACCAGCACCACTGGCCAGCTTGGTTTTAAGCTGGGCAATCTCTTTTTCCAGTTTGCGATTATTGAGCAAGAGCTGCTCGACCTTGTCCGCCAGCGAATCCGGGCGCGCTTTAAGTAAAGTAGCGACATGCTCCAGGCGCTGTTGAGCCTGATCGAACAGGGACATTGCGTGAGCGCCCGTTACCGCTTCGATTCGACGCTGACCGGAAGCGATGCCGCTTTCCCCAACAATACGAATCAGTCCAATATCGCCTGTGCGCTTCACGTGAGTACCGCCACACAGTTCAACGGAGAATGCCTTGTCATCGGTTTTACCCATTGAAAGTACACGCACGGTATCGCCGTACTTCTCGCCAAACAGGGCCATAGCACCCATAGCTTTTGCGGACTCAATATCGGTTTCGCGGGTTTCGACCAGGGTATTTGCGCGAATTTGGCTATTCACCAGAGATTCAATCGCGTGCAATTGCTTTGCCGTCACCGCTTCGGGGTGGGAGAAATCAAAGCGCAGGCGCTCGGAGTCCACCAGGGAGCCTTTCTGCGTTACATGCTCGCCCAGCACTTTGCGTAAAGCAGCGTGCAACAAGTGAGTTGCAGAATGGTTCAGAGCGGTGGACTGGCGAACATCTTCAGAAACGGTCGCTTCAAGGGTTTCCCCTACAGCGACACTACCCTTCAATACCTTGCCGCTGTGTAAGTGGTGGGCGCCCTGCTTGGTACAGTCGCGCACTTCAAAGCGGGCATCGCCAGCACGCAAATAGCCGCTATCGCCTACCTGACCACCGGACTCTGCGTAGAAGGGTGTCCTATCCAGTACAACTGCACCCTCTTCACCTTCTTCAAGGCGCTCGACCTGTTCGCCACCTTTGACAATAGCCAGGACTTTGCCGCTCGCCTCAGTCGTGTTGTAACCGAGAAACTCAGTGGCTCCATCCAACTCGAGGACATCTGTATAGTCCTGCTTGAATTTACCGGCGGCACGGGCTCTCTGGCGCTGGGCTTCCATTGCGGCCTCATATCCATCCATATCCAGGGACAGGCCGCGCTCACGGGCGATATCCTGGGTCAGATCTGTAGGAAAGCCATAAGTATCGTGCAGGGTAAATACCAACTCACCGGGAATCTCACTGCCCTCAAGAGAGGCCAGAGCATCCTCCAGTAGCGCCATACCCTTATCCAGGGTCTTGGCAAACTGCTCTTCCTCTTTGCGCAATGCTTTCTCGATCAGCTGCTGCTTCTCACGCAACTCGGGATAGGCATCACCCATCTGCTCGGCGAGCGCCTCTACCAGCTTGTAGAAGAAGATTTCTTTATGCCCAAGCTTGTGGCCATGGCGCACGGCGCGGCGAATAATACGGCGCAGCACAAATCCGCGCCCCTCA
Source organism: Microbulbifer sp. A4B17 (assembly GCF_003076275.1). Taxonomy (NCBI): domain Bacteria; kingdom Pseudomonadati; phylum Pseudomonadota; class Gammaproteobacteria; order Cellvibrionales; family Microbulbiferaceae; genus Microbulbifer; species Microbulbifer sp. A4B17. The sequence goes on from NZ_CP029064.1 coordinate 3,703,039, forward strand.
TTGGAGGGCATAACGCCATCAGCAATCAGGAATGAACAGGAGCGGATATGGTCGGCAATCACCCGCAGGGATTTCTCTTCCAGGTTACTGCAACCGACCACTTCACCCGCAGCTTTAAGCAGCGCTTGGAACAAGTCAATTTCATAATTGGAATGTACATCCTGCATTACGGCGGCAATACGCTCCAGGCCCATGCCGGTATCCACCGATGGTTTGGGCAGTGGGTGCAGTTCACCATCAGCGGTGCGCTCATACTGCATAAATACCAGGTTCCAGATCTCAATATAGCGATCGAGGTCATCGTTATCGGAACCGGGGGGGCCGCCGGGCACATCTGCACCGTGGTCGTAGAAAATCTCAGAGCTGGGGCCGCATGGACCAGTGTCACCCATCTGCCAGAAGTTATCCTCGTCAAGGCGGGAGAAACGCTCGGCACTCACCCCCATCTCTTTCAGCCAGATATCAGCCGCTTCATCATCGCTGATATGCACAGTTACCCAGAGACGCTCTTCGGGCAGACCCAATACCTTGGTCAAGAACTCCCAGGCAAAACGAATCGCTTCGCGCTTAAAGTAATCGCCGAAGCTAAAGTTGCCAAGCATTTCAAAAAACGTGTGGTGACGTGCGGTATAACCGACATTTTCAAGGTCGTTATGCTTACCCCCGGCACGCACACAGCGCTGCGAACTGGTGGCGCGATTGTAGGAACGCTTTTCCTGCCCCAGGAAGGTGTCCTTAAACTGCACCATGCCGGCATTGGTGAATAACAGCGTCGGGTCATTGCCCGGAACCAGGGAACTCGAGGGCACAATGGCATGGCCCTGCTCAGCAAAATAATTCAGAAAGGCGTCGCGAATCTGTGCGCTTTTCATCCGGCGTAATTCCACTTCGTTAGTTGAGTTTTATTTGATTGGCATCAGTGACACGGTGTCACTTATGTTCCACTACCGTGCCAGCCCCTGTTCGGGCATTCTTTTTTGAGCAAGCAGGTGAACATGCAGGTGAAATACGGTTTGACCTGCGCTTCGACCGTTATTAACTACCAGTCGATAGCCCTCGAGTCCCAGCTTGCGCCCCAATTCTGCTGCCACCCACATAAGGTGGCCGAGCAGGGATTTATCCTCAGCCCGAGCAGCAGATAAATTCACCAGGGGTTTGCGTGGGATAATGAGGAGATGGGTCGGCGCTTGTGGCGCGCGATCCTCAATAACGACACATTGGTCGTCCTCGTAGATCATCTCAGCAGGGATATCTCCCGAGATAATTTGACTGAAAACGCTGGGTTCACCCATAGGTTTACTTTTCCAGCTTTTCCTCGGCTGTCAGCTGCCGCGCTTCCGATTCCAGCATGACCGGTATACCGTCCCGCACCGGATAGGCCAGGCCGCTGGCCTTGCAGACCAACTCCTGAGTGTCCTCCCGATATTCAAGCGGCGCTTTACTCACCGGACATACCAATAGGCTCAGCAACTTCTTATCCATGTTCCACCCCACTATTTTCCCCCAGTAATACATCCGGGGGGCAAAAATGACCGCGTATCATACAATGCTTCATACGCTTTTACACGGTATTCGCCATAGCTTCTGCTGCGCTATTTTCTGGATTTACATTTTTTACCCTTGTGTGACAGCAGTGCGCTCTGCAGACACGGAATTAAGATGACTGAGTAACAGCTCCCGAGCCAGACGCCCCTCCTCTACCTCATTAAACACCTCATGGTAGGACCTGGGGAAACAGTGTAGCTGCTTGTTTTTTGAGCTCATTCTCCCAAACCACTTGCGGCTTAGCTCTGCATCAACAATACGATCCGATTCCGGCAATAACAGCAGGCAAGGCACAGTCACCCTACCCAGCTGGCTGGATAGAAATTCCCGCTCTCGCAAAAAAGTCTCAAACCAACGAAGGGAGACACCGTGATGCACCAGATCATCACTGATGTAATTCTTAACAACCTCTGGGTCTCGGGATACCCAATGGCTATTTATTTGACTGGAAAGAACCAGCCCTGGAAACCAGCGAGCGGAAAACAGTGCGAACCATAATAAAAGCCCCCTGGGCTCGCTTTTACCGCGAAAGCCCGGTGCAGAAAGATTCAGGCTATCGACAGATTTATATCGAATAGCGCAGCCACAAGCGATAACAGCCCCCATACTATGCCCAAGCAGGTGCAAGTTAAGGCCAGGGTTTCCACTTCTTACCAGGGCAACAAATTCATTCAGATCTTCACTATAAAGAGCAAAGTCCTCAATATGACCGCGCTTTCCTTCCGACAACCCATGACCATAGTGGTCCAGGGCATAGACACTGTATCCAGCTCGATTCAGCTCCTCTGCCAACTCCCTGTAACGCCCGCTGTGCTCTCCCAACCCATGGGAAATAACAACTACACCAGATGCTTCCTCAAGCCACCAGCGCCGGTAGTGCAGCGTCACCCCCCTTGTGACAAATTCCATTGCGACCTCCTTACTCATTATTATTTTGCTTGTTACTCCAGGGTTTCACGATACCTGCCCAACATTGCCAAGTGATTCATTCGGGATCGCTTAAGTAGCGCCTCCTGGGCTGCCGCAATATTTTCCGCGCGTCCCTGCCAAGCAGCGAGCGCCGGCTCCTGTAGTGCGCGACCATATGAAAAGCTCAACTGCCAAGGTCCACCTCCCTGTTGATTCATTGCATTGAGATTTGCGGTAGCCTCTTCCGGTCCCTGCCCCCCGGAAAGAAAATTAATTCCCGGCACGGCTGCAGGCACCGCTCGCCGCAAACTGCGCAGGGTATATTCCGCCACCTGCTCGGGGTCGGCCGACTTCGCTTCCGCACCCGGAGTTACCATACTGGGTTTAAGTAACATCAACTCCAGTATTACCCCATGCTGATGAAGGGCGTGAAACACAGAGTGCCAAACCCGTTCATTAACCGCTGCACTGCGCTCTATATCATGCTCACCATCCATCAGAACTTCAGGCTCCACAATGGGTACTACCCCCTCGGTCTGGCATACGGCCGCATAACGGGCCAGCATCTCAGCATTTGCGGTAAGCCCGAGGCGCGTGGGGTTGTGATGGCCGATAGGGTAGACTTCGCGCCACTTGGCGAAGCGGGCCCCTTGTTTTTTGTATTGCTGCAAGCGCTCTGACAGCCCGTCCAGACCGTAGGTGATCATATCTCCGGGGGCTCCGGGTAAAGGCCCCTTGCCCTTGTCCACTTTAATACCCGGTAGTATTCCCTGTCCGGCTGCGATTTCGGCTAGGGGCTGACCATCAACATCCTTTTGCCCCAGGGTTTCCTCAAACAAAATAACGCCACTGATACATTCACCCAGCCCTTTACAGGACAGCAACGCAGCGCGGTAGTCGCGCCGGTTCGCCTCGGTGGAGTCCACCCCAATCGAGGCAAAACGTTTAGCGATAGTACCGCTACTCTCATCTGCAGCCAGGATACCTCTTTGGCCATCGACCAAGGCTGCTACAGTCTCCTGCAACATATCAATCTGTGACATTTCTTCCCCTCCCTTGGGTGATTACGCTAAGAGGATAGGCGGCTCTTCCTAAAAAGCTTTGCAGGCTTTCACCGCCCTCCGCCAACCGGTTAACAACTGATCCCGCTCTGCCTGAGTCATTGCCGGCATAAAATCTCTCTCAATTTCCTGCAGACATTCTGGCAATTCCTGTGGCCGCCAATTGCCACTGCCAATACCTGCCAGCAACGCAGCACCAATAGCCGTGGACTCAATCTGGCGAGGTCGCTCTACACGTAAAGAGGAAATATCTGCCTGGAATTGCATCAGAAAATTATTGGCACAAGCGCCTCCATCCACACGCATATGGGTAATCGGTAAACCCAGGGCCTGCTCCATCAAGCGGGCAAGCTCATCGCTCTGGTAAGCGATAGACTCCAAAGTTGCACGTACCACCTCAGCTCGACCAGCTCCGCGACTCAAACCACAGATAGTCCCCCGCGCCGATGGATCCCAGTGTGGCGCACCCAATCCACTAAACGCAGGTACCAGGTAAACGCCGCGGGTATGGGGAATACTCTGAGCGATAATTTCGGTATCCACCGCCTGCTGGATCATTCCCATCTCGTCGCGCAGCCACTGTATCGCGGAACCCGCCGTGAAAACTGAACCTTCTACGGCATAGGCCGGCCTGCCCTGAGCATCGCAGGCCACTGTCGCCAGCAACCCCTGGGGCAACTCCGGGCGATCCTCACCGGCAAAAGCCAGCATAAAGCAACCGGTTCCATAGGTGTTTTTGATACTACCGGGCTCGGTACAACCCTGGCCAAACAGTGCGGCCTGCTGATCCCCCGCAACGCCACAGATCGGAGCCGATGCACCGAGAAAGGCATGGGGGTCCGTATCGGTAAAGTGACCGGCCGACGGCAGGATTTTGGGGAGGATGGATTCCGGGCACTGGAAAAAATCCAGCAATTCACTATCCCAGGTTTTATCTTTTATGTTGTACAGAAGGGTGCGGCTGGCATTGGTGTGGTCAGTAAGATGAGCCTTGCCACCGCTCATTTTCCAGATCAGCCAGCTATCTACAGTACCGAAACACAGGTCGCCATTTTGCGCCCTGGTCAGTAAATCCGGGTTGCGGCGGAACAGCCAGGTCAACTTACTCGCGGAAAAGTAGGCATCCAGCAATAGGCCACTGCGCTCTCGCAACCAATCAGACCTGCCAAGCTCCCCCAACTCCCGGCATACCTCTGCCGAGCGCCGGCACTGCCATACAATTGCAGGGAAAACAGGCTCGCCGGTATATCTATCCCAGAGAATGGTGGTTTCACGCTGATTGGTAATTCCCACCGCCGTGATATCGGATGCACGGATGCCGGCGCGCTGGAGTGCTGCAGCACAGACCCGCAGAGTTACCGACCAGACCTCTTCCGCATCCTGCTCAACCCAGCCAGGCTGGGGGTAGTGGTTGGGAATTTCGGAGTAACTGCGGCCAATCAGGTTACCCTTACTATCGAAGATAAAGGCCGTAGTACCGGTGGTTCCCTGGTCAATAGACAGGATCATAGGTTTCTCGCGCTTATTCTTTTAATCTCTTACTGCGCCTGAAAAAACGGCCGAAGGCTATCGACCAGTTATCCGGGCAGCAGTCAGAGTATAAGCCCGATTAATTGCCGTCCAGCGCCCAGCCAATCGCATCTGCGGAAAAGCCCCGATAAGCCAGGTATCTCTGGCGCCGCGCCCGCTCCTTCACCCACTGATCCCGTGGAAGCTCAGCCCCCATTGGAGCCCGATATTTTCTCTGTAGTATCTCCGCTGCCAGCTCAAACCAGTCCACCTCCAGTTGATCCAGTGCCTGAGCAACCAATTCACTGCCCACACCTCGCTGTTGGAGCTCCTGGCGAATGCGCATCGGCCCCAGGCCGCGCTGGACACGGGAACGGGCAAAAACTTCGGAAAAGCGCTGGTCGGATTGGTAGTTAAGTTCCTGCAGGCGCTCAAAGAGCGTATCGAAATCGGCGCTGGGGAATTTTGCCGCGAGCTTCTGCCTCAATTCATAACGGGAGTGCTCGCGGCGGGTCAGCAGCTCAAGCGCCGCGCTGAAGAGCGCTTGAGCTGGATCAGCGGAAAAATCCGCTTTTGAGTACGGCATTTACTCTTCCGGTAATTCCGCAGCCTCTTCAGGAGTGGCCGGGACTAAATCACCGAGCAGCTGCGCGCGCAGCTGGCCTTCAATCTCATTGCGAATATCGGGGTTATCGCGCAGGAACTTGGTGGCGTTTGCCTTGCCCTGACCGATCTTATCGCCCTTGTAGCTGTACCAGGCCCCGGCTTTATCCACCAGCCCCATCTTCACACCGTAATCGACAATCTCACCAATCATGTTGATGCCTTCACCATACATGATCTGGAACTCGGTCTGTTTGAACGGAGGAGCTACCTTGTTCTTAACGACTTTCACTCGAGTTTCGTTGCCCACTACTTCATCGCCGTCTTTAACGGAACCGATACGACGGATATCCAGACGCACAGAGGAGTAGAATTTGAGGGCGTTACCACCAGTAGTGGTTTCGGGGCTGCCGAACATAACACCGATCTTCATACGGATCTGGTTGATAAAGATCGCCAGCGTATTGGTGTTCTTGATATTACCAGTGAGCTTACGCAGAGCCTGGGACATCAGGCGAGCCTGTAAGCCGACGTGGGAGTCACCCATTTCACCTTCGATCTCAGCGCGCGGGGTCAGGGCCGCTACAGAGTCCACTACCAGTACATCAACAGCACCGGAACGCACCAGCATATCAGCTACTTCCAACGCCTGCTCACCGGTATCCGGCTGGGATACGATCAGCTCATCGACATTAACACCCAGTTTTTCAGCGTAGATAGGGTCGAGGGCATGCTCAGCATCTACGAAAGCACAGGTACCGCCGTTGCGCTGGGCCTCGGCAATCACCTGCAGGGTTAGGGTGGTCTTACCGGAAGATTCAGGTCCATAGATTTCAACAATACGGCCGCGCGGCAGGCCGCCTATTCCCAGGGCCACATCCAAGCCGAGGGAGCCGGTGGAGATTGCAGGGATACGCTCGCGCTCCTTATCTCCCATACGCATCACAGTACCTTTACCGAACTGACGTTCAATCTGAGATAACGCCGCCTTTAGTGCCTTGTCTTTATTGGAATCCATGACCATTCCCGTATTTCTGAGCTGTATTGATGGTGGCAAGCTTAACGAAGGATTACTGTATAGGCAACCAGTAAATCCATAAGCTGAGTACCAGCTCCAGGCTGAGCTTGCCACCTATGGAATAGAGGTCTGTAGCTGAGATGAAAGGGGAAGAATTGCCCCAGTGGATACGCTCAAACCGGATGCTCATGGATTATCGACAACATCCCCTTCAGTGCCTTCACCACTGTCTGCGATTGCACCTCAGCTCGATTACCGTTAAATAAAAAACACTTCGCATCGATCTGCACCGGCTCCTGCCCCTCCGCATGGGCCCAGGCAATCCAAACAGTGCCGACCGGCTTCTCGGCAGTACCGCCATCGGGCCCGGCAATACCGCTTACCGCTACGGCGAGATTGGCATCCATCATCGCCAAAGCTCCACAAGCCATCTGCCGCGCAACCGGCTCGCTCACAGCACCAAATTGCTTGAGGTCATTGCTGTCGACGCCTAAAACATTGTGTTTGATGCGGTTGGCATAACTTACAATTGATCCATCAAACCAGTTAGAGGCACCGGCAATAGAGGTAATAGCCGCCGCAATCGCGCCACCAGTACAAGATTCTGCCGATGTCACTCGCCAATCCCGCTTTTCCAGCTCCCGGCCCAACTCGCCGGCAAGCCCGGTTATATCTCTGTGGTCCACTATTTCTTCCTGTTAAACCATTCCTGTGCCCTAGTTCCGACATTACAGCACAGAAGTGGGCACTTATTCTGACTGCCGACCAGCGGCAACTTACAAGTCCATTTTACCCCTGCTGCTCCACAGCCGAAAATACAACCACACCACCAATACTGAACCGTTAAGAATCCTATCGCTTCGACACACACTCTCGCAGGCACGAAAAGATAACCCCCCCAAGTAACCACACAAGCGCAGAAAAGATTTAATAGCCAAAAATTGCCAACAGGCATCAAGCCTATAAATCTGATTTTCACCGCCAACTCACCTCAGATTTAGAATTTAAATTTTAAAAGGGAGATAAATTCGACAAATAATTTCAAATGGTGAAATTAAGAGGCAACAGCAAACTAAAAAGCAAACGTGAATAAACATGGAATTGCTTTAATCCAAACCCTGCGAGTGAGTACATAAAGCAAATGATTTTTGTTTATGCGATAAGCTGGACCAGTCTTACGATGAAGAGCCCATGCTTTCGCTTTGCAACAATCGGCTTTTTGTTAGTCTGTTACTGCTGTACTAAACAAGTAAATATCAAAATAAAAAACAGAAAATCTCCAAGCCCAACAACCATTAATCATCGTGGCAAATTACAGCCACTATAAAAACATAATGAAGTTGGCATCCCCATAGATAATTAAAGAAAGACAAGACCATGAACTTAAAAAAATCAGCGATCGCGGCTGCTATTGTCGGCGCCTGCGTGTCCTCACTTGCCAATTCGAAAACACTGGTATGGGAAGATAATTTTGATGGTGACAGCATCGACAAATCCGTATGGACCTACGATGTAGGCAACTCAGGCTGGGGTAACAATGAGCTGCAAACCTACACCGATGACACTGCCAATGCCTATGTCGAAGATGGCAACCTTATCATTCAGGCACTGCAAAACGACGACGGCAGTTTTACTTCTGCCCGTCTGAAATCCCTGGGCCGCATGACTTATAAATACGGCACCATCGAAGCCCGTATTAAGTTGCCTGATCTGGATGCCGGCTTATGGCCCGCCTTCTGGCAACTGGGCGGCGACTACGGCCAGGTAGGCTGGCCCGCCTGCGGTGAACTGGATATTCTCGAAGCCGGCATGGCTGAAGCTCTTAGTGCCGGTACAGTAAACTCAGAAGTTTCCGGCGCTTTCCACTGGTGGCATGAGTCCGATGACTACACCGGCCAGGCAGACTACGGTCAATCCAAAAACCTTGTTGACGACTTCGGTTCCAGTACAGACCTCACCGAGGACTACCATATTTTCGGTATGACCTGGACACCAGACAGTATTGTCATGTGGGTCGATGATGAAGCCAACGAAGTTATCAGCATCGGGAGTGATGACCCAGCATTTGATGAATTCCGCCAGCACCATTTCCTGATTCTGAATTTGGCGGTAGGAGGTATTTTCCCGGAGATTTATGCCAATAGCGAAATCACCGCCCCGATGCCCGCCAAAATGTACGTGGACTATGTCCGCATCTACGATAACGACGACAGCAGCTACAGCACGGAAATTGCCTTGGCTGAAGACACTGCAAAAAATGGTGATGTCGGCGTATTTTCCGAAGGCAGTAACCTCTCCGAATCCCTGCAGCTTGGCACCGATACAGAAATGTATGTCTGGAATCAAAACAGCATGACAGCCACTGTCAGTGCCGAAGCCGCCGAGGGCGATGAAGCCCTGGAATTTGATATTACCGCTGGTGAATGGTTTGGCATGGGCTTCTGGATGCACTATGACCTGAATCTGATGAACTACGAGAACGGTCATCTTAACTTCAAAATGAAAACCACCAGCAGCCAGACCATCGGCATCGGTATTTCCAGTACTGGTAGCGGGGATGCATGGGTGGACCTGGTAGACGGTGACGATACCTACGGCTTGGAGCGCGATGGCGAGTGGCATCAGGTCAGTATCCCCCTAAGCAAACTGGGAGTGGACTTCAACACTATCAGCCAGGCATTTATGATTCGAGGTGATGCCGCTTCTGAAGATTTTGTTCTGGCCATTGACGATATCTACTTTAGCGAAAGTGTTGAAAAAACAGCACCGACTGGTGTCTTCTCTCTCTACACCGAAACTACAGAGGCCAATTCAACTTTCACACTGGGAACTGATGGCAACCTGTATATTTGGGGCGATACCCTGCTGGAAGCCACTCAAACTCCATTTGAAGGTGAAGAGTCACTCTCCTATTACTCCTCCGGTGCCGGCTGGTTTGGAATGGCATTTACTGCCGACAGTTACTATGACCTGTCCGCTTTCGATAATGATTCCGCAGCGCTGAATTTTGCCCTGAAAACCAGCTCAGATACCACCTTTAAAATTGGTATGAAAAGCGGTAGCGTCAGCGATATCGGCCAACAGTGGATTGAATTTACCAGCGGCTCCGATCCATACGACTTCGCACGCGATGGCGAGTGGCATCAGGTATCAATCCCCGTTTCTGATTTCAGTAGCGAGGTAGATATGTCAAATGTTATCCAGCTGTTTGAACTGTTGGGTGTTGACGGAGATATCAGCGATATCGAGATTGACGATATCTACTTCTCCGGCGGAAGCTCGGACAGTGACAATAGCGATAACTGTCGCCCGCGCTCTCACAAGTGCCATTCTCATCAGAAAAAGCACAAGCATCGCCATGGAGGCTGCACCCCACCTGCTCAATGTGCACAGAGCCCCCGCAGAAACTAAAACTACAAGAAAGGGCGCTGCCAAATGGCAGCGCCCTTTTTCTTTCTACACCACCTGACCTGTATCACCAATACCAAAACCCTCCATATCTGCCGACAGATATCTTCCTTTAAAAATATTTCTGGGCGCTATCAGCATCTAACCGGGTAAAATATACAAACAAGAAAAATGTATATTGCCAACCTGCCTGATCGGTTTAATAAAATCGAAAATAGAATTCCCTCACAAAATATTTGCAAACAAAAGCACGAAGAGAAATTTATTTTTTTGTAAAAAAATTACAAGAAATTATATTCTAAGCATATGCGGCAAGCAGGACCACAACTGGGACAAGAGGTCTGAATTAGCTTTCCTGGAGAACAATCGTTTTGCTAGGCTTTGCCCGTGAGACCCACCTGTTTTTCGAGTGAATTTTAGTCAATTGTGATTTAGATATCTGGCATTCACTGATTTCAAAAGCAGTGTCTGGAGTATCACACCATCATTATCAGGCTTTTTATTCTAATAAATAATTAACAACGAAAGAAAATTATGATTATTAAAAAATCAGCGATAGCGGCAGCTATTGTAGGCACCGTTGTGTCTTCAATGGCCAGTTCAAAAACTTTGGTCTGGGAAGATAATTTTGACGGAGACAGTATCGACACCTCCATCTGGACCTACGATGTTGGCAACTCCGGCTGGGGAAACAACGAATTACAAAACTACACCGATAATAGCGACAATACTTATATTGAAGACGGAAACCTGGTTATTCAGGCAGTACAGGAAAATGATGGCAGCTTTACTTCAGCACGACTGAAATCTCTCGGGCGACTTTCTTACAAATACGGAACTATAGAAGCCCGAATTAAATTGCCAGACTTGGATGCGGGGCTGTGGCCGGCATTCTGGCAGCTGGGAAGCGACTATGGTCAAGCGGGCTGGCCTGCCTGTGGTGAGCTGGATATTCTCGAAGCCGGAATGGCCGAGGCGCTGGAGTCCGGTGTTGTAAATTCTGAAGTTTCCGGCGCTTTCCACTGGTGGCATGAATCGGACGACTATACCGGACAGGCAGATTACGGTGTATCGCAAAACCTGGTTGAGGACTTTGGCTCCAGTTCCGATCTCACTGAGGATTACCACATCTTCGGAATGACCTGGACACCCGATAGCATCGTCATGTGGGTGGATGACGAATCCAACCAGATCGCTGCATTGACCGACACCAGTGATTCCGCATTCGATGAATTTCGCCAGCACAACTTTTTAATTCTCAACCTGGCGGTTGGCGGTATCTTCCCGCAGATCTATGACAATAGCGAAATCACCGCCCCAATGCCCGCGAAGATGTACGTTGACTACGTGCGTATCTACGATAACGATGACAACAGCTACAGCACCGATCTTTCTCTGGCTGCGGATACCGCAAAAAGCGGCAATCTGGGCGTATTCGGAGACAGCAGCAATATTTCCGAATCCCTGACGTTTGGAACCGATATTGAACTCTACGTCTGGAACAATATGGAAAGCCAATCCAGCGTCGATGAGAGCGATGCCCTTGAATTCCAAATGAATGCCGGCGAATGGTACGGCATGGGTGTCTGGATGCACTACGACCTGAATTTGATGAACTATCAAAATGGTCACCTGAACTTCCGCATGAAAACCACCAGCGACGAGACTATCGGCATCGGTATTAACAGTACCAGCGGTGGTGAGTCCTGGGTGGACCTGAGCGTGGAAGGCGATACCTTTGGCCTGGAGCGCGATGGGCAGTGGCACGAGGTGAGCATCCCCCTGAGCAAATTCGGGGTCGACTACAACACCATTAACCAGGCATTTATGGTGCGCGGCGATGGACCGGCAGAAGCCTTTTCCCTTTCTATTGACGACATTTACTTTAGTGAGAGCATCGAAAAAGCGACTCCAAGAGGAACCTTCTCCCTGTACAGTGAAACCGCCGAGGCCGACTCCAGTTTCGAACTGGGCACCGATGGCAATCTGTATATCTGGGGCGAAACCCTGATCGAGACTTCTCCTTCCCCCTACGAAGGCTCTGAATCCCTGTCCTACACCTCCGCAGGTGCTGGCTGGTTTGGTATGGCTTTCACTGCTGACTATTACTACGACATGTCAGCCTTCGATAACGATATCGCTACGCTCAATTTTGCTTTGAAAAGCAGCTCTACCACGACTTTCAAGATCGGCATGAAGAGCGGCAGCATTGACGATGTAGAACAGAAGTGGATTGATTTTGCCAATGGTGCCGACCCCTACGGCTTCGCACGCGATGGCCAGTGGCATCAGATCTCTATCCCCGTAAGCGACTTCAGTGATGAAGTGGATATGTCTAACGTGGTGCAACTATTCGAACTGCTAGGGGTAGATGGGGAGATCAGCGATATCGAGATCGACAATATCTACTTCTCTGGAGGTATTGGAGGCAGCGATGACTCCGGTAGCGATTCCGACAACGGAGACGGCGAGGGTGATAGTGGCGAAAGCGGCAGCCAGGACCTGATTGCACAGGCCACCGTCACTGCCAGCAACGAGATACAGTCCATCGCTAATGCGATTGATGGCGACAGCAGCACCCGCTGGGAGAGCGCTCATGGCGGCGACTCCGTGTGGGTACTCCTGGATCTGGGTCAAGCAGAAGCGCTCAACACCCTGAAAATCGACTGGGAAACCGCCAGCGCTGCTGCCTATACGGTACAAGGCAGCAACGACACTACCTCCTGGACCACGCTGGGCAGCTTTACTGGCGGCACCGCCGGAGAGAGAACCGATGAGCACGCCCTGAGCGGTAGCTATCGATATGTGCGTCTGTACTTCACTGAGCGCAGCACCAGCTATGGCTACTCCATCTGGGAGCTGGGCTTAACAGGTGGTGACGGCCAGGCTGCAAGCATCTCTGCAACCTCTGAACTGCAAAGTGCTGAGCTGGCAATCGACGGAGATAGCAGTACCCGCTGGGAGAGTGCTCACGGTATCGAAAATGTCAGCCTGACCTATGATCTGGGCTCTGTGCAGCCTATCAGCACCGTTAATATCGATTGGGAAACCGCCAATGCTGCTGCCTATACTCTGCTCGGCAGCAGCGACGGCAGCAATTGGACAGCTATTGAGTCATTTTCCGGAATGGGAACCGGTGAGCGCACCGACACAATTACGGTAGAGGGTAACTACCGCTACCTGCAGATTGATTGCTCCGAACGCAATACCCCGTATGGCTATTCCATCTGGGAAATTAGCACCTTCTAATATCAATTGGGGCAGTACTCTCACAGTGCTGCCCTTTCTTCAAGCCAGCTTCCAGAAAATAAGGTTCCAGCATCAGGGCTATATTAACCCCGTCACACCAGTTTATTCCTATTCAAATACGACCTGAAAAATAATTATTCTGCAGAGTCAGCGATAGACCATCGCTAAAATCGAGCGCCCCTGCTTGATATAACTGCGATACAAATCTCCCACTGGACCGCTCAAATCATCAACCTGAACCTTCTCGAAACCTAAGGAAGAGTAAAAAGGTTCTAAATAGTCATAGGGAAACGTATAGGTGTTACTATCAAAACGCTCAGCAAGTAGTGTCAACAGCCGTCTCGCAACTCCCTGCCCTTGATATTCCGGTGCAACAGCCACCCCAGCCAGTAACTTGAAGGTTTCATAGCGCCGTAAGTAGCCGCATGCAATCACCTCCCCCCGTTCACCACGTACAATCCCGCAGTCCTCATGACGTTTGGCTTTGCCACGAAATCCATGCATGCGATAAAATTTGTTCGCTAGCGGAACCTCCAGATCTGCCAGCCATTGAACAGCATAACAAGGCTGCGTTTTCGCCATAAACCTGCCTCTGTACCCCGAAGTAGAAAAATGCCCAGAGAGACCTGTAACACCTGCCTGCGCCCACCTAATGTCTGCTATTGCAGTGCACTGGTGAACCTGGCCAATACCGTAAAGGTGATGATCATACAGCACCCGCAGGAAGAGAAGCACCCATTCAATACCGGGCGTATGGCGCACCTGTGCCTGAGCAACAGTGAAATGCTCGTCTCTGAGACCCTTCCCACCAACCAGCTGGACAGGCTACTCGAAATACCCAGTGCCCTGCTCTATCCATCGCTGCAATGGCTGCCTGAAACACCCCAACTGGACAGAGGAAACACTCTCCCCAATCACCTGAATCAGCCGGTAAAGATTGAGCAGCTTATTGTTATCGATGCGACCTGGAAAAAATCCAAAAAAATCCTTCACCTCAATCCCAGGCTACAACAGCTACCAAGGGTCAACCTCAACGGGAGCCTTAAGTCCAGTTACATTATTCGCAGAACCACCGTTGCGGATGGCTTATCTACAATTGAGAGTATTGCCATGGCCATGGCGCAACTTGAAGGAAATAATGACTTCTCCAAACTTCTGCAGCCATTTGAAAAGATGATTAACCTGCAGCAGCGAAGCTACTCTCTAGAGCCAACTTAAGACAACTGGCTATCGAACGTAAGCCTCCATAAGCACTAGGCAATTACACCATCAAAAAATATCAAATTAGACACCCCCTGATAAGTCAGCACACACATAAATATAGATAATGCATACCGAATGATCGTTCGATAGCGCTCTTCATCAATCCTGGACTGAATTCTAAACCCAAGAACCAGCCCCAAATAGGCAAATACAGTAATTGTGGATAGCGACACCAATTCTAAATCATCAAAACTTAAATAAAGCGAGAGCACGGCAAGCTGTAGTAGCTTACCAATCAAAAAACAGATATTGGAAATAAGAATCACCTCTTTCGAGGACTTGGAAACTTCCAGTAAATAAATCATAAGTAGTGGAGCAATCGCATTAGTTGCCCCACCAATCACCCCCGCTAACCCGCCAACAATGACAGGAAAAAGTACTGGTCGACTGGAAAACCTGGAAAGTTGTACTCTTAAGCGGTTAGAAAACAGGTATACCAGGATTGATACTGCCAAAAACAGCTTGAGAACATCAGGGTTTGCCCAGGTCAGTAGCCATGCCCCGGAAAGACTTCCGACTGAAACCAGCAATATCACCAAACCATATTTGGTGATATCAGCCCTATAATCCCGACAGCTATAAAGACTGGAGACAATAATCAAAAGCGAAGGCAAAATAGTTAACACAACTGCCGTTTTCAAATCATAAGCAAGTGCCAATATAGGCGTAGCGAGCATCGGGAAGCCGAAACCCAATGCTCCATGAGCCATACCTGCGATTAAGATAAGTAACAACCCTGCTATAGCTATCTCTAATGCCACCCGTTAAGCAACCCTCAATGTAGCAGGCATATTAAAACGTATTCGCTTAAGATGCCTTTTTCTATCCTTTATTCCCGTTCTTGCGTGAAGGTATCGCCGGTTATCCAGCAGTAAAATCTGATTATTATTTAACCTAACCTTAAACATATTGTGAGGTAAAGATATTTTTAGCTCAAGCTCATGCAAGGCTTTCAGCTCATCTGACGAACAATACCCACGCTCGATAATATCATACCTATATCTAAAGCCATGACTTTCATCAATTAAAGAAGCCTCTATAAAATCAGATGACTTACGGAACTCTTCAGGAACACGCAGTTTAAATTTATTAGTTGATAGTATTTGGAATGTTTTATCAGAGAGACTTTCGATTATTCGATCCGCACAAACGAGAATATTTTCACCTCCCCCATGCATATCAGCATGCACAACAAAGAGACCAAAGTAGCCAGGCATCTCAGACTCAAAAGCACCGTCATTGTGCAGAAAGAATTCTCTATCACTGTGGGATATAGCCAGGGCTTCGTTACCAGTTTCACCACCAATCCTTACATCCCATATCGTGCGTCCTAAGGAATCATGCTCATGAACCAGACCGATTGTACTAACGATATCCTCCATAACTTCAGCAGAGTCGTCCGAAAACCCAAGATGGATAAGTACAATTCCCTTTTTCAACAAAGCTATCTTATAACTTTCATAATCTACATCAGAACAGTCTCCAAGTTCGAAACAACAGTAACTTGGAACTCTAAGTGGCATCGCGTGCGACGAAAAATATAGTGATGACATTTTCAGCTCCCTCGATAATCAATCCCTTTACACTTTCCAGAACAGAAACTTCTAACCACAAGCTATAAGGAGCAATCTTTATGCCAGATATTACAAACGTGCCAAACCGAAAATACCCTAATTCTGGGCAGCTAAAACTCTATTGGCACCCTAAGATACGCCCCCATTCTACAGAGAAACTGCTGACCTCATCTATTGGGTGACCATTCAGGTCTACCTTGTCTAGATCTAGACTTTTAACAAAACTTAAATAATTATCTCGGTATAAAGCAAAGATTACCTAACTTCAAGAAATTCAAAATTAATCGAAATACACGATAATCATGTTACTTCCCGCCAGGTCATGACAATTTAATAAAACCTCAATAAACAACACCCAAAAGCGAAAAGAAAACGTCGCAAAATAACCATAAATAGCGCAGTCGGATATGAACAACCAACCTAGCAAACGCGGTTGAACAACCACTCATGTGTCAATCATAAAATTATTAAAGCAGACTAAAGTCTCAAGTTTAAAGGCTGACCCTGCTTCTCAGATAGGGGGGAAGAGTTAAATATGGAAACTTCAAAGACGCGAGAGCCATTTAAGGCCAGCTATCAAACAGCCCCAAAGAAAACCGCTAAACAAGCATTACCGGATGGCAGCCAGATAAAATTGAGTGCCACAACAAACGTATCCATTAATTACTCTGAGACACGTAGACGCATACGCCTATTTAACGGGGAAGCCCGATTAACCATCCATAAGGATATAACTTGGCCTTTTATCGTAGAGTCACGACAAGCCTCAATCCGCACCCATGAGGCCACCTTCAATATTGACCAGCGGTATGGAGTGACAGAAGTTGCTGTACTTGAGGGGGCAATTACGATCAGCCCAATCAAGCAATCTAAAAACAAAGCTAAGGTCGAAAAAGGTGAAATGCTCAAAGTAACCGAGCACAGCACCGGATCAGTTAAAGTATTTGAAATTTGTGCCTATAAGGATTGGTACAGCGGTTATACTCAAGCGAACAATATAAGATTGCCAGAACTACTAGCAGCACTTAACCGCTTTACAACCACACCACTAATAACCAGAGGCCTGGATACTGGCCGTTTGCTCGTTAGTGGAACTTATGACCTGAATCATATTGAAAATAGCGTTCACTTACTGAGTAAATCTTATAACCTGAAAATCATTAGAGAAGAATCTCATATAGCCCTAGAGCTACTCCCCGAATAAAGAGCTAATTTACTCAAACACCAACAAAAGAAGCTTTATCCGCCTTTCTATATATATGAAAAACAATACTTTTCTGAAATTCTACCTGCAAATACTGTCAATATAAGTATTTCACTATTACTAACAATAGGTAATTTGCTAGCCTAGTTTATTCAGCTGGCAAGGGGTACCAGGATTTCTCTTTCTGGTCCAGAGACTCCGAACCTTGCCAGCTCTTTTTATATGCCCCCTAAATACCGCAAGCCGTATTACAATCAGGCTAACGACTGAAAATACTATTCAACTGCATCCTTATCTTCATGCCTTAAATAGCCGGCCGCATTTTCATCTTGAGCTAATTGTCCCTGCTCACTCATGGGCATTGCGCGACTCTGCTGATTAATTGCATAAATATTTGAAGTATTCTCAAGATCTCTGCTACTCGTAATAGAAGCAATGGACTCCCTATCCTTCAAAAAGCTAATCACATCATCCCTGATTTCAGATAAATCCCGTTCAGACTTATGCATTTCAAGTATATGCCTTGGATACTCCAAGTTTTTCATACCAGAGGCCGCGAATGTACTGGATACAACCCTGGCTACAATCACCCAAGGAGTAATCGAGCTTCTGACCAATACATTTTCAGAGCGGGTACTATCATGTATCCCTGTACCTGTTGAGATCTTTGACTCAGTAAATGTACCCTCACACTTAAAGTACACCAGTAGCAATTCAAATTGCATCTCTGCAAAGAAAATCAACAGCCTTACTTCTTTCCTATATTATAATTAACTGCAAAATCTTTTACCCAAGTAACTCCTGATCCGCTCATAACTTCATTTCCAAGCTCTACGTCAGCGATATACCAATCCTTGGAAATTAAACCGTCTTGAATTGCGAATTTCAGAAGTTTTAAACCAGGGATCGATACTTTTACAGAAGGTTGCTTTGCCTTAAATGATATATATACCCAGTTATTATCATTTATTCCAGACATGTCCTTCCAGTTTTTATCGTACCAAATCTCCCACACAGTACCATTAATCGAAAGTTCTCCACGCTTTCTTCCCGCAGGACTAAAGTGTCCCTCCGTAAAGTAAGTCCAAATCATAATCTCAGCAGCTATTACTGAACGATTTTGTTCACCCCCTCTATAGGCTTCTGATATGAGCCACATAGTCGTAGTTGTATTATGGTTTCCATTAGACATACTTTCTGTATGATGAAAAATATCAAGTTCAGTAAGACTAGAGATCTTCAAGGGAAATGAATCATCAAACTTAGGTTCTGGTGCCCAAGGAGAGGAACCTACTTTTATTTGCGGTTGAGCGTAAATCACTTCTCTCCCATAAGGCCAAGACCAGGACCAACCAAATTGTAATTCTCCATCTACATGTCTTTTCTCTAAGCATTGGCTCCAAGGGTCATCTTTTGCAGCATGTTTATTCCAGACATTGTTGCTCAACACACCAAACTTAGTTGGTACACTATAGTAATCTTTGCAGCTTATAGTTATTGTTTCTGGTTTAATCCACTCAATACCTTTATTAACGGAAACTGAAAAAGACGCGAGAGCGATAGAAAAAGCTAAGAAAAATCTCAAGTCACCACCTCACATTAAACAAACTGAATACTCCTACCGGACTCAAAATATGGCATGTCAAGGTAAGGAAATTTGAAAATAGAAATTATACTATCCAATAGTATAACATTTACCATCAAACAAAAAATCAATCTAACCCTAAGCAATGAGAAAATATAAAATGTAGGAAATTAAAGTTATATATTATCAACTTACTACTAAAGGCCCTCATTCATCGTCTCATAACATAGTTTTACATATTTATCAGCCTTATTTTGGATATAATTATCATCACACTTCTTTATAAGCGAAGTTAGATCAATAGGCTTATATTTAAACCCAACCGACTGTCCAATATCATCAATCAACTCATTGCAGAGCGTAGGCCCGAAGGGCCGTAGCAGCGTGCCTATGATTGTTATGAGTTGTCACCGGATCTCCGCACCAATCTATAAAAAATTCGAATTAACCAGATAATACCGTATACCAAAAGCGAGCCGACAATAAACCAAGACAAACCTATTTGCAGCCACGCCCCCCAATAAATTGTACCCTCACAATGAAACTCACATTGCGGATTATGCTACCAAGCAACATATAGGCTAAGTACCGCAATAAATAAACCCAAAATGAGTGCTGAAATAAGATTGAATTTCATTATCTAACCGATGGCTCATAACGCCTCAATCAGCCGACGCTTTAGCGGTCGGCTGGATTGACTTGTTAAATTCGTTGGTCATATACAGTTCAATTTTGGGGGGCTCAAATGGGCTTATTAGCTCAACGACCGCAACTCCCTTTGGTAAGCCGATTAAATACTTATCAGTATATTCGACGACGCTCGTTGGCCCCCATAGGTATATCCCCGACCAAAAAGCATTCCAATAAAGAATACTGAAGAAATCATCTGATACAAAATAGAGGCCATTGTCGCCCACGATCAAAAGAAAACCATCGTCAGTTATCAAAGCCTCGTTCGGGGCTTCGGGTAATAAAGTAACACGCTCAGGGTGAGAAGGGTTTTCCGCATCAGGAATCACATAGACCACACCTCTGGACATCATGTGATCGAGCCCCTCCAATATATAAAGCTTTTCCCCATAAAGTATTAACTTACGCACATTACCTTCTAATAAGGGAAAATACTCCCCTCTATAGGTGTATCCTAGCTCACCACCAAACTCACCTTTGTCTATTGAGCGATATAAAAACTCTCCGATTTCTAACTCGGTGCTCGAATGTGGGTTCCTTTCAATTTTTAATTTGAGCTTTCCGTCGGACTTATAAACAACATGCCGATCCCATTTTATTCTTAGATCTTCATAAGACTCTGGGTCGCGGTCTTGCCTCTTTATATTCTCGATTATCTCAACAGGCGTTTTAGAAAGACTCCAGCTTTCTAAAATTTTTTCTAGTTCATTTGAGCTAGCGCTGAGAGCATAGAGAATAAAGGATAGAGAGAACAGATATCTCATAATGGCACCGAGAATATAACGCCCGCAGCTGCGGCAACCGGGAGTTTTTAGGAGCGAAGCGACGTCCCGGTTGTCTGGCAGCCTGCGTTTGTTAACTGTTTCACTCACTATTGGCACCACTAACATCATGCCCCTTAGCGATGCACTCGTACACTTGGTGGTTTAAACAAAATACATAGTGGTGATAAATTTCAATGTTATTAGAAAAGCTAGCAGCCCATTGGGAATTTTTGATTTCACAAAAGCTAGATTCAAGCTGATTCCAGCCTGGATATAGTTCCCCAGCTGGTTCTGAACCAACATATCTAGATGCCACGAAGCCTGAAAAAGTTACCACAACTTCGCCGGCATTGGCTAAATAGCCGTTTTCCATTTTACTAGCGAAGTAAGTAAGACGAGATACACCTTCGCTTATCACCACTTCGAAGCAATTGTCTCCCTCTGGATTTGGATCTAAATCCAGAGGAATATCTACGGCTGTTTCTTGTGACAAAACTCATTCCTTGCTGACAGTTAACGAGGGTGTAGAAAAACAGATTGATCAAATCCCCTATCCAATCAATCATCGCCCATCTAAAATTCTAGAGATTTCTTCTGAAGAACTAGAATTATATCACTACATAGAATTTTGGCTTCTTAAGTCCATATTACACCACTCAATCAGTGGATATTGCCATATCTCATCAACTTTTCAATGTTATGTACTAAGCAAAACATCTGCCATTGGCCTTGAACCTTGTTCTTCCCTCGCAAGGAGAACCGATTCAACCCTTTATTGGTACCTATGTTCCCAAACACAGGCTCAACAACCGACATACGGTGCGCATAAATGGTTTTACCTTTTATGCTATCAACTCGCTTTTTCATCCAATCGGTAGCAGTACGCCCGTTTGTCCAAGTTAGTGATACCTGCCGACCATGTCCCTTTCTCGTATCTGCTGAATCTGGGCTTCGCATGCATTGATGTTTCAGATCACAATTTCTGCAATCCGTTAAACGCCTCTCAAAAAAGAGCTTTCTTTTACCCTCGCTAACATATTCCTCTCTTTGAAGAGACATCTCTTTACCCGCTGGGCAAATGCAGGTTTTCTTTCTTTTATTAAAGGTAAAATCTTTGGCCGATATTATCTGGGGAACTCCAACTTTTTTTCCTTGATTACGTTTACCATATTTCTCTTTTTGCTCAGAGAAGCTGCTATCTCTTGACCTGAATTTATTGTCAGGAATGTAGGCATTGATTCCATTGTCTCTCAAGTACTTATAATTGGACTCATTTGAAAACCCAGTATCAGCAGTGATAATGATATCTTTGTCTAAGATATCTTCATCAATCTCGGTATTTTTATAGCGTGTACTAATACCATTCAAAATAGGCTTCAAGGTATGGTGCTCTTGCCCATCACCAAAAGCTTGTGCTTCAACGACTATTTGATGTTTCTTATCCACTGCCGCAATACCGTTATAACCTTGAATAGTCCCCTTGCTAGTAGTCATCTTCGCTGATTCATTATCTGTGATATTGCTTTTTACTTCTTTTGGTCTTTTGCCTTGCCCCATCCTTGGGGATGACTCTTTAGGAACTGATCAATTTTTTCAAAGTGCTTTTGTAATGTGTCAGCAGCCTTAGCAACAGCCTGTTTTCGCTCCCTTTCTTGAGGTTTTCTTCCATCAAGCCTTTTGTGTTCACTGAGGCAGGATTTGATCTTCTTACGAATTTTCTCCCGCTTCTTTCTCAGCTCTTTAAAAGTGCCAGAATGCGCTTTGCTAGCATTTGATGACATTTTACAGCCATCTATCGCAAAGAGCTCATTGCCAAGAAGCCCCTGTTCACTACACACCATCAAGACCTGTTCAAATACAGACTCAATTGCATCAGGATAGCTACTAACGAAGCTCGCGATACTGGTGAAGTGTGGAGTGCTATCACATGAGAGCGCCTTAAAAATGATGCTGTGTTCACACTGCCACTGGATCTCACGGCTAGAGGTGATGCCTTTGGAGTAAGCAAATAAAATGATCTTTAGAAGAATCGCGGGATCATAAGCTGAGCGGCCACCACCATCATTTTGATACTTATCATTAAAGGCAGATAGATCTATGTGATCATTGATCAGATGGTGGAGAGTAAACTCAAAAGTTTGAGGCTGTAACTGCTCTTCGAAGTTAATTACAACCATGGCATCTTGGTTGTAATCATAGTGCTTAAAGTTGGGCATGTTGAGGATCTCAATAACGAGATCCCATTTTATCAAAAAATACTATCTTTTAAGAGTTTTTCTACAGCCTGAACGCCGGCCACAGCGGCTGGCAAAGCTGGCGTTTTTTTGTGCCCCGAAGCGCGCAAAAAGTGACAGGTTTGACAGTCCGTTGCTGGCCCTTGTTAAATGCTGCCATGCACAGACATGACATGTGGTTTGCCATAGTTTTCAAATATTAAACCTTTGCTTATATATGTGCACTTAGCAACCCGATGAAGTCCTGAACCCAGATAGCCCAAATAGATTTTTTTCTTACTGATTGAGGCTTTCTCAAGGTAGCTAAGTGCTAGCATGTGGTTTTCCTCACTCATAGGCCTTTTGTACTTAGCCCACTTTAACTTGTCATATTCACCAGAAACATAAATTTTCTCGCATTCCATATCCATCCATTTCCGCTCTTCTGAAACAGATGCTGTGAACTTAAATTTATACCCATCACCTTCATAGTAAGTGATATGAACCGGAAAATTGTCGCCTCCTGCGTAAACCGACGCAGCTAGAAATAAGGCTATGAATACTGAAATTTCTCTCATAAGCATTTAACGTTGCCAACAGGGGAGGCCGAAGCAAAGCGTAGGCCGTCCAGCCCAGCTGTCAGCTGGGCAATCCTGCTTGGCCTGGTTAAGAGGCATTTTTATTGCGATGCCACAACAAAAATAACAATATTAAAATTAATGTATAAGATATCCCCATAACAACTACACTTCCCTCCAACTTACTTTGTGAACGACCTAAACAATCATACAAAGTGAATGGCACTGCAATGGGGCTAAAAAATAAGGCCATACTTTCAAAGTGGTTTTCTGAATGCTGGATAAGACTAATAGCAACACCAGATAAATACCAGCCAAATGCTCCAACTAAGTACCAGATTACACTATATTTAATCAGTCTCAAATTTGCCTCTTAACGCTGCTAGCAAGGGCAGCCGAAGCAACGCGTAGGCTGTCCAGCCCAGCCCCGAAGGGGTTGGGCGAGCTTGCCTAGCCTGGTTATGGTTGGCGCGCTCGGGACCTACTACCAGCACTTTGCCAGCCATAGTTTGGCTGGCCGCTGCCCAATATTTACGAGGAAAGAATACCGCACTTTCCCCAACCAATTCCTATCTTACTGGCACTCCGCGAAACTGCAGCGGAATACTCATTTCTGCTGCACTTGAGCAAATACTCTAGGGGAGAAGCTGCTTGAATTTCAACCAGAGAAATTGCTCAATGCCGAGTGCAATTTAGTGGCACTAAAGCTTCAGTTACTATGAAAAATTAATAAAGCCGACCGCCACAATAACGTCAAGCTAAGCGGCGCGCGTTAGCGCGTCCTTGCTTAAGCGCCTTGTTATGCGTGTATGGCACGAAGCTCATTTACCAAGCCTTTATATTCCTTGCCAACCAGGCCAAGGTTTTGATGAAAACGAAAACCTGATTTTTTTATTTGAGCAGCGTCGAATGCTTGAGCGGCATGATTAGCTGCCTGCTCGTTTTCACCGCTTTCAGCGGAAATGATTGCCTTTGCAGCATGCCACCGAAAATGATCGACAGGAAACATTAATCGCTCCTGATGCTCATCTAGGACTTCGTTGGCAGACTGATATAAGTTAGTAAGTTTCTTCTCTACGATGAGCAGTGGATAGAGAATATATGCATCGGTTTTTAGATGTGGAAAAGCCGATTCTCGCTCTAATGCCTTGCCATAAAAATTGATTGCACTTTCGATATCATATTTGGCGATATATGCGGTTGCCATATCACAGTATGCCTGAGCATGATTGAAGTCATCGCTTAGCTCGAAGTATTGTTCTAGTAGTGAAAGTGCAACATCTGGCTCTGTACTGGCAATGGTACAAGCCTGGATTCGCAAATATTGTTCTTTTCGGCGAGCACGCTTAAGCTTCTCGAAGAATTTGCTTTCAATTTCTTCGCTCCACTCTTCGTTCCTATACCATTCTTGGCTACTCACTCAGTGCTTCCTTTACGCATAACGCCGGCCTCAACTGCCGGAGGTCAGGTTGCAGGCCCTTGTTATACGAATTCTGGATTAGAATCCGCATTAATGTAACCCCATACCCTATAGTATTTACCTTCAATAGAGTAAGGAATATTAAACTTATGGAGTACTTCAAGTATTCCACTACTTATATCAATATCCTTGTCAGATACTAAACGACCTCTGAATTCATGTTCATATGGGTCGAAATCTATCCATTCTATCGCGACGGAATAATCAAAAAGTTCATTCCACCACACCTTGCTAAAACCAAGTATTTTATCTTCGTATATCAGCTTATATCTCACTTCTGGAGATGCATCACCTTGGTCAGCGAACAATGAACACAACTCTCTCCACTTAGTCTTGTTCATTATAGAAACAAGCTGTCTTTGATCTATGACTTTAGAAAGGACTTCGTTCATTGAAAACTCGTATAGCGCCCAAAGCAAGCGCGCGTTTACGCGTCGCCTTGCCTTTTCTTGTTAAAAGGCCCGAACTTGCTGGCGGCACGAGCCATAATTTGTAGGCATAGAATACCCAGTAAACCTACCGGATAAATAATATACCAACCCATAAAAACCCCTGCCTTAACAATGACAAGCGAAGAGACAACATCCCAGGCAAACAACCCAAGGAGGCCGGCCACTAGCCAGATTATATAGGTGGGCAAATCACTTGGTCTTTTTTCTGCTACGACAGTGCCTAGAAAAAATGCCACAAAAAAACAAGCGATGTTGACCGCATGAACTTTTGCTGGAGCGTCGCTAAGGAACAATGACCCTAGGGACAAAACTACAAAGAACAGGAAACTTGTGATTATGGTTAGATTCATTTTGCCTTTTAACGCCTAAAGCACCGAGCGCACGCCTGTACGTCCGGTGCCTTTACTTGTTATAGGGATCACGCTACACAGGTTGTTTATACAACTTGCTTCTGACTCACATAAAGGCAACATAACGTCATTTTCCGCATCACAGTTTCCAATTAATGCACACGGATAAAAGTGCTTGCCCTGCCATATTTCTTGGTAGCGTGGATAATTTTTCTTTGAGATAGAATAGTTACACTCATACGGGTCATAGCTCGTATACACAAGCCTGCAATCGTGTTTCGTATTACACTGCTGCTCGTGCGCAGGAAATTCTTCGACCACACTAATCTCACCTTGCAGTAGCGAAGACGACGAGACTAGATACACAAGCGGCACAAGCAGGCTAACAGCGCCTAATATGACAATGTTCTTCGACACCTTTAAGCCCTATAACGCCCAGCGCAGGCTCAGCCAACGCGGAGCGCCTTTTGTGTTAATGTTTAAGCGACAGCGAGTAACACAAAAGGCGCGTAGTGTTGGCTGTCGCTCTGCCGCTGTTTGTTAAGTGGAATTACGCTAGGTAACCTTGGCCATGAGATGGACATCCGCGTACTCCCCGCCTCTGAAGGCGTAGGCCTTAGCAGTCCCCTCTATTTTAAAACCGAACTTCTCATACAGACCTATTGCATGCTCATTGTCGGTATAAACTTCTAACTCAATGCGGCGAATTGCCAGCCAGTTTATGGCTAGGTTTAACATAGCCTCAAGAAGACTAGAACCAACACCGATTTTCTGATGCTCCTCACATACCGCCATACCCATATTCGAGACATGTTTCCTTCGCGGGTTGGCAAACACCTCCATTCCTATTTGGCCAACCACTTTTCCATCTACGACCGCAACTAAGCTGTAGAAATTTTCGGGTACATTTCCAAGAAATTTTTCCCACTTATCAAGTGATGGATAAGGCAACTGCAGTGTTCCCGCATAGCATGATGATTGAGCATAAATATCTCGAATTTCCGGAATATCTTCTTTCTTGCTATGCCTGATTTCAACGCTCATAGTTTATTTCTCGGGACACTTAACGCCGCAATCAGCGCGGCTGCACAGCAGTCCGCTGCATTGCCTGGTTATATTCCATTCTCACCGTACTGGCTAAATTTCTCAAACCAGCCGTCCTCAGTATAAATTTCACCGTTCAATCCATCAGATAGTTCAGCTACGTTTTCATTGTCTATTAACACTGCGATGTCTTCTTTTTCTTCTTCAATAGCGAAAAGAAGATTGTGTACCCCGCTATCTATGCAGTTAGTTAGAACTTTTCGGATAACTGCTTTCTGCTCATCGGAGAACCCATCAAGCTCCTTGATAAGTTCTTGAGTACTTGGAGATTTGAGACTACCAGATTCTAGAGCCAAATATCGTTCCAATGAAGAATCTCTTAAATCCTGCGCAATGATCTTGCCGAGCTTATCTAAGTTGTTCATCGTTCTCTCAAAGGAATATAACGCCCACAGCAGGGGCGGCTTACCTTGTGCGCGTTTTGCGCAAAACTGGGAGCGTAGCGACCTGCGCAAAAGGTGCACAAGGTAAGACGTCCCGCGGAGGCCCGAAGGGCCGGAGCATATTGCCTGTGTTTGTTAGCTGCTACCTCACAAAGGCATATATACCCTTGAAGCTCGGGGCTGTTAAAACCTCTGACATACGAACTGACTCAGGGTCTGCTTGTAGCCTTGCCCGCAGTTTTCTTAGCTTTACAATTCCACGGATAGCCTGGATCAGAATTAGGCCCGAGAAAACGAGCAATATCGTATCGTAACCAATCCCACCAAGTATTGTGGAAGCGAGAGAACCAAGAAACAACACTCCCATCAGGGATGAAGTGATCCAGCAGCTCACTAAATTCGGCCCAATTTCTTCGTATATTTCCGACGCTGTATATTTTCTTCTCATAATTCTCTTTACCACAGCTAACGCCCCGCACAGGGGCAGACAAATAAGCGTAGCGTTTTGGCTGTCCCAGCGACCAAAGAGAGCGATTGCTGCGGCTTGTTATAAATCATTTGTAGAAATTGTAGCACCACAATGTATGCAACCTACCCTACCTGAAAACCAGTGGAATACAACAGACGACCAGCTTTTGTGTATAGAGGCAGGATGAACCCCATGCGTACCCTGAATGGTTAAACACTTGTTGCAAATCGGGCAACGCACCCAAAACGCCAATACGAAATGAATAATTGCAAACAAGAAAAAACCGCCAAAGATCAAATAGTAGATGGGCATCTCATAAGTAACATCGAAGTAACCAAGAACAAAGGATGCAATCATACCCCCAAGAAACAACCAAGCAATATATGTGGCTATTGCATTCAGCTTTCCGAGCACAAAAATCTCCAAGATTTATAACGCCTGCATCAGCGGCCGGAGCAAGCCACGCTTGCGGAGGTCCAGCCCAGCGCAGCTGGGCTATGCTGCATGCATTTGTTATGTATTTTTCCCGATTAACCTTCTGAAATAGCCTGCGACATATTCTTTGTAAATTTCGGGCGACTTTTCTTCTGCTTTGATACCAGACTTTAGGGCTAACTCGATGAACTCTCTTAGCTGCGGCAAATGATCAAGCCTTCCCTGCCTCAAACATTCCTGAATATTGAGAATCATATCCGTTTTTACTTCTGGATAGCCACCTTGGTCCCAAGCTTGCAGAATATAGCAAGCCATTTTTATCGCAGCCCCCTCATGAAGTAAATTTATGTCCAACCCTTCGCCACCAATAGATTCTGCTGTGCAATCTACATACGAAAACGGATCGAATTTCCCATCCTCTGTACCGAAATCGCTAAACAGGCAGCGATAATCGACGCACACATAATACATGTACAAGATATCTTTGATTGCCTCTTCAGCAAGGCAATACTTTTCAAATTCCTGCTCTTCCAATTCTTGATTCATTTCTCAAGTGCGACCACATAACAGTTAATTCAAAAGAAGCGTCTTCATATCACCCTTCTATATAATTCTACTCACTTCTTTCAAGACAATCTCAAAAACCCAATAATATCAAAAATTTATGACCTTTGACATAATTCTCAACAGGTAGATATATAGCAGGCGCTATATATCTACCTGCTTTTTCTGCTCTTTATAACATTACCAAACCTATAAAAATCAAAGAGATAGACCCTCACCCCCAGAAATAGGAGAAGCTTCTCTTGAATTCTGATATTGACAGCAGGACAAAAGAGCAAATACTGTATATAAAAACAGTTTAAGGGCAATATCATGGACGACATTCGCCATAAAATCCCAGGTAAGCCTGAACGCTTTATGGACAATCTGCGATTTCATATTCGAAAGCAAGGACTATCGTACCGAACAGAGCAAACTTACACGCACTGGGTTAAACGTTTCATTCATTTCAATAAAAAGAAGCACCCTGCTGATATGGGAGCTGTTGAGATTGAGACGTTTCTCTCTCACCTTGCAGTTCAGGGTCTTTGCTCCGCAAATACACAGCGAATAGCTCTGAACGCTTTGATATATCTGTACAAGAGATTCTTAGGTAGAGATATTCAGGCATTGGACTTTAAACTGGCAAAACAACAAAAGTACCTGCCTGTGGTTTATAGCCGTAGAGAAATATCAGCAATTTTGGATCATCTTGAAGGCACTTACAGATTACAGGTTGAACTAATGTACGGTAGCGGCCTTCGCAGTGCCGAACTGCTTTCTTTACGTATAAAGGATATAGACTTCGACAGCAATAATATTTTTGTTCGAGGTGGTAAGGGGGATAAAGATCGCACTACGATATTACCTAATGGGTTAATTGTGCAGTTACATAGGCAGGTGGAGACTGTTTCCCTATTACACCAACAAGATCTTTTGGCTGGTTTTGGTTCGGTTTATTTACCTAACGCCTTGGAAAGAAAGTATCCAAGTGCAAGCCGACAACTCGCTTGGCAATACCTTTTCCCTTCCAGCACCATCGGCCAATGTCCTCGCTCCGGTGAAAACAGAAGGCATCATATGCACGCAACAACTTTAGCGCGCCAGGTTTGTATAGCTGTCAAGCTAGCGAGAGTCAACAAACCGGCTCGTTGCCATGCATTTCGCCATAGTTTTGCGACTCACTTGCTCGAAGCGGGTTATGACTTGCGTACGATTCAGGAGCTGCTAGGGCATTCGGATGTTAGTACTACTGAAATTTATACCCATGTCGTAAATCGGGGAAATAAAGGCGTTTTAAGCCCCTCAGATCAACTGCGCAACATTAATAAAATTGAGCAGACTGAAGCTAACTATTTTTTGGGGAGCAAGGTAGGTGAAGTTCAGGAGCTTAGCTTATTGGCTGCATCTTAGCAGCGAGGAGATCGGATACCGGCTTTCGCCGGTACCGCAATAGGAAAAGGCCGATCGAATTATCCCGGTGTTACATCGCCGTTTTGCGCGCGGTGGCGCAGTGCGTGATCGATCAGAACCAGGGCCATCATGGCTTCGGCGATAGGCGTTGCTCGAATACCAACACAGGGGTCGTGGCGGCCTTTAGTAACGACTTCAATGGGATTGCCGGAGCGGTCAACGCTGCGGCCGGGAATACGCAAACTGGAAGTCGGCTTCAGGGCGATATGGGCAATGATATCCTGGCCACTAGAAATACCACCCAACACACCACCGGCATTATTCGACAGGAACCCTTCTTCCGGAGTGATTTCATCTCGGTGCTCAGTGCCCTTCTGCTCCACGCTGTCAAAGCCAGCTCCAATTTCCACGCCTTTTACCGCGTTAATACTCATTAAGCCGTGGGCCAGATCTGCATCCAGGCGATCAAAAATAGGTTCACCCAGTCCAGCAGGAACGCCGCTGGCGTGTACTGAGATACGCGCTCCGATGGAGTTCCCCTCTTTGATAAGCTCCTGCATATAGGTCTCCATTTCGGGGACCCGATCGGCATCCGGGCAAAAGAAGGGGTTTTGCTCTACCTGATCCCAATCCAGTTTTTGTACTTTAATCGGGCCCAATTGTGAGAGATAACCGCGCACTTCAATGCCGTATTTTTGTTTTAGCCATTTTTTGGCGATGGCTCCGGCGGCAACCCGCATGGCAGTCTCACGGGCGGAAGAGCGACCGCCCCCACGGTAGTCGCGAATGCCGTATTTTTGCCAATAGGTGAAATCGGCATGGGCTGGCCTTACCTGTTCAGCGATATTGCTGTAGTCCTTGGAGCGCTGGTCGGTATTTTCAATCAACAGGCCAATAGGCGTGCCGGTGGTTTTTCCCTCGAAAACACCGGAAAGGATTTTTACCTGGTCGGGCTCACGGCGCTGGGTGGTATAGCGGGAAGTGCCCGGCTTGCGGCGGTCCAGCTCTCGCTGAATTTCTTCTTCACTGATCTCCAGACCCGGAGGGCATCCATCGACGATACAGCCGAGCGCGGGGCCGTGACTTTCGCCAAAGGTGGTGACACAAAACAGCTTGCCAAAGGTATTGCCCGACATAGACGACTTTTCCAGCTAGTAGGTGGTAAAACAGGATGGCCCATAATAGGGGCGCGCATTATAAATGATCTGCCCGCCCCAGTGCGCAGACTGGGGCAAAAAGCACAAGTGTCCGCAGAACCGGGCTTGTGCCCATAACCCGGCAACCGAGATTGCCGGGGAGGCAAAAGGAATTATTCCTTTTCGAAGTAGGGTTGATAGGCGAGCAGTTCTTCCCGGCTGATGGCAAAGACACCGTGGCCGCCATCCTCAAACTCGGGCCACATAAACGGCACCTCCGGGAAGGCTTTTTCCAGGGCTTCCCAGCTATTGCCCACTTCGCAGATCAACAGGCCGTCGGGTTGTAAGTGGTTGGCGGCTTCGCGCAGCAGGCGGCGGGTAAAATCGAGACCGTCATCGCCAGAGCCCAAAGCTATATCCGGTTCGGCGTGGTATTCCTTGGGCATTTCAGCCAAATCGCGGGCATCAACATAGGGCGGGTTACAAACGATCAATTCGTAACTCATGCCATGCAGACCGGCAAAGAGGTCAGATTGTACCGCGCGCACCCGTTCGTTCAGATCGTGACGATTAATATTGATCTGCGCCACTTCGATCGCATCTTCGGAGATATCGCTCAAGTCGACTCGCGCTTCCGGGAAGGCCTCGGCACAGGCGATACCAATACAACCGCTCCCGCAACAGAGATCCAGAATCGCCAGGGGCTCAACATTGAGCCAGGGCTGGAAATTGTGGCGAATCATCTCGCCAATCGGTGAACGGGGTACCAGTACACGCTCGTCCACATAAAATGTCATATCGCAGAAGTGCGCTTCCTTGGTCAGGTAGGCCGCTGGGACCCGCTCGGTAAAACGCCGCTCCAGAATAGTAAGCACATCGCGACGCTCCTCCATGGTCAGGCGGGCCTGGAGAATTTCCGACTTGCTGTAGGGGGGCAAATGCAGGGCATGGGTTACCAGTAAAACAGCCTCGTCCCAGGCGTTATCGGTGCCATGGCCGTAGTAGAGGTCGGCCTCATTGAATCGGCTGGTCCCCCAGCGGATATAGTCCAAAACCGTGGTCAGCTCGTGGAGGCTGGATTCACGCCTTTCTATCATCGAATCTATCCTTAAGTGCTATGTATCTCGTCAGGGCCTGCTGTCACTCATTGGATGGCCTCTATTGTGGCTATAGAAGCGCCAGTCAAGGCACGGGGAGTGTAGTTTGGATATTCCAAATAAGCGACGAGTAACTCTAAACGGCAATTCTACAGCCGTAGTCCGAAGGGCCCAGGCCATTTTTACCCCCAACTTCATTATTATCTCTCGCTAGTGACTACACAGCCCTTATTCTACTCTGCTGGACAAAAATCAGTCTCCGCCGGTGGTGA
Source organism: Microbulbifer sp. A4B17 (assembly GCF_003076275.1). Taxonomy (NCBI): domain Bacteria; kingdom Pseudomonadati; phylum Pseudomonadota; class Gammaproteobacteria; order Cellvibrionales; family Microbulbiferaceae; genus Microbulbifer; species Microbulbifer sp. A4B17. Next base: position 3,735,346 of record NZ_CP029064.1, read on the forward strand.
TCAGTTGGCATCAACAGGCCTCTGGGTCCGCGCGGATCTTTACTCTCGGGTTACAAACGCTTAGGGTAGCGCACCCGCCCTTCGGGCTGAGATGTTGGAAAGAGCAGCATGAACGAACATTACGCGCGAATTATTGAAGCAATCGGCGAAGACCCGCAACGCCCTGGGCTCAAAGACACCCCGGGGCGCGCCGCCAAAGCCATGGAATACCTGACTCGCGGCTATAAGCAGACCGTGGAAGATGTAGTCAACGATGCGCTCTTCCCGTCCGATTGCAGCGAAATGGTGCTGGTTAAGGATATCGAACTCTACTCCCTGTGTGAGCACCACCTGCTGCCGTTTATCGGCCGTGCCCACGTAGCCTATATTCCCAATGGCAAGGTCGTTGGCCTGTCCAAGGTAGCACGCATTGTCGATATGTTTGCGCGCCGCCTGCAAATTCAGGAACAGCTGACTGTAGAGATCGCCGAGACCCTGCTAAACGTTACCGGTGCCGCCGGTGTCGGCGTGATCATCGAAGCCAAACATATGTGCATGATGATGCGCGGTGTGGAAAAACAGAACTCTGTCATGAAGACTTCGGCTATGCTCGGTACTTTCCGCAGCAACCAGGCCACCCGCAATGAGTTCCTCTCCCTGCTGCGCCAATAAACGCCACAGGATCCCAGCGGCCACCAGGCCGCTTTGACCGAGGAGTGACCGCTATGCCTCACCTGATCATAGAGTATGCGAAAAATCTGGAAGAGAAGATTTCTGTCGCTGCGCTGGTCAGCTCGGCCCAGGAGGCGATGCACCGTTCCGGTTTATTCGCCTCCCACAATATCAAGACCCGCGCCAAGTCCTACGATCAGTTTATTGCCGGGGACAACGGCAGCAGCTTTATTCACGCAGAGATCCGCCTGCTTGAAGGGCGCTCCACTAGGGAAAGGGAGGCTCTAAGCTCGGCAGTGTTTAACAGCCTGTGCCAGTTCGCTGAGGGAGTTCCCGCAGTCTCTGTCGAGGTACGGGAGATGGATGCCAGCTGCTATTCCAAGCGGGTTCCCTTTTAAGCGGTCTCACCGCGCAAGAAAGGACCAAACCACTCCGCAATTGCCTGAGCGCCGCTCTCCTCCAAGTGCAAGTGGTGGCTTCCGGGCATTTCCCGCGCTTCAATGCCCGGAAAACCCTCCAACACAGGGCGCAGTCGCTTGAGCATATCCGCAATACCATCTTCAGCGAGAACCAGCTGCACTGGCATATTCAATCGGGACAGATACGCCTTGATCTGCGGCTCATTGAGCTTGGCCGTGGAAGCCGCCATCAATCGGGGATCATTACTCCACATATAACCACCTTCCACTTCCCGGGTACCGCGCTCAGTCAACACCTGCGCAGCCCACTCAGTTAATGGGAACATGCCGTTCTTGCGCGCTTCTACGGCCTCCTCGAAAGTACTGTAAATCCGCAGCTTACGGGCGGCGTAACGAGCCCTCTGGGCGATGGCTTTTGCCAGGTTCTCCGGAGCCTTTTCATCTTCAGTGGAGGGGGGCACCAGGCCGTCAATCAGTGCCAGGCGTTTTACTCGGTCGGGGAAGGCTCCGGCGGTGATCACCCCGGCAATAGCGCCACGGGAATGAGCCAGTATGGAGAACTTGCGCCAGCCGAGCGCATGCACCGCCCCCAGAATATCTTCAGCCTCTTCCCAGATGTTGTAGTTGGCGTCGAGTGAGCGGTGGTAGCTGTGACCATGGCCGGGCATATCTACCGCCACCAGGTTGATTCCTGTCAGCAGAGGGGCCAGCCGATTAAAGCTGGCGCAGTTATCCAACCAACCGTGGAGGGCAATTACCGGCTCACCCTCCGGGTCGCCCCATTGGCGCGCGGCAATCGATTTATGATCAAACTCTATGGTGAGCTCACGGGGAGTGATTTGATTTGTCGCCAAAGTGATATCCACCGGATAGTGACTAAAACAGGTGGTGAAATGGTGCGGCCCACCAACAACATCCGCAATGACAGTTGTGATCAGCACAATAGGGATTTACTGGCAGACACAACCGGAAAGACTACTCTGCGTGCTGCAACCACTCCAGGTCGGCGCAGCCATCAGCCCACACCTCCGCGCTGACGCAGGCAAGACTGGAAGTACCCATGGGATGCTCGTTACCAGTGCCACATAGGCCATTGAGCAAGCTGCCCACCAAAGGCTGGTGACTAACCAGCAGAAGCGGAAAGGTATCCTGGGTTTGCAAATGATCGAGCAGCTGCTGTGGGTGGGTATTGCCGATCAGCAGTGGTTCGGTAATAACGGGTAATCCCAGTTGGGCGGCAGCAATCTCAGCGGTTTCCTGGGTTCGCACAAACGGACTGGCCCAAATTGCTTTGACCGCCGCTAACTCCTCTGCGCGTTTTTTGCAGACCTGTGCAACCTGCCTGCGCCCGCGCTCTGTCAGGGCTCTCTCTGCATCATTGGCGAGCATGGGCTCGGCTTTACCGTGACGCAAAATAAACAGCTGCATGGGACTTCCTCAAGAGTGAATTATTACTTTGTCGATATCAGCGGGAATGGTCGTAGGGGGGGTGCAGTGGCTATTTATCCGGCGCCCCCTCAAAAGGCACCGGATAAATAAGCTGCAGGGAGAAGAATCAATTCTTGTCGACAGGCTTGTCCGCGTCGTCGGCACTCTCCTCTACAAGCTCAGGTTTTTCGCTGCTTTTCGAATCAGAGCTACCCAGGATAATAGCGTCTTCGGCTTCATCTTCAGCCTTGTCCTTCTCGTGCTTAGCTTCCTTGGAAACCACCTCCGCAGAAACTTCTTCAGCGCCTTCATAGCCGGATAAATCCTCTACGTCGGATTCAGGCCACTCAGAAAACGGAAAAGGTTTTTCGTCGGAGTTGTAGATCAGGAACTGAATCGCCTGGTAAACGTAGGAGGCGAGCTGATCGCCAAAACGGCGCAGATTATCGTTGGATTTCCCACTGATAATCGAAAACAGGAATTGCAGTATCACTACCGCCATCAGTAACCACGCGGCAACCTGAAGGCACACTGCAAACAGCACCATATAGATAAGGCGCACCCACTGGTTGCCGGAAGTAAGATTGCGCTTTAGATCGTCATTGTTCATATGAGGCTTCCATTTAAGGCTTGGCCGAGTAGGCCACATCAAAAGTTTGCGCGCCCGACATCAAATTGCGAATCACCTCAGGAATCGGTCGCTGTTCAAATAATATGGCGTGAATCGCGGAAACCAAGGGCATGTAGACACCCATTTCGTCAGCTTTCTGTTTAATCAGACGAACCGTATTCACACCTTCGGCCACCTGACCGATTTCTGCGACAGCCTGATCGAGCGGCTTGCCCTTACCGACCATATACCCCACCCGATAATTTCGGCTGAGGTCCGAGGAACAGGTCAGAATCAAGTCGCCGACACCGGCGAGGCCGATAAACGTCATGGGATCGGCACCCATCGCTTCAGCAAAACGCATCATTTCTGCCAGGGAACGGGTGATCAGTAAACTGATAGTATTTTGCCCGCGCTCCAACGCTGCAGCCATACCAGTGACTATCGCGTAGATATTTTTTAGCGCACCGGCAAGCTCCACCCCAAATACATCACTACTGGAATAAACCCGGAAAGTCTCCGAGTGCAGTGCCGATTGAATCGCTTTGCAAAGTGCCTCGTCTTCACTGGCCACCACCGTTGCAGTGTAGTGCCCCGCAACAATTTCTTTTGCAAAATTTGGTCCGCTCAAAACCCCGACACGCATATCGGTGGTTTCTTCGCGCAGAATATCGCTCATTAAGTGGAAGTTGTCGTGCTCAATCCCCTTGGTAGTTGAGATCAGCATGGTACCCGGCGCCAGCAGTGGGGCCACCTTTTTCACCACTTCGCGAAAAGACTTACTGGGTATCGCTACAAATACTATATTGCAGCCACCCACCGCCTGTTCCAGGTCACTGGTGATTTGTAATTCCGGGTGCAGGGGTACGCCGGGCAAGTATTTGTGATTCTCTCGAGTGTCGCGACACTCAGCCGCCGTTTCCGCATTACGCATCCACTGGCGGGTGTCGTGGCCGTTGCCCGCCACAATGTTCGCAATCGCGGTTCCGAAACTGCCGCCGCCCAATACGGCAATAGCGAGGGGGTTGGAAGTTTCTTTTTGCATTGTCACACCGATAAAGCTTTTTATTAAGACTTGCGGATTATAGAGCTATGACCCGCTGAGCCCAATGGGGTCAATTTGTTTTAAACTTCTGGTAATTGTGCGAAACAACACAGTAAATAGCAAAAACGGCCCTCTGCCTTGACCAACCGATAAAATACCGCTCGATCCGGCAGGGGCCGCTTCTGGGGCCAGCAAAGTCAAAAACAACTCCGCTGGCCATCGCTTAGCACCAATCAATAGCGCTGACTTAGCCGTGCATTTCCAGCAACAGCGTGTTCAGGCGGCGCACATAATCCGCCGGGTCTGCCAGCTGGTTACCCGCGGCCAGGTTAGCCTGGTCCATGAGGATATTGGTGAGATCCGCAAAGCGATCTTCATCCGCTTCCTGGTCCAGACGCTGTACCAGTGGGTGGGACGGATTGATTTCAAAGATCGGCTTGGCATCTGGCAGGGCCTGGCCGGCCTGCTCCAGAATGCGGCGCATTTGCGGGCCCATATCCTGTTCGCTCACCACCAGACACGCTGGGGAGTCCACCAGACGAGTGGTTGCGCGTACGGATTCAACGCGACCTTCCAGAACTTCCTGTACCCGCTCAACCAGGGCACCGGACTCCTGCTCGACTTTTTCGCGCTCAGCTTTGTCTTCATCGCTCTCGGCTTCACCCAGGTCCAGCGCGCCTTTGGCCACGTCCTGGAACTGCTTGCCGTCGAACTCGCTCATATGGCCCACGAACCACTCGTCCACCTGATCGGTGAGCAGCAGCACTTCGATACCCTTCTTGCGGAATACTTCCAGGTAGGGGCTGGACTTGGCCGTAGCGAAGTTGTCGGCACATACGTAGTAGATTGCCTTTTGGCCATCCTTCATGCGACCTACATAGTCTTCCAGGGACTGATCCTGCTTCTCGGTATCGGTGTGGGTGCTGGCAAAGCGCAGCAGCTTGGCAATTTTCTCTTTATTGGAGAAATCTTCAGCCGGGCCTTCTTTCAATACATTGCCGAACAGATCCCAGAACTTCTGGTACTCATCGCCATCTTTCTTCGCCAATTTATCCAGCATATCCAGAACACGCTTGGTCAGCGCACTCTTGATCGCATCGGTATTGCGATCTTTTTGCAGGATTTCACGGGATACGTTCAGCGGCAGGTCATTGGAGTCCAGAACACCTTTCACGAAACGCAGGTACAGCGGCAGGAACTGCTCCGCGTCGTCCATGATAAAGGTGCGCTGCACATACAGCTTGAGGCCGCGAGCGGCATCGCGCTGGTACAGATCGAACGGTGCGCGCGCAGGGATGTAAAGCAGGCTGGTGTAATCCTGCTTGCCCTCTACGCGATTGTGGCTCCAGGTTAAAGGATCGTCGAAATCGTGGGAGATATGCTTGTAGAACTCCTTGTACTCCTCGGATTTCACGTCGGAGCGGGGGCGAGTCCACAGGGCCTGGGCAGCATTTACTGCTTCAAACTCAGGTGCTTTCTCTTCTTTCGGCTCTTCGCCCTCTTCTGCCGCCGGCATTTCCTCTTTCAGCATTTCCACCGGAATGGCGATGTGATCGGAGTACTTTTTAATGATGGAGCGCAGGCGCCAACTATCGGCAAACTCTTTCGCTTCTTCTTTCAGGTGCAGGACCACTCGGGTGCCGCGCTGGGGCCATTCAACGGTCTCTACGGAGTATTCCGCTTCACCGTGACACTCCCAGTGCACACCCTGGTCGGTATTCAGGCCGGCGCGACGGGTGAATACGTCTACTTTATCGGCGACGATAAAGGCGGAGTAGAAGCCCACACCGAATTGGCCTATCAGGTGCGCATCTTTTTTCTGATCTCCGGTCAGCTGCTGCATAAATGCAGAGGTGCCAGAGCGGGCGATGGTACCGAGGTTTTCGATTACTTCATCACGGCTCATACCAATACCATTATCGGTAATGGTGAGTGTGCCCTCTTCCTTGTCAAACTCAATGCGAATGCGCAGGTCTGCATCTTCACCCAGTAATTCAGGCTTGGACAGCGATTCAAAACGCAGCTTGTCGGCGGCATCAGAAGCGTTGGATACCAGCTCGCGCAGGAAAATCTCCTTATTGGAGTAGAGCGAGTGGATCATCAGGTGCAGCAGCTGCTTGGCTTCCGTCTGGAATCCATGGCTCTCTTTTTGGGCCTCAACGGTCATCTATTCGGTCTCCCCGTAAACGTCAATCGGAACAGGGAGCAAATATTGGGATCAGCCAGCAGGTTTCAAGGGGGGGAGGGACAATCACTTACCAGTGGAGATCAGCGATCTCCACTGGTTTGAGCGGTAGCGAGATTGCCTTTGCCAGTAATATCGATCACGAAATTGGCAGTGAGATCTGAGATCACACGGGACTCCGCATTCATCAGAATAGCGATACCCACTTTCAACTTTTCCGAGTAGGCCACCGCCGCACGGAAGCCCGCAACCCAACCGCCGTGGTAAATAATACGATCGTCACCAATGGTATAGAGGCGCCAGCCCAGACCATAGCCTGCGTGAGACAGGTAATCTCTCCAGATACGATGGCGCATATGGCGCTGGGTAGCGACTCGCTCAGTAGTCATATCGGCGATCACTTCCGGTGACAGCACCTTCGGGTAGTAGCCCATCTGCGCTTTCAACCACTGGGCCATATCGGAGATACTGGCATTCACTCCCGCCGCCGGTGCAGCAAAGTAGTATTCCTTCTCCACTTTTACCGGACGCCAGCCGCTGCCTGTCTGAATATGGGGTGCCGCACGGTTGTCGGAGGCCATAAAGCTCTCCCAGCCGACCGATGCGTTCTGCATTTTCAGCGGGACAAAAATTCGCTTTTTCAGCTGGCTGGCAAAGGAGACCCCGGTCGCCTCAAAAATCACATCCTCAATCAGGCTGAACAACACATTCTGGTAGCCGTAGCATTTTCCCGGCGTGCAGCGCGGATCGATATTGGCAAACTTGGGCAATATCTTGCTGAGAGGCTTGTTGTCCTCAAGGTAGTTGTCGTAGGCATTTGGGGTCAGACCCGAGGAATGGCTGAGCAAGTGTTCCACCTGTAGCTGACGGGACAGCGAAGGCGTCTTAAAGCTCAGATCCGGCACATAGTTGACCACCTTGTCATCCCACTTGAAGCGATTTTCATGCTCCAACATAGTGGCCATACTGGCGGCAAAGGTCTTGGATACCGAGGCAAGACGGAACACCGTATCCCGATCCACCTTGCCGGATTTACCCCTGACCCTGACACCATAGGTGTCCATCGCGACCACCCGATTGCCATCAACAATGACATAGGCGCCGCCGGGTATGGATTTGCCCGCCATCATTTGTTTGAAGTATCGGCCAAACTGTTTGGCCCTGTCGTCTATATCAACCGCTTGCGCAGGTAGGGACAGACTCCCCAGAATCACCAGGGAGAGGAAAAAACGTGCCATATAGGCGCGCACGTCGTAGACGATATTTGAAAGAATTGCAGGTCTCATAAGCAAATCGAGCCGCCAAAGCAATCCGGTAGTTGCAGATAAGACTAGCAGCCAGCGGGCAAAAACTCTATTTAGGCGCCACGCAGGACTGACCGCTGAATTCTAGTCTGCGCTTTTCTCCAGCGCGGGGACGGCCATGCCAATCAGCGCAGATCAGCGCAACAAGGCTTGTACAAACAAAAAAACCGCCTTGCGGCGGTTCTTCTTTTGGGGCCCCGGGGACCCCAGCGCAAAAAGCGTCTTACAGCTTCTCAGCGTTCTCGCTCAGGTAAGCCGCTACACCTTCCGGAGAAGCGTTCATACCTTTGTCGCCTTCCTGCCAGCCGGCAGGGCAAACTTCACCGTGCTCCTGGTGGAACGCCAGAGCGTCAACCATGCGCAGCATTTCGTCAACGTTACGGCCCAGCGGCAGATCGTTAACTACCTGGTGACGTACAGTGCCTTCTTCGTCGATCAGGAAGGAACCGCGGAAAGCAACACCAGCGTCAGCTTCTACGTCGTACGCCTGGCAGATTTCGTGCTTAACGTCTGCAACCAGAGTGTACTTAACCGGGCCGATACCACCGTCGTTGACGGAGGTGTTACGCCATGCGTTGTGAGAGAACTGGGAATCGATGGATACACCGATTACCTCAACACCGCGCTTTTCAAACTCAGCGAAACGGTGGTCGAAAGCGATCAGCTCAGAAGGACATACGAAGGTGAAATCCAGCGGGTAGAAGAAAACTACAGCCTTCTTACCTTTGATTGCATCTTTCAGGTTAAAAGTATCGACGATCTCGCCGTTACCCAATACCGCTGCAGCGGTGAAATCCGGAGCCGGCTTGCCTACCAGAACTGCCATGAAAACCTCCTCAATCCAATGATGGGTTGTTGATGATACGTAGAGTGTTCAATTTATGAGCAACAGCTATAAATCGAATGGGAATTAATAGTGGGCCGCTATGATACACACCCACTTATTTCAGGCCCATAAATTTTTTAAATCAGGCTGATAGCAGAACGGCTATGCGTGAACTAACCCCCAAAATAGGATGAGCTACCCGCAAAAATGTACAAATAGCAAACAAAGAGGGCGAAATGCGACCATTCCGAAATCTTATTGACACTCATTCTCAATTGCAATAGGATTCCTACCTAACTACTATTGAGTAAGAGTTGAACAGAGCCACCACCATGTATGTATGTATTTGTAAGGGCATAACTGACCGCCAGATCAAAGAGGCGATCTATGATGGCTCCACTTCGGTAAAGGCTCTCAGGCGCCAGCTGGGCGTTTCCTCTCAATGTGGACGCTGTGCCGAGCAGACCAAGGAAATCATTGACGAGACCATGAGTGGTGGGATGGTGTCCTCTGCCAATACCGGTCTCTTCTACTCCGCCAGTTAACCGTCCAATATGGCCACCCTCCTCTGGTGGCCTCTATACCGCTTCGATCTGCCCAGCCCTTCAGCTATCCGTAAATTTTACAAACTTGTATAAGCCCCCCACCCCCAGTACAAAACACCCCACTCAAATCGAACTTGCTTGCACCCAATGTCTATCTCGCCGCTTTCAGCCTGAACATATATCGGCCCACCTTGGGCAGCTATACATCTCAACCTGAAAGCGCCTCTCCCGGCTTTACTTACCTGCCAAACTTTAGCCTTCTGATTTACTTATCTCTCCGATCTCACTGCAATGTCCTTTGTGGGATCGGAAAAAATCTGCATATTGAGAAAATCCGTTTTAGAGAGCTTCTAATCAATTCCGTGATGTCTTTGGTTTTTACAGTACAGAGCGGGAATCGCTATGAAAGCCTGTAGAGTGGGCCTTACAGATAGGACACTCACAGCAAGCCGCACCTAATATCCGCTACCTTCAGGAGCCCAAGAGTATTACGGATTTATTCAGACACGCCTTTGTTGATCTCTTCGTAATCCACGTGAAATTCGACAGTGATCAACCTTAATTCAGGACATGAGTCCGTTAACAAAAGATCAACCCAAACACTTTTATATCCGAGGTAGCCATTCAATGAGTCGGTTAGATGGCAAAAATTCAAAAGATGGGGTCATTTAATTTAGAGATGAAATTAATTATTCAAGCGCCATCCGAGCTAAAAAAAATTTTTGGCTCAGCTTATAGTTACTTGCGTTTCACCTGTACATATAAATAAGAAGCATTATTAATATCGAGCATGAAAATATTAGCCTCAACTAAAATACGTAACCCATCAATAAAAGGCGGTTAATATTCGAAATAAATGACTTATTATTGTATTGTTCACGCAACCTAAATGAGAATTATTTTCGTTGCCATTTTCGGCTAAATTTGCGTTAAAACCCTTGTTTTTCCTGCATTCTGCAAGAAAAATTATTTCTTGACTTGCCGCAAATCGCAACGCAAACTCAGCCCCGATTGCAGCTGAAACCCTAAAATAAAATTAGGTAAATCAGGCAGCCGCAGACTTTAGTGACTAATAATCTTTAGTAGCTAAAAATATCAACTAATCTCTAGCGACTAACAAATAGGAACCCTCTGCAAACCTTATTGAGTTGGCAGGGCTTCAGGAGCACAGGCTATGAAAGGCGACCCCAAGGTAATTGAGCATTTAAATAAAGTACTGGGTAATGAACTGGTAGCTATTAACCAGTATTTCCTGCATGCCCGCATGTACGACAACTGGGGTTTAAAAGAGCTGGGCAAACAGGAATATCACGAATCCATCGATGAAATGAAGCACGCCGATTGGCTGATCGAGCGCATTCTTTTCCTCGAAGGTATTCCAAACCTGCAGCACCTGGGCAAACTCCTGATCGGTGAAAATACCGAAGAGATGCTCAAGTGCGACCTGAAAATTGAATCAAAAGCCATTCCCGACTTGCGTGAGGCCATCGCCTACTGTGAATCTGTGCGGGATTACGGCAGCCGTGAATTGCTGGAGAAAATCCTCGAGTCTGAGGAAGAGCATGTAGATTGGCTGGAGACCCAGCTGGAACTGATCGACAAAGTTGGCATTCAAAACTACCTGCAAACTCAAATGGAAACTGCAGCCGGCCACTCTGGCAAGTAGTTTAAGCTTTCTCACAGGAATAAAAAAACCGCAGTTTCCGCTGCGGTTTTTTTTGTTCTTACAATGCGCTGCCGCTTTCGCCAGACAGCAACATTAGAACTACAGCGAAAGCTAACCCTCGTCTTCGCTCTCTGCTGATGCCTCATCGATCAGGGTTTTCAGCTCGCCGTTCTCATACATTTCCATAATGATGTCACAGCCACCGATCAACTCGCCCTTAACCCACAGCTGGGGGAACGTCGGCCAGTTTGCATATTTGGGCAGCTCGGCACGGATATCTGGATTAGCCAGGATATCAACGTAGGCAAAGCGCTTGCCGCAAGCCATCATCGCCTGGGAGGCCCGCATGGAAAAGCCGCACTGGGGGGCATTGGGGCTACCTTTCATATAGAGCAGAATGGTGTTATCAGCGATCTGCTGCTTGATGTTCTCCAGTGTATCCATAAGCGTGAAAAACCTCAGGTGGTCGAAGCAAAAAGTAAATGTGTATGCACCGCGCCGTTACTGACGCCGCACAGGGGCAGCCATTGTACCCCAGCGAGGCGCTCAATAAGTACACCCTACTGTTGATGATGGCAAAAACCCCAAATCTAACTCCCTTGGCACAATGTTGAGGATTCAGCCATACGGATAACGCACACGACATAAAGGCTGTGTTACTATTGCTCAAACCAATATAAAATGCAGATTGAAACCTAAAAACAGAATTTTCTGCGGAATAGAGATAACCCAGGCAATAAATACCTAAGGAGATGCCCCTGTGGCCACCCCGACACTCATGCAGAACTACGGCGAAAGACCCCTCACCTTGGTGCGGGGAGAGGGCAACTATGTATGGGATGATCAGGGGCGACGATACCTGGATGCCATCTCTGGAATCGCCGTATGCGGCCTCGGTCACTGCCACCCCAAGGTAACCCTGGCCCTGCACGAGCAGGCCCGAACCCTGTTGCACGTATCCAACCTTTACAATATCCCTGCGCAGGAGCGGCTGGCAGATAAACTTGTACAGATGTCCGGTATGGACAATGTATTTTTCTCCAACTCCGGCGCAGAAGCCAATGAGGCGGCCATTAAATTGGCTCGACGGTTGGGTAATAGTCGCAACCTCAGGACCCCTCAAATACTGGTAATGGAGGGAGCCTTCCACGGCCGCACCCTCGCTACCTTAACCGCAACCGGCAATGAAAAAGTGCAGGAAGGCTTCGGCCCACTGCCCGAGGGCTTCCTGCGAGTGCCTTTTAACGATACCGCAGCTATCGAGAAGCTCGCGTCTGAAAGAGATGACATTGTCGCAATTCTGGTAGAGCCGGTTCAGGGCGAAGGTGGTGTACGAGTCCCCTCCTCAAACTATCTAAGTAAATTGCGGGAACTCTGCGATCAAAATAATTGGCTCTTGATGCTGGATGAAGTGCAAACCGGCAATGGCCGCAGCGGCAAAATGTTTGCCTACCAACACGCTGGCATACTCCCCGACGTGGTGACCACAGCCAAAGGGCTGGGCAACGGCGTCCCCATAGGGGCCTGCCTGGCAAGAGGAGTGGCCGCGCAATTATTTTCTGCGGGCACCCATGGATCTACCTTTGGCGGCAACCCCCTCGCCTGCACCGCTGCCCTGGCCGTGCTCGAAACACTGGAAAATGAATGGCTAATAGAGCGTGCTGAGACCTTGGGGCAGACCTTGCTGCAACAACTTCAGCTGCAGTTATCTGATTGCGGCCAAGTTAAAGAGGTGCGCGGCCAGGGATTGATGATCGGCATCGAACTGCAGCTGCCCTGTGCCACACTGGTGGATATGGCTCGCGAGCGCAGACTCCTGATTAATATTACAGCCGGCAATGTTGTACGCCTGCTGCCCCCACTTACACTCAGCGACGACGAGTGCCATCAATTGGCAAGCGATATCAGCTCACTGATTCACCAGTTTGCACTGCAAGCAGTCTGATGCAAAAAAGGAGAACAGCTTATGGCGATCAGACATTTCCTTACCCTGACAGATTTATCTGCGGAAGAACTCACACAAATTATTGAGCGCGCTATCGAGCTTAAAACACTGCGTGCGCAGGGTATTACTACCGACTTTTTTCGCGGCAAAGTACTGGGGATGATTTTTGAGAAATCTTCTACTCGCACCCGCGTCTCTTTCGAAGCGGGAATGGCGCAGATGGGCGGCAGCGCCCTCTTCCTATCCCCTCGCGATACTCAGCTGGGACGCGGGGAACCCGTTGAGGACAGCGCCCGGGTAATTTCCAGCATGGTGGATATGGTGATGATTCGCACCTTTGGCCACCAGGTACTGGAGCGCTTTTCTGAATATTCGAAAGTACCAGTGATTAATGCCCTCTCTGACAGCTACCACCCCTGCCAGCTTCTTGCGGACATCCAAACTTTTGTAGAGCACCGAGGCAGCCCTGAGGGCAAGGTCGTGGCCTGGGTCGGAGATGGCAACAATATGTGCCATTCCTACATTAATGCTGCCCGCCTGTGCAATTTTGAGTTGCGCATAGCTTGCCCTCCCGGCTACGAACCCAACGCCAATATTCTCGCTTCGGCACCTGATCGTGTCACCCTGGTACAGAATCCGGTGGAGGCTGTTAAAGGGGCCGATTGGGTGGCCACCGATGTCTGGGCTTCCATGGGACAGGAAACTGAACAACAGATCCGCCTGAAAGCCTTTGAAAACTTCCTGGTAGATCACGAACTGATGAGCCATGCCAACAGCAACGCCGTCTTTATGCACTGCTTGCCCGCCCACCGGGGCGAGGAAGTCAGCGCCGAGCTTTTAGAGGATGACGGTATTTCCGTAGTGTGGGATGAAGCCGAAAACCGCCTTCACGCACAGAAAGCCCTGATGGAATTTCTTCAGGACCACAGTCGCTAACCATACCCAATGGTGCAGCCGCTTCAACGGCTGCGCCCTGCTGCCCAACCTCCCCTACCACAACTCCTCTGATGACACTTCTCGTGAGAAGAAATTAACGCCAAAATACTTTGTGAACAGTCGCATTTAGCAATTGGCGCCAATGATTAATTTACAGCCAGCCTGACTGTCAGAATTAAATAAACGTCACCAAACTGAACAAATGAGTACCACTTTGCTCAAAGAGCAGCCATTTGCAAATAGTTATTGCCGTTGTTAATTTACAGCGCTCAAGCTATTAAAAAAAATTGTAAGACGTTGTACCCGGTGCTCTTTACCGACCCCCCTTCCTTTACAGCCTAGAGCTGGCGGGCCCTGCCGCGAAAGTGGCTACTGACTCAGTACCTCTACCCACAATTTATCCACAAACAACTACAAAGTTATTCGCCTTGAACTGACCCGCCTACCGCATTATCTTGTAGCGCACTCGAGGCCGACCCCCTATATATTGGGGTAGAGACCTAAGAGCACCCCCAATTTGTGGGGCGAATTCCGGCGTACCACCACACTTTTTGGCGGTGGGCGTCAGGCGCTGCTTTTTTCAAAGCAGAATCAGAGGTAAGCGGGCGGAATGGAATTTCCGCCACAGGCAGCAGCTGGCAAACCTTTTCAGAGAACCGGTGACAAGCCGCCTGTTTCCAGTGTCCACAGCTGTGGATAAACACTGGCAAAGCGAAGGACACGCTCCGCCATGCCACACAGTCATGTGGCCGCCGTTCTTTTGAACGCACGCGGACAGACAACAGTACAAACCTTTCGGAGATTTACATGCACACAGAGACAGGGCGCTCTCAAGCCGTGCCTGCGGAAAAATCGGGCACCTCCAGCGACCAGGCAACTGGCGGCACCACTCTGGCCGCTACTGCACCGGGCCAGATCCGCGTAATCAAGCGCAACGGCACCGTTGTACCCTACGACGACAGCAAAATCGCCGTCGCCGTAACCAAAGCCTTTCTCGCTGTTGAAGGCGGTACTGCCGCTGCTTCCAGCCGTGTCCACGAGCAAGTTGAAGAGCTGGTCGGCCAGATCAGTGCCACTTTCAAGCGTCGCATGCCCTCTGGCGGCACTATTCACATTGAGGAAATCCAGGACCAGGTAGAACTGGCCCTGATGCGCGCCGGCGAACAGAAGGTTGCCCGCGACTACGTACTCTACCGTGAAGAACATGCCCGCCTGCGCGCAGAGAAAGAAAAAACTACCCAGGCTGCTGAGCAAACTGTCGATGCCCACCCCAGCATTCGTGTAAAGCAGGACGACGGCAGCCTTGCACCTCTGGATATGGAGCGCCTGCGCACCGTTGTCAAAGAAGCCTGCGAAGGCCTGAAAGATGTCGACAGCGCGGCAATTCTTAATGAAGCCCTGAAGAACCTGTACGACGGTGTCTCTGAAAACGATATCAACACCGCGCTGGTAATCACTGCCCGCACCCTGGTTGAGCAGGAGCCCAATTACACCTTTGCTACCGCCAGCCTGCTGCTGGACAAGCTGCGCTCCGAAGCTCTGCGCTTCCTCGGTGTTGCCGAGCGCGCCACCCAGCACGAGATGGAAAAGCTGTACGCCTCTACCCTGCCCACTTACGTGAAAAAGGGTATCGAGCTGGACCTGTTGGACCCGGCACTGGCTACCTTCGACCTGGAAAAACTCGGCAAAGCTCTAAAAGGCGAGCGCGATCACCAGTTTACTTACCTGGGCCTGCAGACTCTGTACGACCGCTACTTCCTGCACAGCGACGATATTCGTTTTGAGCTGCCGCAGATCTTCTTTATGCGCGTCGCCATGGGTCTCAGCATTAATGAAGAGAATAAAAACGAGCGCGCGGTAGAGTTCTACAACCTGTTGAGCTCCTTCGACTACATGAGCTCCACCCCAACCCTTTTCAACGCCGGCACCCTGCGCCCACAGCTGTCCTCCTGCTACCTGACTACGGTACCGGACGACCTGCACGGCATTTACGGCGCTATTCGCGATAACGCCATGCTGTCCAAGTGGGCCGGCGGTCTCGGCAATGACTGGACGCCGGTGCGTTCCCTGGGTTCCTATATCAAAGGTACCAACGGCAAGTCCCAAGGTGTTGTGCCCTTCCTGAAAGTGGCCAATGACACCGCAGTAGCGGTCAACCAGGGCGGTAAGCGCAAGGGCGCTGTCTGTGCCTACCTGGAAACCTGGCACCTGGATATCGAGGAATTCCTCGAGCTGCGCAAAAACACTGGTGACGACCGCCGCCGCACCCACGATATGAACACCGCCAACTGGGTCCCCGACCTGTTTATGAAGCGCGTGTTCGAAGACAAAGAGTGGACCCTGTTCTCCCCGGCCGATTGCCCGGACCTGCACGATCTGTTCGGCACCGCATTCGAAGAGCGCTACAACCACTACGAACAACTGGCTGCCGAAGGCAAGCTGCGTCTGTTCAAGAAAATCCGCGCACTAGACCTGTGGCGCAAGATGCTGGGCATGCTGTTCGAAACTGGCCACCCCTGGATCACCTTTAAAGACAGCTGCAACCTGCGCAGCCCTCAGCAACACGCCGGTGTGGTTCACAGCTCCAACCTGTGCACCGAGATCACTCTCAACACCAAGGCCGACGACGAAATCGCCGTGTGTAACCTGGGCTCCGTCAACCTGGCTCAACACATTGGTGAGAACGGTGAACTCGACCGCACCAAGCTGGCCAATACCGTAAAAACTGCGGTGCGTATGCTCGATAACGTTATCGACATCAACTACTACGCAGTTGAAAGTGCACGTCAGTCCAACATGCGTCACCGCCCAGTGGGCATGGGCCTGATGGGCTTCCAGGACGCGCTGTACAAAGCCGGGATCGCCTACGCCAGCGACGAAGCCGTAGCCTTTGCCGACAACACCATGGAAGCGATCAGCTTCGAAGCCATCTCCGCTTCCAGTGACCTGGCTGCCGAGCGCGGCAAGTACCAGACTTACGAAGGCTCCCTGTGGAGCAAAGGTGTTCTGCCGCTGGACTCCATCCAGATCCTGGCTGAGCAGCGCGGCCAGCAGTTTATCGAACAGGACACCAGCTCCACGCTGGACTGGGATGGCCTGCGCGAGAAAGTAAAAGCCCAAGGTATGCGTAACTCCAACGTGATGGCGATCGCTCCTACTGCGACCATTGCCAATATCACCGGAGTTTCCCAGTCAATCGAACCGACCTACCAAAACCTGTATGTGAAATCGAACCTGTCCGGCGAATTCACCGTAGTAAACCCCTACCTGGTACACGATCTGAAAGATCGCGGCCTGTGGGATCAGGTCATGGTTAACGACCTGAAATACTATGAAGGTTCTGTACAGAAAATCGATCGCGTACCGGAAGACCTGAAAGCAAAATACCGCACCGCGTTTGAAGTGGAGCCGCGCTGGATCGTGGACGCTGCCAGCCGTCGCCAGAAGTGGATCGACCAGGCCCAGTCCCTGAACCTGTATATTGCCGGCGCCGACGGCAAGAAGCTGGACCTGACCTATCGCATGGCTTGGTTCCGCGGCCTGAAAACCACTTACTACCTGCGCGCACTGGCTGCCACTACCACAGAGAAATCTACGGTAAATAGCGGCACCCTGAACGCGGTAAGTGCACACGGCGGTAGCAACGGAATAGCTGCGGCAGCACCTGCTGAGCAAGCTGCACCTGCACCGGCCGCAGTGCCTCAGGCCTGCTCACTGGACGACCCGGATTGCGAGGCCTGCCAGTAAAATTTAAGCCCCTTTTTTATAGGGGCTGCACTGACTCTCGGGGGAGAGCGTCGTAACCGCAAGTGCGGGCATGACCATGCGCAGCGACCCCGGTCCACCCATTATTTTAATAGTGGGTAATACCATAGGGACCGGGGATCGGCTGCGGCTTATTTTCCCAAGAAAACCCAGTGCAATTGCCAGCGAAAATTCAGTGCAAATAAATGCACAAAAGCGCAGCAAAAATTGATCTGGCACAGGATTTTCTGTGCCCAGGCGAGTTAAAAATACGAGCCTGTAATGAATTATCACCGGTAAAAAATATCACCGGTATGTCATCCCTGGTTGCACACAATTAGTGAGTAATACACCAGGAAGATTTAAGAATTTTTTATCGAACTTTCGATAGTGAGACCGATCAAAAGGGCCAACTATGCTGAGCTGGGACGACATCGACACCAAGCCCCAACAACCTGAAAAAGCAACCGAACCGCGACCGACGCCGGAGGCCCAGGCAAAATCCGTGCAGGAGCCCAGCGCTTCCTACACAGCCGCTCCGGCGTCGCCTGCGGCCCAAAGCGGCTCCACTGCCGTTGATGCCGCCCGTGCCGCAGTTGCTAATATGGACCCGGCTCCCGGCCTGGAAGAACTGGAAATGGGTGCGGCCCGCATCCAGGTAGATGAAAAGCGCATTATTAATTGCCGCGCTGACCTCAACCAGTTGGTTCCCTTTAAATACGACTGGGCCTGGCAAAAATACCTGGATGGCTGCGCCAACCACTGGATGCCCCAGGAAATCAACATGAACAAAGACGTGTCCATGTGGAAAGACCCCAACGGTCTGACCGAGGACGAGCGTCGCATCGTGGAATACTCCCTGGGCTATTTCTCCACCGCGGACTCCCTGGTTGCCAACAACCTGGTATTAGCGATCTACCGCCATATCACCAACCCGGAGTGCCGTCAGTACCTGCTGCGCCAGTCTTTTGAAGAAGCCATTCACACCCACGCATACCAGTACTGTGTAGAGTCTCTGGGTATGGACGAAGGTGAAGTCTTCAATATGTACCGCGAAGTGCCTGCGGTTGCCAAAAAGGCGGCCTGGAGCCTGTCCCACACCCAGGCCATCGGTGATCCCAACTTCAAAACCGGCACCGTTGAATCCGACCAGGAGCTGCTGCGCAACCTGATCGCCTTCTACGCTGTCACTGAAGGTATCTTCTTCTACTGTGGCTTCAGCCAGATCCTGTCCATGGGTCGCCGCAACAAAATGACCGGTGTTGCCGAGCAGTTCCAGTACATCCTGCGCGACGAGTCTATGCACCTGAACTTCGGCATCGACGTCATCAACCAGATTAAGCTGGAAAACCCACACCTGTGGACAGCGGAATTCCAGCAGGAAGTGACCCAGATGATTCTTGAGGGTATGGAGCTCGAAGTGGCCTACGCCCGCGACACTATGCCCCGCGGCGTACTCGGTATGAATGCGAATATGATGGAGGAGTACCTCCAGTTTATCGCCAACCGCCGCCTTAGCCAGCTGGGCCTGAAAGAGCAGTTCCCAGGCGCTCAGAATCCATTCCCATGGATGTCTGAAATTATGGACCTGCGCAAAGAGAAAAACTTCTTTGAAACCCGCGTTATCGAATATCAAACCGGCGGCGCACTGCAGTGGTAAGCGCTTCCTGGTTAGCGAATTACTAAAAAGGAGAAAGTAGTCGCTCACAGGAAGAGATGTATTGAAAACGGGCTTAATGCCCGTTTTTTTTATTTTGAGCATCCCAGTTTACTCTCTACGCCAACCGTAGACTTAAGTTCTATGGAGTTCCCCATCTCCCCTCCCTAATATTGGATATAGGATCAAACCATTTGGACAGCGACTTATATTCGCGCATAATGCCCCGCGTTTATTGGTGTAGCAGCTACACCCCGAGGTGAGCAAGCTTTGTAATATCCCTACTTGCCTATTAACCAGCTACTGTGAATTTTTATATGAGCAACCCTGATTTAAGTGAAGTAATTAATCTCAACTGCGAAGATCGCTACGAGTATTTCCTGAGCATGGCTGGAGAAGAGCGGGAAATCTGGATACTAGTCGACAGTGAAAACTGCTTTCTAAAAATACATACCGATGAAGACGGTGGTTTTGAATACCTGCCAGTATGGCCAAACGCAGAGTTTGCCCAAGGATATGCTGAGAATGAAGCAGGCCTCAGCCCTAAAAGCATTCCCTTACCACAGTTCTTAAAAAAATGGCTTCCCGGCTTAAGAAATGACGATATTGAAATCGGTGTATTTCCTGCACCGGATAAAAGCGTATGGATTACTAATTCAGAAGAGTTAGAAGCCGACCTTCGACAAGAACTAAACGTATTCTAACTAAATAATCCACATTGAAGCTATCTCCTTAAACATCCTTCTGGGAAAATCCACTCCCAGTAAGACAAACAAAGATACCTTCTTAGTACGTCCCCCTTATAGGATAACGATTTTCAGGATTGCGAATAAATTCGATACCCACCAACAATGTCTGTAAGTCTGGCCTTGCAAATGGCGCATTAGAAATATCCACTATTTGCAAGTTTCCAGATTCATTGATAACAAAAACGCCTGGTTCAGAAAAGGGCCTGTCAGTTTCTTCCGGAGAGCGCGGTTTGGAAATATATAATCCCAACTGCTGCATCTGTGGTATCGATAAGTCATAGCCGATAGAAAACCCTGGCTGAATTTTTTCCATATGCGAGGAAGCCTTTTTCTCCGTATCGGCAGAAACAGCAATCACATCAACACCCTCGGCATGATAGCGAGGTAGCAACACACTTAGCGCGCGTAAATATTTGGTACAGAGGGGGCAATGTTTGCCTCGGTAAGCCACTATCATTTGCCAGGGAAGGCTGCCCTCAGGCCTCCCCAACACCAGCTTTCCGCCACCCAACCGCTGTACTTCGATAGCAGGAAACTCGATACCTGCAGCCAGTTTTGTATTGCTCATTACCATCCCATTTGAGAACATAAGTAGAGATTTAGTCAATCAATGAATCCCCCGTTAGTATAGGAGACTCGATGAAAAAGCCCTTTGCGCGGTTTCTATCATCACTGCTAGCAGCCGGATTGCTGAGTGGTTGCTCTGCTAGCCCCCAAAGTAACAACACTACTGACCAGCAACCCCAACCGCTAGAGTTTTTACCCGCTTTAAAAGGTGACTACTTCAAACTGGATTCAGCGATTGTTGGACGCCCCTACCATATTTATACCCGCCTGCCGGAGGACTATGACCCAGACGGGAACATAGCTTACCCGGTAATTTACCTCCTCGACGGAGACTCCCTATTCCCTGTTCTGGCGACCAATCATCTATTTATGCATTTTGACGATTACGTCCCAGAAGCGATTATTGTCGGTATTGCCTATGGTTCATTTAGCCCCGAAATCAATCGTCGTAGCTTTGACTTTTCCCTACCGGATAACAGTGACACCCCCAAGTATGGTGGTGCAGTACAGTTTCTTAACTTCCTGGAACAGGAACTCTTACCGGCTGTTGAAAGCCGCTACGCGGTAAATCCTCAGCAGCGTGTGCTCTTCGGACAAAGTCGAGGGGGATATTTTGTGCTTTACACGGCATTTTCTAAGCCCGACTTGTTTAAAGGATTAATAGCCAGCAATGCCACCTTCCTACCACAACAGGAGTTTTTCTACAGGAAACCCGCGCAATCGACAAGGGAGGACCTGACTCTAGTAGTGACCAGCGGCTCCGAAGATATGCCAAACCTGCGCAACGATGCACTCTCCTGGCATAAGCACTGGAAAGAGCAAAAGAGTGCTCCCTGGAGTATCGCCTTTAAAACCATCCCAGGTGGCACTCATGCCGCAAACAGTACAGACAGCTACCGTTTTGGCATCCATGAAATTTTTCAAGAGGAAATTAATTTATCTCGCAAGGAAGCAGCGGAAAGGGCACAAGTTGTAGAGGATCATTAGAATTACAGTCTTAAAACTGTAAAAAGGTGATTCATACAAACTAAAAAGCCCGCCTGAAAGCGGGCTTTTTTAACAGCCGAGTTAATTACTCAGTACAGGCAGCGATACGACCGGCAGTGTTTTTACCGATACCGCAATCGAGACCGTCAGGAATGCCGGTATAGTCAGGAGCCATAATACCGCCATTGCGCTGGGCATCATGATCAGTATAAATGCTAGCCAGATTATAAGAGCGCGCCGTTCCCTTGTTGTCATTATCGCAGGAGAAAATAGCGCTTCCGTAAGCAATGCCCAAGAAAGTCTTGTACTCCTTCAGGTTTGACCATAGGTTGCGCTTCGCAGAACCGGAACAGTTCATCTGGGAAGCCAGGTTGATATAACCATCATCTTCACCGCCTAACAGCAAGGAACTTGCGCTTGCAATTCCCGGGAATCCAGCATAACCACCAATGGTGTAAACAGGTGCTGCCAAATTGGTGCCAACATAGTTACGAACAGTATAAACATCATTCGTTTGCAGATAACGCACGGCCGAACATTCACGGCCAATAAATAGATCGTTAATTACACTTTCAATCCAGCTACCATTACACAGGCGGTCAACAAACTCGGTACCCGTGATGGCCCCACCTGTAGTAAAGATCGCAGCGATACCACTGATTGCGGTGTCAAAGTCAACTTCAACCGCATAATCATCATTCAAGCCGGCAACATTGTATGTTTCAGTTTTGGTCTTACAGCTCTTCCAAAACCAGGCACCAGTACAAACTTTGGAGCTCTTGGTTTCAGTATTGGAATCGAACTGATTATATGCGCGATTGTAGTAAGGAGAGCCTGGTACTGCATTACCTGCCAGGTACATCATTTGCGCAGCACCCTGACTGTGGGCGATCACCCAAAAGGTATCATCAGCTGCACACTGGTTATCGTGCTCATACCCATCCCCCTCACCGCTGCGAATAGCAATGATTTGGCGGGCAATCTCACCGGCGGTTCCATCATGCCAGTAAGGCATTTCACCTTCATCGGTAGAGTCGTAACCCACTACTCCGTAATTACCGCCATTAATGCGCAGCTGCTCGATAAAGTTACTGCCAGAGTATTGATCAAAAAATGCCTCGCTCCAGTAATCCAAAGCCGGCTGCTCAAGATTACCTTGAGAGTTTGTACGCTGCTTGATATGGCCCTCTGTGCCATGGCCATGAACCAGGATATAGCAGTTATCTGCACTCGCTGATGTCGACCCCAAAAGCCCCGCTAATAAAAGAGAAAGGCTTGCACCCAATCGTTTATAAAGTGTCATTGTGATGTCCTTTTATTTTTGCTCGGACTTAATTCCCAATTTATTAAATTGTCTTTTTATATTGCCGAGACTGTTTTTTGGCTTACGAAAGGTATCTGGTTAATAAGTGCCAAGAATATGACTAATAGCGCCACATAGATCTCCAGGGCGACAATGAAATTGACCAATCGGTCAAGAAGGGCTTCTGAACTTAATGCAGTGTGATCCATTTCTCAAAATCTCTAATTTCCCAAGCCTAAACCGTGTCAAGTGGACCAGAGAGAAAGTGAGTAATGCTTACACAAATTTGAGATATAGCCCCCCAAAATTGAAAGATTGATATATTTGGAGAAGGTAGGCTTCGTATAAAATTTGACTTAACCCATATAAATTAAAGGAAATTATTTAAGTCTCATTTTTTATGTTTATACATATATCAAGATAGGTAATTAAGAATAAGCTATCTCCCCAAAATAAATACACATTATATTTCTAGTACAAATTCTGGCGTGGAAGTTAAACACTTAGTAGAAATTTCGAGATATAAATATATGCAGTAATCACCTTTGGGTAGAGAACAATGGTAGCCACTAAAATTCCAAAAATATGGAAAGCTTACTTCCATCCTGAAAAGTTAGCCGGCAACAACTAGAAACTATGAGAGAAATTTATATTGAGCATATTATCCACAGTTTACATAAATATCAGCAACCAAGCCTAAAGAGGGAATAAAAAGTGATAGATTCAAAAACATTTTGGGACAAAACTGCAGCCCGATACGAGAAAAGCCCAATAAGAGATTTAGATGCCTACAAAAGGAAATTGGCTATAACACAAGGGTATTTTAAATCAAACTGGTCTGTACTTGAGTTTGGATGTGGTACCGGCAGCACAGCTATTCATCATTCACCACATGTGAACAACATTATTGCTACCGACATCTCTGACAAGATGCTGGAAATTGCCAAACAAAAAATGATAGATGCCTCAATAAAAAATATTATATTTCAGCAAGGAACGTTAGATACACTGGAGCTTACCAATGAGAGTTTCAATGCCATTTTAGGATTAAATATCCTACATCTACTGCAAGATATAGATACAGCAATAGCTAGAACCTATGAACTATTAAAGCCTGGAGGTATATTTGTTTCTAGCACAGTGTTACTCAAAAAGAGCAATTGGAGACTTATATTGCCCATTATACAGTTCTTAAAGTTAGCCCCTTATGTTAATCCGCTTGACAAGCAAGACTTATCAAATAAACTCACTCAAGCTGGGTTTAGCATTGAAAAAGAGTGGCAGCCAGGAAAAGGGTCAGTATTTTTTGTCGCGAAAAAACAAGCCTCACCCAATAAAACATCACCTTAAATAATACTTAAGCTCACACCACTAAATTCCTATAAACACTAAACAACCTACAATAACCATCCACCTGAAACCCCCAAATTATTCGAGAGTTTCAAGCTCAACAAGCACAATTACTGGGATACTAATAATCCCTCAAATAAACTAATCACGAAGTAACTATGGATTACTTAAAGCTAATACCCATAAAGTCACTGGTTTTATCGCCATCTAAATCGGCACATACAACATTATCGTCCGTATGTAGTGGTCTAATCCTTCCGGACACTTCGCTAAGATGGTAAAACTACCAAGCGAGGTGAAGTATGACAACAAAAGGTACACGTCGGCATTTCAAGCCGGAATTTAAGAAAGACGCCGTAGCGCTAGTCTCTGAGCAAGGGTATTCAATTCCTAAAGCAGCAGAGGCTGTAGGAACAACAACCAATAACCTGCGACGCTGGATAAAGGAACTGAAGCAGGAAGAAGACGGTGTGAGGTTGGATGTAGGCGAGCGCGCAGAATTAGAGCGATTACGACGTGAAAATAAGCAGTTGCGGATGGAGAAAGAAATCCTAAAAAAGGCCAGCGCCTTCTTTGCGAAAGAAATGAAATAAAGTACAGCTTTATTGAAAAACAGCAAGGCAGCTTTCCTGTTAGGGTGCTCTGCCGGGTAATGCAGGTAAGTAAGACTAGTTATTACGACTGGTGTTACCGTGGCAATAGCTCAATAGATGCTCAAACATGGCAATTATGCCATCGTTTGAAGGCCCTATTTGCAGAATCTAGACAGAGTCTCGGAAGTCGTCGGCTAATGAAGCTGTTACGTAAAGAAGGCTTTGAAGTCGGGCGCTATCGAGTCCGCAAGCTCATGAAAAAGCTAGGCTTGGCAGTAAAGCGCAAGAAGCGATTTACACTGACGACAGACAGTAAACATCACCTGCCGGTCGCAGAGAACCTTCTTAATAGGGAGTTCTCACCGAGTGCTAAAAACCAAGTCTGGACGACTGATATTACATATATTTGGACTTCGCAGGGCTGGCTGTACTTGGCGGTAGTGATTGATCTCTATTCTCGCAGGATTGTTGGTTGGCATCTAGATCGAAAGATGGAAACGGCCCTGGTAACTCGTGCGTTGATGATGGCTGTCAATTTGCGTACGCCCCCAAAAGGTCTCCTGCATCACTCTGATCGTGGCAGTCAGTATGCCAGCCATACCTACCAAACGTTATTGAGTCAGCAGGGGATGGTGTGTTCAATGAGCCGTAAGGGAAATTGTTGGGACAACGCACCGACTGAACGTTTCTTCAGTAGCTTGAAGCGGGAGTGGTTAACGGAAAACCTCTATCCGACAAGGGAGGATGCGGTAGCAGATGTAAGGGCCTATATTGCTTATTACAACTCACGCAGAATACATACAACACTGGGAGACCTAGCCCCGATCGAATTTGAGAAATGTGCTTAAAGAAGTGTCCGGTTGGAGTTGACCACAACAGTATACCTGACCACAATACTTCTATCTGAGGTAATAGCAGCCATCGTCATAGACAAAATTGAATTAAGCTGGCGATCGGTTGCTTGATCAGAAGTTTTGAAGATCCAATTTCCCTCTTCAAACCTCACCCAAACATTTTCGGCGTCAAGGCCAAGCCAAACATGCTCAGGGGTAAAGGTACACTCAGTCCAAGCAAGTGCTGAATTGGAAAAACCAATCGCAGCCAAAAATAAAAAAATCTTTTTCATAACTAATACTCACTCTAGCTAACAGAATATAAATACTCACTTGCAAATACAAAACTGTAAAGGTTCAAAACCCGGATGAGATTACACCAACATTCACACCAAGTCACCCTTAAAACTATATTGTTCCTATATTAATCGCCACATGACTGAAAAGTGACAACTACCCTAATTGGTTTAGTCAAATACAGGGTAATCTTATATTTTTGGACTGGAAAAAGAGGTGACGACATCGTCCTGACAACATAACAGGTCAAAATCTATATAGTTCAAAAAAGGTACGGAAATCTTACCTTTAATAGGACTATTTAACCAGTTAAGGCATAAAAACCCCTGAAGCCATCATTAACAACCTGAGAAAAAGGATGAAGTAATACAAATGTACAAACTAGAACGTACATTATATCCTGTTGACCACAATGAATAATCAAAACTTGAACCAGAAAAATACACCATCCACAGAGCGGATGGATTAATGCGAACCAACATCATATAATAGTAAAGTCTCCCACCTTACTCTAACTATCTGTGTATTAAGATACACAAAGTCAGAAGTTGCCGATAAAACTGTGGAATAGACAATTAACACAATCATACCAAAAGCAGGGGCCAATATATATTATGAGATCTAAACTAGCAGCAATTCTAACAGCAGGTCTTCTAAGTACTCATAGCTATGCAGCAGAATACTCTGGGAGGACAACCATCGAACAGATTTCTCTTGGATGGGGCACTAAAAGAGTAAACCTAACACTAAAAGATGAAATGCCGGACCCACTTGATTGTAGCGATGCAGTGTACATGGTTCAGGCCGATGAAAGTGCACCGAATTTGGACCATATTCTTTCTATTGCCCTTAGCGCTCATACCGCAGGAAAAGAAGTAAATCTAATAATAGATGATTCAAACTGTTCAGCTGGAGGAAACATTAAATTACTTTCCATTCTAATTAGATAATCAATAGAATTTAATGTAAAAATATCCAGATCAGAATAAGAATTTTTGTTTTAACAAAAGCTAATAAAAATTACTGATCTGGATTTATCAAATAAATATTAATGTTTGACAAGATTGAAATCATCCACTAACGGTCCATCATCCTTTCATTCTACTAGAGTTTAGTATAACTTAGTGTTTTATTAGGTGAGGCTACCCACACCAATCCAAACTATAAGTTGATCACAGATAAACGTCATGGGCCTGTTATCCCTTAGAGGATTAAATTGGGCTCTATAAATTGGAGAGGTCAAAGCTAAGTCTCGCTCTTTTCATTTGAATCTAGAAAATAAACACACTCCGATCACAATGACAATTAACCAGAAAACGATTTAAATCAAAAAGGAATAAGCGCACAGCAAGCTCGAATGGACCCCCAAAAAACTACCACTTGTGGTTGGCGAGCGTATGAACACGTTTAAGAGACTGCCTTTTCAGTTAGATCGCTACTTGGTACTGGTAAACTGGAGAGCCGGACATTTAGATCCGAGGAAGCGCGGCGCTATTTCTCATGACATCTTCCCTGTTCTCAAACGGATGGGTATCTCACCAAAACACTGGCTCTACCTAAATCGAAATTTTGAAAGCCGCTTTAAAGGCCTGGTGAGTCAGCAGGGGGGGTAGATAAGCTTGCATCCAACTCGACAATGCTAGTTCAGCGTTATAAACGACTGCCGGCGCTTCCTTTCTGCTAAACCCTGCTAATTCCCATGTGGTTTCCCAACGCTATTCTTCTGCTTTTATCCAAATTCAATATTTCAAGCCCCAGGTGAAACTCTCCACAACTTCATAGCGCTTAGCGCTAAACCAAGTTGAGATGACTGTTAGAGATAGTCATCAACAATACTACTAGAACCCCTCTCTAATCTATGGAGCTTATTGCCACATTACTTTAGACTCGAGCTATTTAGCGCTGATGACCATCGGAAGAAGTTCTACTCTATTCTAAATATATCATCACCTCAACTTCTAACTTTAAGAGCTAAATCTTCACAAATTATATCAATGATAGTACTTCCATGAATTTTAATTATATGAAATTTTCTATTAATCATACTTTGAGCATCTAAATCAAACAAATAATAACTAACATCTTTTTCTTCTATTTCTCGATATTCATGAGAAACATCAACCACTGCTATCTCATCTTCCTCCATATCTAATATATCGTTGGATATGCTGAGATATAAGATTCTCAAAAACTGAACATCTTTAACACCTTCATTGGTAGACACCGTTAATATAAATTTTTTTCTATCGGACAAGTTAACATTTTCAATAAAACTAATATCAATTGATGATAAAAGTGTCACAATATCTCCTTAAGGATTAAACACTTCAAGCGGATGTTCACTATGATCCAAGTGGCGAGGGATTTCTGCACCATCTGGCCCAAGTCGCTGACCTCTATTTATTCGTGCACCATCTGCCCCATATCTAGGCGCCGCGTTTCGTACAACTCGGCCTGTCTTCCAATTAACCCATACCTCTGACCCATCACTATGTCTGAAGCGTTGATAGCCCGATTTTGCTACTGACTTTCCCTCAAACCCCGCATCCCGAAGAATCTCAGCAACTTCCGATGCACTTCTTGACCCTAGATTACCCAATTCAGATGCTGCACCATTTCCACCAACGCCTCGTGAATGAGGTAATAGTTTTTGCTCTTTGATTTTCTTTTTCTTTCCGTAATGTGCTATAGCCAGACTGGCAGCAATAGCAGCAGTAATTCCGCCAGCTTTTACACCCGTTTTAATAGATTCGTCAAGTGTGCTTTCTTCAAATAGCCTCTGATTATTGATATAAAAATCATCACCTGAAACTAAAGTATGAAATTCGGCAAAGCTCTGCGCATAATGAGGCTGGGACGAGTAAGCTAGGTAATGTAATGACATCTTCAGACTTGCCATTAGCTGCTGTTGATAAGCTAACTGCTGAAGTTGCATCTGATGCTGCAACATATCCATCTGTGTAGGAGTTGGCCCACAGTCTCCACCATACACACCCGTTGGTCTACCAGCAGAGTACCACTGATAACAAGCTTCATATCCATTTGGGTCAATTAAGCTCAGCGGGTTATTAAAGGCATAGGTGTAGCGATTAAAGCTCTGGGTATTGTAGGGCGACTGAATCAACAGATCTGCACTCATAAAGCGCCCAACAATTGGGTCAAAGACACGCCCATTCATATGCACCAAAGAGAGCTGATCCAGCATTTCATGACCGGTGAAACCCTTTGCAGTCGGTAGGGCCTCTGGGTCACCACCAGTTGGGTCGCCATCACTCCAATCATCCAGGCGGCGCAATCCAAATGGGCTGTAGGCTAACCGCTCCACCGGGTTGCCATCAGCATCGGTAATACTCTCTACAGACCCCAGGTGATCCAGGTGCATATAGAGTATTTGCGTATCGCCGGAATCAGCTTCACTGTGCAAAAGGTAGCTACCCAGGTAGCTCTTTTGGATGGTGCCGCTCTCCCCAACCACTACTTCATACTGGCCTCCCGCCAGGTAGTAAGTAGTTGCTGAATCATTGACCTGCTTATAGCGAGCGCGGTCCGGACCATAACTGAAGTAGGTGCTATCGATACGGGTGGGCTTGTTAAATACATCGTACTCCGCAGCAACACCTGCCCGGCTCGTCATATTGCCGTAAACGTCGTACTGGTATGAAAGACCGCCCGCTTCAGTTACCGCATGGACGCCAGCATTACCGCTACGCTCGTACTTAAGGGTGCCCACATCGGTACGGGAGGTCAGATTACCCAGGTCATCATAACCGTAATTGATAACCCGACTGCCAGAGGAAAGGCCCGTGGTACTCGCTTTGGTCAGGCGGTTAAGATCATCAAAAGTAAAGCTCTCGACAATAGCTTCCTGCGCAGAACCCGCACTGTCCTCTCTGCTACTCGCCCGATTCAACAGGTTGCCCATGCTGTCATACTGATAACTTAGGGATTGAATATTGCCGGTAACCGTCCCCCCCAGGCTTCCATCTCCAGTAATAATTCCGGTGAGCAAGCCACTGTCGCTATCGTAGGTACTTTTACTGACCAGGCCATTACCGAATTGCTGATAGATCAGGTTGCCCCGCTCATCCTCAGTATCATCCGCCTGCCACAGCAAGGCCGGGGCACTGAGATCGGTAATATCGTAGGCGTACAGCAGGAAACCATTGCTGTCATAGCTCTGCTCAACAGCAAACCCTCCCGGATAAGTAGCAGATTGCTCCCGGCTGAAAGCATCGTAACTATAAGAAAAACTCTTTGTGCCCAGCCCAGTGATTGTTGTCGATATCTGGTCGACTCGAGTCAGGCTGTCGTAATGATAGGATTCACTAAAGTCCGCCTTGGATTTACTACTGAGCAGACCGTACTTGGTTGTATCGTAAACCCAGCTGCTGGTCTCAGACGTACTATCTGCGGCGGTATCTATACGGGAGGTAACCCGGCCCAGTAAATCAAACTCCTGGGTAAAATACTTTTCATTAGCCGTTCCCTGCGCCCAAGTCTGCCTGCGCAACTGACCCAGCCCATCGTATTCAAAATTGAGCTGCCCCGAGTCGGGGTCTAGTATCTGAACTTTATTGCCAGACAAGTCGTAACCAATAGAAATCTGACTATTCGAATCACCGTTAACTTCAGTTTGCACCAGGTTACCCTGGCTATCGTACTCATAGGAGATAGGTGTGCTATTAGCATCAACTACACGAACAACCTGACCCAAACTATTCAAGTAGGTATAGTGCTCTTGCTGGCTACTGCCTCCATCACCATCTTCTACCGTCACCGTACGCTTTATTTTTTGTGCGTAAGTACTGTCGCTACTGTAACTAATTACAAGGCTGCCTCCTGCATCACGCTGCTTAGTCTCCATCCGCGACAGCTCGTCATAGGTATAAGTCGTCCAGGCCGTCGCTGAGCTTCCAGTAAAAGGCTCTGACTCACGGTAGACTTGGCCAGCCGCATTGTACTCAGTATCCACTTTAACGCTGCCGCCACTCATGGTGAGCTGCTCACTGCGCACCTCTCGCCCCAGCATATCGTAGTAGACCGCTGAGGTCGGGGCGCCCAGATAGCCAGGCAGCGCGTCATTGGTTACCTCAGAAATTACCGCATATACAGCGTCTGCAGGGCAAGACACTTCACCAGAATCACAGAAATAACGGAAAATTTCTGTGTAGGTGCCATCTGCAGACTGCTCAACCTCAGCACGGCCAAATGCGTCATACAGCGTAGTTTGGGTCAGCCCGTTGGCATCGGTAGTAGAGTTAACCAGGCCATACCGCGTGTCATAGGTTAAGGTGCCGGTATGTTCCAGTGCATTTTTTTCAGTCTGGGGATAGAGCTGATCCAGGAAATCACTGAGCGTTTCAATGGAGCGGCTACTTAAAGTGCCACCATCGATATCGCCACCGGTAACCTTGGTATTGGTCACCAAGCCTTGGCTATTGCGTGTGTAAGTACTTTGCAGCCAGTTATCTTCGCCCACAAACTCCTTACTGACCGCTACCGCAAGAGTATCCGGTTCTGCAGTGTAGGTGTGGGTATAGGAACGCTGGTCAGAACTACTGCCATTATTGGTGGTTACCGTACGGCTATCCACAAAGGAAATCAGCCAGTCACTTTCATTCGGGGAAACACTACTAACTGTTTTCTTAGTGCCCTCCATCCCTGTCACCGTACTGCCAGAGAGGCCTGTACCGGAGGTTAAAGTAACTGTTAGCGGGTTTCCGTAGGCATCAAAACTGCTCTCTATTTTGCTAACTTTTAGAGGAGACGATGCACTACTCGTTGTTAAGCCGTATTCACGGGTAATACTATCGGCTAAATAGGGGAAGCGATCATTACTGCTATGCAGCTTGTAACTATTGTCGATTAGCTCTACCAACTTGCCATTGGAGTTTTTAATCGTCTTGGAAGACAAAAATCCAGTATAGGGAAACTCTTGTAAGTATTCGCTGGTTGTAACCAAATCGGAAACAGTATCTTCTATTGTCTGCTCTTCGAACCCCAGATATCCACGGCCATGAAGATCTAACTTACTCCCCTTGTAGTGGTAGAAGCGATTATTAAAGCCCCCCAAACCATTACTAATTTGCGTTTTATAGACTACA
This sequence comes from Microbulbifer sp. A4B17, assembly GCF_003076275.1. Taxonomy (NCBI): domain Bacteria; kingdom Pseudomonadati; phylum Pseudomonadota; class Gammaproteobacteria; order Cellvibrionales; family Microbulbiferaceae; genus Microbulbifer; species Microbulbifer sp. A4B17. The sequence goes on from NZ_CP029064.1 coordinate 3,767,090, forward strand.
TGCTGGCCCCGTATTGTATTAATAACAGGAAACTTTAACCCAACTCCCCCTTCATACAGCGGTGAACCATTTACTAGGCGACTATCTAATGGACTAAATAAAAATTTAGTCTTAACACCATAGCTGCTCTCCACTTCGACAAGTAAGTCAGATTTGCTTCCTATATCAAATAGAAGCTTGGCATCACCATCAGAGTTCTCATCGCGATAATAAACATCTTTTAATCCATCATTATTTATATCCTCAAATAATGGCCCACTATCAGAGGATATATCAAAGTCAAGTAATCCATTCAGGGCACCATCAAATGGATCAGCGTCAACACTTTCAAAGTCGGCAACTACTTCTCCAGACGGCATTATTCTCTGAGTAGTTATTAATACACGCCAAGCGGATCCATCAGCTTTTTGAGAAACAATATCTGGAGTTCCATCCTTATTGAAATCTAACAAAAATGAAATTTGATTTTTGTGATCCCCAGAGCTAATCCCCGTATCTATTTCCGAACCAAAAACACCCCCCTCATTTAGATAAATCCGCCAAGATCCATCTATCTCACCATCATCAGTTACACGAACAACGTAATCGTTTAACCCATCATTATTAAGATCTACAAATATACCATTATAATTTGTTGCATAGGGTGTTGACACTTCACGCTTCGAACTGGACAACCAATAAGTAAACCCGTTTTTAGTATCATAGCGCTCAATTAAACGACCAACTGTTTGAGTGACTGTGATATCTTCTCCATCACCCCTTGGTAAGCTCACTTCAGCATATTTAACTAACTCACCATCACCGATATTTCGTAAAAAGAAACGTTCAGTATCCCTAGAAGAGATATCTAGTAGGCCATCACCATCTACATCAGTTACTAAAAGTCCTCTACTGGAGTAGCTATCTGATGACCAGAAAAGAGTTCCTTCACTTTCCACATAAGTAAAGTTATCTCCGCCGTCAATCCAATTGTTATCATTCCTCAACCAAATTCTGCCAGCAGCACCAAAAGGGCTTAGAAAAAAATCATCTAGTCCATCATTATTGAAATCTGCAACCAGAGCTGAAGCAATTGGAGAGACCATATCACCACAACAAATTCCATCCTGAGGATAAATATTCGTTACAGTTGAAGCTCCAGGGGTATCGAGATCAAAACGAAGAACATACAAATATAATGAATTTTTTCCATTTGAATCAATGCTCTTGTTGCCTAGCAATAACCCATATTCTTCTCCCAACCTTATAGGCTGAGCAATTTCACCCGAATCCGTACCATGCCTAATAACCCCCTCCTCTGTTGTAGGCTCTACAAGGGTGAAGCAACCATCATCTCTTCCACGAGCAACAGCCCAATTAAACTTAGTGAATACTCCTTCTACTTTTCCGAGCCTAAAAACTATATCTTGAAAACCATCATTATCAACATCAATAACCTTTGGTGAAAATGCATCATCTAAATAAGGAGTAATATCCAAGTCACACTGACCAAAATTGCTCTCTTCTAACTCTGTATTACCATCTTGCCAAGAAAATTTTGTTGGTCGAGCACAATCCTGAGTAAAACCATCATCGCGGTATCCGCACTCAATAACACCAGCTAAGCGATAACGATGAGAAAGGCCTCCTCGCTCATAATACAGATTGTATTCACGCACAGGGGTTCCACTGGTAGAACTCGAGGGGCTGGTAACACCAATATAGGTGGTTACAGATTTAAGAAGTTTACTAGTGACGAAACTGCCACCATCATCATAACCCCAGGGGCGATCTGTCAGATAGCTGGCACTACCAGTCTCGCGATCTTCATATTCAAAACGCACAGCTGAATCGGGACTATAATCCACTCGCTGGGGATAAAACTCACCGGAAGAATTATCCTCGTAATAGGTAACCGTATAACTATTACCAAAACGGTCGGTTACTTTATTGACAGCCCAAGTACCTATAGGACCGCTGGATTGGCCTGGGGCCTCCACCCGACTATCGGAAGTATTACCAAATTCCAGAATCAGGCCACTTCGGGTCCAGGCTTTAAAATACTTGGGCCCATTACTTTGTGAGCCACTGGAAACTATCTTGGTAAATGTATCAATCTCAGTGCGGTACTCTGTACCGCTTGCCCAGTATTGGCTATTGGTTGCAGGATCACTGGCAGCGCTAACTGCAATCAGTTTTTTCCCGTCCAGACAAAGGCGCTCACTGGTGCTGTAACGCTCCGCCCCCGACTGGGCAGACGTGCCCTCTGTTGCCAGAGTCGGCTTGCAGCGATGAATATAGGAAAGGCCGTTTAGTTGCCACCCCATTCCCAGCAAGCCGTTACCACTTTGACTGCTGTATCCTAAAGAGAGCTTAGGCTCTATCCCATTAATACCCACAGGGATCTCAAGGGGCATATTATATGAAGCTGTTCCGGTGGGCCCCACCCCGGCATTGCCTTTCGAAAGGGCAACAAAACTACTACTGCTATCCAGGTAAACCTTAAGCGCTGATAGCTCACCACTGCTATCACCGTAAGCTACTTCATGAACACTATCAGAGCCTTCAAGTAGCAGATCATCTATCCCATCACCATCAACATCCGATACCGACACCGATGCCCGATTAGATGCAAATAAATTACTATCCAAATAATCTGAGATAACAGGAGTATTCCCCGACAATAAAATCAGGCTGTCATCACTGGCGCTGGTGCCTTGCAGGAAATAGTCAGTATTACCATCCCCATCAAAATCGCCCGTCAAAAGTGATTGGTGTGCACTGGACCAACTGACACTATCCAGCGTTGACTGATTGGGAGAAGAGACTACAATGTAAGTCCCATCACCATTAGAGAGCAGTACAATTGCCTCGTACAACGAATCGGTAACAATAGGGGTAATTACATCTCCGTGAAGCAAGACATAATTAGGATTTGGTGACAGGTAGAGGTCATCATTACCATCTCCATCATAATCCCCAGTTAATACTTCATGGCCAACACTTGTCCACTCTGCTTCATCAGCGTTTGCCACTCCTGAAAAAGCTGCAAAAGTCAAAAACAATGCTAATTTAATTGGTTTCGGCAATTCCAAAAGACAACCCAACATCGATTTAACTTTTAACATGTTTCTTCATTCCCCAGAGTGATGCTTTTTTTCAGACCACTTACGATTCTCTAGCTAAAAAGTAGGGGTCCAATTCTTATTGTTTTAAGCATGGAATCGGAAAGGATAAATTAACTTCCAGAAACAACGATACTTAAAACACGGTTTTTAAAGTGCTTAAAATTGGCGGGATACTATTCCGTAAAAAAAACTTTTACAAGAAAACTTTAAATTAACAAATCACAAGTTAAATAAAATATACAAATGCAAGAAAAGTCATACTTTGATTACGCATACCCTCTGAGGTTTTTATAAGCACCTGCAAATAGAAAATCCACATTATCGTAAAAAAGATCCGCAATATCCCAAAACGCAAAAACCCGGGTTGACGTCATAAGAAAAAAAGGAATCAATTCAGCCAGAGGAATGGAGATACCTCATAAATATTTACGAAAAGGCTAAATTTAAGTTAAAGACAGATAATAAAACTTGGCGCAACCAAACAAAAAAATGGGGTATCGAGATAATTACTATTAGAAACCGATATTTACCCAGACGGAGGCGGGAGTATGAGAGCCGCTTGAAGCCACTTACAATTATCAATAAGGGGGAGACATAGCTCCCCCAAATACCATTAGTTCACACTATTCGAATGATAAATCATCGCCTGCCATATATTCTGTTGACCGCTAACATAGTTATCAAATGTTGGGTTCTTGATATATGTCCAAGCAACCTTGCCATTCCCAAGATACATGGGTTCATCAAGGCCACCCCAACCGTAGTTTGGTAATTCAATTGGACCTTCAAGAATGTTCATGTCCGCATCAATCTCCATCACATAGTAAGATTTTGGCACCAATAAACGCTTAGAACCATTAGCAGAATAAATGCGATCATAGGAAAGGTTATCGGAGATACACTGGAACTTAGCGTAACCAAACAGATAACGACCATTCTTGAGGTCAATAAGCTGAGGATCACTAATTTGACAATCATTGTCCTCTACCAGCCAATTGTAGCCCTCTCCAGAAATACTACCGCTGCCATCAGTTTTGGCAATACCAACACGAGTCAGCGAGGAAGCGTCCAACCCGTCACCTGAATAAAGAGCTTGGCGACTTATGATTGGATAATCAGTAGCATAAGCCATGTAGGAAAGAAAGCAATTAGTGGACTCATATCCCGCACAATCCTGATCAAAAGAATCACCACTGGAAGTGTCAACCCCTACTTCATCGCTAAGAAACTGCTCCATATCGGAATCTTCGATATATTTAGGCGAGACAATAACAGATAAATTAGTATTCTCATCCAAGGGTACAACTGTATGGCCTCCTCCGTTGGATACCATCGCTGAAGTAGATGGTACAAAGTGATTAAAATACCCTTCGAAGAAATCACTCCACTCCATCTTTATGGCGATAGTTCCTAACTGACCACGCGCACTTCCCATCCAGTCATTCCAGTCACTGGTACACAGAGCACCGTAGCTTTCATTGGCAGGGTTATAAAACGCACGAATGTTCACCACGTGACCATTACCGCAGGCCCAATCCCAGCCCCGATTATCCGAGCCGCCCATATTCAGAGACCAATCATTTCTATTAATGACTGTTAAGCCGGCAGAATAGTGAGAACCACCGCCATCATCGAATACCCTAGCCGAAGCAGTGAACGCGTAACTAGCACGCCCCTCACTATCCGTATCTACATAGATTAGCTCCTGAGTTCCTAAATGTGTGCCGCCGTGTATTTTACTAACAACATAAGTATCGGGCGTTTCACTAAGGGACTCATTGTCCCACTCCATTAACCATATCTGGTCGTTATACTTTTCCTCTGCATCAGTACCTTCAACCTTGTCCAGGTTATCCTCCATTCTCATGTAGGTAGTACCATATTGTTCGACAAGGTCACCCTGAATATCGTAACGCTCATGTGCTCGATACTCCGTATTACACAATACAGCCACCCGGGAACAGTCCTGGCTAACGGCAATACCATGAGACTCGTAACACTGGTTTAATATCGTCGCGTTGCCAGTCTGATCAAAACTGGAGGTATCAGGATTATATTGTAATTCATATACAGAGCCATAAGTGGTATCTGAAGCACTGGTGCCCTCCGATAAGGTGGTAGACACGAACATACGCGGTATATCAGAGCCTGTCGCGCATGTAGCTACATAGCTGCGAATGGGAATATCAATGTTATCCTCATCCTGCTCTCCGTCGGTTCGGGCAATATAGTGAGCCAATTGATACACTTCTTTAGCATTATTCATCGCTTCAGGCAAAGTCACATCTACAGCCGTCAGCGATGCAAACCCTAAATCTGTAACCTCTACCTCTCCTATAACAACCGTAGTGCCAACATTATCCGAAATCGGGGTATTGTCATCACCAGAGGAGCCTTGATCACCTCCGCTACTCCCCTGCCCACTTCCACCTTCTGTAGAAGATGTATCTGAATCCGAAGAGGAGCTCCCTCCTCCACCGCCACAGGCGGCTAGTAATGCCGTCAGAGAAAGCGCCAATAGCTTTTTATTAATCAATAAACTCATTAGTTCTGCCCAACTAAATTTTCGTTAAATATTTTTCCATCAATTGCAGTGGTGATTGGGTTTGTCCTCCCAGTCTCAAAGCAGGCGAGAAACTATAAGCGTTGCAATCGATTTTCTGTGACATGCGTCTGATAGTGAACGTAGATCGATAGATGGTAATCCCTAATTGACAAACGGTAATAATGGAACCTCTGGGTATTTTCGCAAGTCATTCAATATCAGATGAGGAACTTGTTATTAGCCGTCAGCAGTTGCCCTTGTTCCAATTGGCCGAAGACGGAAAAAACGATATAGTCTTTTATTGGAAACACCAAACCAACCAAATACTGGCTTTTACTACACACAATATGGAAGTGTTGAAATGAAGAGATTGGCCATATTAGTTAGCCTGATTATCCCCAGCCTTGCACAGGCTACTCCTGAGATTACAGGTACCCCACAAGATCTGCGTGAACTGATTTACCCTGAAGCAAGGGTTGTCACCTTACACGGTAAGGCAGAAGAAACGGCCTATTCAGATCAGGCAATTGTTAATGTAATAGTTACAACAGAAGAGTCATTACTATCAGGTGCCATCGCAGCGAACAGTTCTCTGCGTGAGAAGTTAACGGGCAGCTTAATTAAAGCCGGAATCGATCAATCCAAGATTAAGAATTCAAAATTTTCTTCCTCTCCACAGTTTGGTTGGCTTGGCAAGAATCCTTCCAGCTATAAAGTTGTTAATAGGGTAGCCATAACTATTGACACAGAAAGTCAGCTGGAGGCTATTGCACAGCTGACAGATCAAAATAAGGAAATAGAGATAGTCAGTACTTCCTTTGAACACTCAAAAGAATCTGAATACAGGAAAAAAGTACAATCCAAAGCGCTGGCAAAAATTATGGAGCAAAAAGCAGATTATGAGAAAACCTTAAGCATTCAATTAACGCCTATCAATATCCGTACAAATAGTATTCGTCACTATGGTACAGATGGTGCCGATGTAATGGAGGAGGTAGTTGTTACTGCCTCCAGGGTCAGAAGTGGCAAATATAGAGATAGCTATTCGGATTCCGACTCCTATATTGAAACGGAATCGAATTCTTTCGATGAAGTTCAATATGAAGCCTCACTATCAGTGGAGTTTCGTGTTCAGCCAGTGAATGAAATAAATTAAAAACTCACTAGTCACGGGGCCGGTAGGAACAACAATCAGAATTCCTACCTGCTAACTCTCAACTCTACAAATAGAAGTCATATCTACGCATCACCCTACCGAGAGCGATAATATCTGGCTGATTTCATTCAAACTGCGCCCAGATTGAAGCTGCCAGATTTCAATCGCCTCTTTTAATGCCGCCCAGTCCCTTTTTGATGAGGGTGATTTATCGACAACGCCCTCCCGAATAAGAGCTCGGATAGTATCACTGGCAAAAACGAGGGTATCCACCCCCATACGCCTTAAAAATACTTGTGCAGTCTTGCCCCCAAGACGATCGCCCCCCTTGCGAAGGTACTGGAGATTTTCTATATAGTTAGAAGTGTTCCAGGTAGCAAAATATTCCCCCAAACCTCCATATTCATTAGAAAGATGCCAAAAAAAATCGGCATTTCTCTGGATGGATCGAGTTTTGGTCCAGTGCTTGATCATCCCCTCCTGTCGCATTAAGTCATCCAGAGCTTCTTCCGATAAATAGCGACAAAATGAGACATCAAAATCATAGAAGATCTTTTCGATATCCGGCCATTTTTTTTCAACCACTTTCCAACTGAAACCGGCTTGAAAAACCGCCCGGGATGCCGACGATAACCACTGGTTATCGGGTATTTCTATCAACGACCGTGTAGATTTCGGCTTAATCAGCTTCGCTTGAAGACCATTTAACCCTCCAAAACGATCAATCACAGGCGCCTCAATGGCAGCGAACTCACGCATAAATCAGATCATCCAGTAAATTCATTTTCCATTCTACGCCTCTATTTAAGAATTGAAAACAAGAGGAAGTCTATCGATAAATTAAAAATATGTGCCCGGCGTGAAATAAAAAAGGGGAGCAAACTCCCCTTTTTTATCTGGTGTTTATATAAATATCTGAAAATTAGCTAACTATCCAAAGCTAATCATAAACCTATAAAGTAAACCTACTAACTTTATTGGTTAAACCAACTTACTCAACCTCTTTATCACTCTCGCTACCGTTGTAATCGAGCAAATCGAGATAAAACGCATACTGTAAAGCCGTTTCCTTATAACGGCGAAAACGTCCCGAAGAACCTCCGTGACCTGCTTCCATATTGGTATTGAATAACAGCTGATTTTCATCGGTCTTCAATTCCCGCAACTTTGCCACCCATTTCATAGGTTCAAAGTATTGCACCTGGGAATCATGTAGCCCAGTGGTTACCAACATATTGGGGTAGTCCTGAGCTTTCACCTGATCATAGGGAGAGTAGGAAAGCATATATTCATAGCTGTCCTTGTTATTAGGATTACCCCATTCATCATATTCGTTGACGGTCAGGGGAATTGACTCATCCAGCATGGTAGTTACTACATCAACAAATGGCACCGCAGCAGTAACGCCCCGATACAAATCTGGCTCCATATTGACTACCGCGCCCATCAACAACCCTCCTGCACTACCGCCTGAAGCAAAAATCTTATCAGGTGCACCGTACTTTAATTCACTCAAGCCTTTGGTAACATCGATAAAATCAGTGAAGGTATTTTTCTTATTGAACATCTTCCCATCTTCATACCAGGCGCGCCCTAACTTCTCACCACCACGGATATGGGCTATAGCAAATACAAAACCGCGATCAAGCAGGGATACCACAGAGGAGCGGAACCAGGGGTCGACGGTGCTACCGTAGGAGCCATAGGCATATTGCAGCAACGGGTTAGTGCCATCTTTCTTGAATTTATCCTTGTGATAGACCAAGGATACCGGAACCTTTACACCATCTCTTGATGTAATCAGTATGCCCTCACTCTGATAGTCCTGGGAGTCAAAGCCGCCAGGTACCTTATCTTGCTTGAGCAACTCGAGATCACCAGTTTCCAGCTTCGCTTCATAAATGCTATTGGGTGTCGTCAGGCTCGAATAAGAAACCCGCACACTTTCCGAATCCAGGTTGGGATTGGCACTCAAACCCAACCTGTAAACCGGATCATTAAAACCTACCTTAAGATCTTTATTGTTATCTAAATTAATAACCCGGAGCCCTGTTTGCCCTGCTTTTCGCTCTATCAGGGCCAGATGATGGTCAAATAAGGTGAAATCTTCCAGTAAAACATCACTATTATGAGGTATAACTTCCTGCCATTTAGTCTTATCTCCTGCATCCTTCATGGCAACCTTCATCAGGCGGAAATTTTCAGCCTGCCAGTTAGTAAGGATATAAAAATCATCTCCTAACTTTAGAGCTGAGTATTCATGATCCTCTTCGCGAGGATGTAGAGGGGCAAAGTTTGCAAGAGGGGTATTAGCATCCAGGATTGACTCGCCACTGCTGGTTGTAGAGCTGTGGTGAATTCGGACCAGCTCACCATCCCGGGATTTGGAAATCCAGGTATAAAAAGCCTTATCCATTTCTTCATAAACGACAACATCTTCACTCTGTGGCGTGCCCAACTTATGGCGCATCACTTGATAACCCAGCAGGGTCTGATGGTCTTTGTTGATATAGAAAACAGTCTGGTTGTCATTGGCCCAAACAGCAACTGGTGATGCATTTTCCAGTTTGTCTGACAGCAACTCGCCGGTTTTTAAATCTTTAAAGCGAATCGTATAAACACGACGCCCAACGCTGTCTTCCGGATAAGCGAGCAAATTGTTATCAGGGGAAACCGCCAGGCGCCCAACACTGAAGTAGCCACTGCCTTCAGCCAGGGCATTCACATCCAGCATAACTTCTTCAGGGGCTTCCTGGGTACCTTTGCGCCGCGCATGAATCGCATACTCTTTTTCCGGCAGGTAACGGCTGTAATACCAGTAACCGTTATAGTAAACCGGAACCGTCGACTTATCCTTTTCCAGCCGTCCCGTCATTTCCTCAAAGAGCAATTCCTGTAACTCTTTGGTGTGCTGCATCACAGCTTCGGTATAAGCATTTTCCGCCTCAAGGTGAGCAATAACCTCAGGAGCTTTACGTTCGTCATCACGCATCCAGTAGTAGTTATCAATACGCTCATGGCCGTGCATAACCATTTTGTGCGGCACTTTCTTGGCCACAGGGGCAGAGGGTTGCTCACTAAACAAGGGCTTCTTCTCTACTGCCTGCTTGTTCTCCGCTTCACTACACCCCACTAAACCGAGGGCGAGTATTAATGTTGCAGTGGTATTTTTCATCGTACTCAATCTCTCCAATCTATTTTTCTTTTATCCATTCGCCTGTTTATGCCACGCCTTACTTTTACCTCACAGGCAAATACTATCAGGCCAATATCAGCCAACTCATCCCCGCAATAATCAGCGATGCCGTCACACTAAGTATTGCGCCCTCTCGCACCATATCCTGTATGCGCACCTTACCGGTTCCATATGCAATAGCATTGGGCGCCGTAGCCACGGGCAGCATAAAGGCACAGCTGGCACTCATCGCCGCCGGTATCATCAGCACCATAGGCTCAAAGCCCGCTGAGGTTGCCGCTACGGCCAGAATTGGCATAAGCAGAGTTGCGGTGGCCGTATTACTGGTGATCTCTGTCAGGAAGGTCACACTCAGACACAGTATCACCAACAACAACCACAGTGGCATCTCCGTCAGGAAAGAAAGGCCGTTGCCGAGCATATCGCTCAGGCCGGAACTGGAGAAGCCTTTTGCCAGAGCTATACCACCGGCAAATAGTAACAGCATCCCCCAGGGGATCGTCTCTGCAGTCTGCCAATCCAGCAGACGCCCGCCTTTACCATTAGGTACTAAAAACATGGCAACCACTGCCGCGAGAGCCACGGTGCCGTCGCCAGCAGCATCGATACCAATCAGGTCACTCCAACCACCGAAGGGGGCGTTGCGAGTAACCCAAAGCACGATCGCCACTCCAAAAACCATCAAGGTTCGCTTCTCTTCTGGTCTCCACTCTCCCACATTTGGGGGCTCAATCTCATTTTTCAGGTGAACATGACGAGTCAACCAAAGGGCCATAATGGGCAGAGTCACCAAAGCGACGGGGAATCCAATTTTCATCCAGCCCAGGAAGCTAAACTCTCGCCCCGTTACTTCCTCATAAATCCCCATAAAAATAACATTTGGCGGTGTTCCCAATGGAGTCCCCACGCCTCCCAGGCTCGCCGCATAGGCGATACCCAGGATCAGAGCAATACTCAGGCGTTGGTTGTCGATTCTGGAAAGAATTGCCAGAGCTATAGGCAACATCATCAGAGTAGTAGCGGTATTGGATATCCACATACTTAGAAAGCCCGCAGCCAGCATGAATCCAAGCACCAACCTGCGCCCGCTGGACATACCCACTATGCGCAACATGTACAGAGCAAGCCGCTCATGCGCACCACTTTTTTCCAGGGCCTTGGACAAGATAAAGGCCCCCATCAACAACAGAATGACATGACTGCCCAAAGAAGCTGCCACATCCCGGTGATCAGCTACTCCAAATAGAGGCAAGAGGACAAAAGGTACCAGTGAAGTAGCAGGGATTGGCAACGCCTCTGTAATCCACCAAATCACTGTAAGTAAGGTAATTGCCGCTGTTACCGCAGGCAGGTACTGCATTCCCATGGCTGATAAAAAAAAGTAGAAAGCCACTGCAAGAAGAGGACCTAAAATAATAAAGCGCTGTCGCGCGATCGACATATCTGCCCCCAACTACTCAAGGGTTTAATTTTTATTAGCGTGAAACCTGGGAGGGATGCAAAGTCCGCTTCCAGAATGGCCAACAAAAATACAAGAAACTTGCCCTTTTGCGCAGCTCTTTTAGTAAGAATTTATATGGATAGTAATCTCTACCCATCCAGTCAGGTACAGACCGGTCACCAAATGCTAATCGTTTTAGTGGGTAGTCGCAGCCACCACCAAGGTTTGCAACCACTTACATACATCTGTAAATATGTATATATATGACTATTGGAACTGAAAAAGTAACACTCTCTGCCACCTACCCTGTACATCTCACTGGTATCCGTCAAACTATCGCCCACAATAGCTAGTAGCAAAAAGAAGGCGTAAGGGAATCATGAGCAATATACCCAACACTGTGGAAGTCCTGGAGAAGCTCCGCTGGAATGCCCACCTGTGCAAGCACAGCCACTTTCGTGCCTCTATGAAGGGTCGCAATTTGCATGTGCTTTGCGGGGTTCCCATCGTTGTTGTCAACCTGTTCCTCGGTTCACTGTTCTTCTCCCTGATCAATGCAGAGTTGCCTGACTGGACCAAGTGGAGTGGCGCGGCGCTGGCTCTGTTGGCTGCTTTACTTGGCGGCGTTCAGACTTTCTTCAATTTCAAAAAGAACTATGAGGGGCATCGGCAAGTTGGTAACGAGTACCTGGCAATCGCCAGGGAGTGCGAGCGACTGATCGCCCTTTACTTTGACGATATCCTGGATCTCGAACATTTATCCAAAAAGATCTCAGAGCTGAATACACGCTACAGCGAAATCAACCAGCGAGCGGAAGAGTTTATTGTGTCAGATAAGGTGTACAGACAGGCGGTGCACATCCAGAACCAAAAGGCCAATCGTGAGCCCTCTCTGGTTGAGCAGATGCGCAATCGCCAGGCTGCCGCGCAAAGGGTTGCGGAGGAAGTTCTTGAGATAGCAGAAAGCAGCCACTAACCCAATCTTCAATACCTCCGTATTATTTCGGGGAGGTAGCAACCTCCCCCTACGATATTAAACCTAAAATGCAAACAGATCACAGCAACCACCAGCCAAACGTGGACACACATCCCTTTTGCTACTTAGCGACAGACATAGGCACTCCAAGTAACGTGGGAGGGTTATTTCGCATCGCCGATGCACTCGGTGTAGAGAAAATTTACTTAACCGGTGAAAGCCTCGCTCCACCCAACTCCAAGATTCGAAAGGTCTCCCGGTCTACGGAAAAGTACGTCCCTTATGAGTATCACTTATCGGCAGTTAAGGTTGCAAAAAGCTTACAAGATAAAGGTTACCGATTAATCTGCCTGGAAATTTCCTCAAACAGTATCGAACTCAGACATGCTCCCGTTTCTAAAGGAGATAAAATATGTCTGGTATTGGGATCAGAAAAGGATGGGGTAGCCGCTGAGCTCTTGGAAATGGCAGATGTTGTGGTGCACATACCCATGCAGGGAATCAACTCATCGATGAATGTCACTTCGGCTTGTGCAATTGCAACTTATGCTTTGCTGGAAAAGATTTAGTCGGGAACTTTAACCATTATATTTTTCTGGCTCACATAATCGGGATCACCACCAAACCTTTTATTGCAGTTCAATCCATTAATTGCCTGAATCTCCGCCTGGCTTAAATTGAGGTCAGACAATAAAAAGTTGTTGCGTATATGATCCAGGCTCTCCGCCTTGGGTATTACTATGCGATGCTGCTGAATATTCCACTTGAGGATAACCTGACCAGCCCCCACACCGTGGTTTTGTGCAATGTCCAGAATTACCGGGTCTGCCAAGGGCTTCTCGCTGTCTTCTACACCACTCCAGCTCGATCCCGAGCCCAGAGGGGACCAACAACAAATAGCAATTTTATGAAACTGACAATAATCCACCAAGGGCTGCTGGGTGAAATAAGGGTGCAATTCAATTTGATTACATACAGGATGTACTTCTGCGAAAGTGGCAATTTGTTCTAAATCTGATTTACGGAAGTTCGACACCCCTAAGGCTCGCACCTTCTTCTGCTGATAAAGCGCCTCCATGGCTTCCCAGGTTTCCCGAGTGTAAGCGGGCATAGGCCAATGAATCAGATACAGGTCCATATACTCCAGCTGTAAACGCTCCAAACTCCGTGCAAAAGCATCGTGAGTTTTACTGGTCCCCTGCTCGGTATCCCAAACTTTACTGGTAATAAATAGCTCTTCCCTCGCCAGACCAGATTCTTTTATGGCCCTTCCCAGCGCTCGCTCATTGCCATAAACAGACCCTGTATCAAAGTGACGATATCCCACAGACATGGCCTTCAAGATAACTTCAGTTACATACTCATCATCTTGCTGCCAACTGCCAATCGCAGCCATCCCCATACCGAGTTGAGGTATCTCTACACCGTTACTCAATTCGAGAAAATACATAATTAATATCCTTTCAGACTACTGTGCGGCAAACCAGCAGGGACCTACGGAGAATACAACAGGGGTCACAATTATTTCGCTGAGTGTAGGCCGTCCAGAAATCAACGCGTAGAAAACAGCGAACTCACACCAACTCCTGGCCGCTAATCACTCACCACACAGCAGAAAGAAACTATTTTCTAGATTCTACATACATAACGGATTATTTTGGGGGAAGCGACCCAGCGAACACGGCCCCACGACTGACCCAGTTATCCAGGTCCTCAGCGACAGCATCTTCCTCTACATACACCATGCCTTTTAAGGGGCGCCCAGTATAATCCATAGGCCTGGTGTAGCGTTCAGCCAAAGCAGTTTGATAATCATCAGGCCCAACCCGGACCATCAGCTCCTCCCCAACTACACCGCAAGCCATATTGCCATTCAGCATAAATGCGAGCCCTCCAAACATCTGCTTTTCGCTGAGGCCTTCATTTCCCTGAAGTAATTTGCGCACTTTTTCAGCCAGAGTTTCGCTGTACGCCATAGTTTTCTCCTTAATCACTTTTACCAGGCAGGAATATCCCTTCAGATACCATTTTTCTCTGAAAAGGTTGACAACGATGAAATTAGAAAAGATTCGAATGGAATTAAATGTGAACCCTAATCCCAACAAGACATTGGATGGAGCAATGAGCAAGTAAACTGCAAATACAACAGATAACTGCACCATAGCAAAAACGTTATTTCGAATAATCGTTTAAGTATAGCAGTAGGTGAAGTTTCTACTTTAGGTAAGAGGGAAAGTGCGCCAGGAAATGAAAGGGCTGAAAAATATTAAACAAATATTTCTATTTTTGCTAAAGATTGTGGTGACCTGAAACGGCCACCACAATCTTCACGTGTACTTCGGCAGGCAAAAACCGAGGGAATGACTTGTCTTAGTCGACAAACACCCGCGCGTTGCGGAACAAGCGCATCCAGCCGGAATCTTCTTTCCACTCATCTGGATGCCAGCTATTGCTGACAGCTCGAGCAACACGCTCAGGATGCGGCATCATAATAGTCACGCGGCCATCCTCAGAACTCAGGGAGGTAATACCATTTACCGAGCCGTTGGGGTTGGCCGGATAAGTTTGGGTGATTTCCCCTTTGTTATTCAGGTAGCGCATCGCGATAGTGCCGGAAGCTTCACACTTCTCCAGCGCCTGCTGGTCAGCAAACTCCACTCGCCCCTCACCGTGAGCAACGGCAACCGGCATGTAAGTACCCGCCATACCTTTAAACAACACGGAAGGTGAGTCTTCAATGCCTACCAGTGCGAAGCGTGCTTCATACTGCTCAGAGAGGTTGCGCACAAAGCGCGGCCAGTGATCCGCACCTGGAATCAGCTCTTTGATCACTGAGAACATCTGGCAACCGTTACACACCCCCAAGCCGAAGGTATCGTTGCGATTGAAGAAGCCCTCAAACTGATCGCGGGCACGATCGTTAAACAGGATGGTTTTAGCCCACCCCTCACCGGCACCCAGTACGTCGCCGTAAGAGAAGCCACCACAGCCCACCAAACCTTTGAACTCATCCAACGCTACACGGCCAGACAGGATGTCACTCATATGTACGTCGACAGCGTTAAAGCCAGCGCGGTGGAAAGAGTGCGCCATTTCCACTTGGCTATTCACGCCCTGCTCTCGCAGTACAGCAACTTTCGGGCGAACACCTTTAGCGATATAAGGTGCGCTGATATCGTCGTTGATATCGAAAGTGAGGTTTACTGTCAGGCCCGGGTCTTCTTTGGCAATTGCAGCAAATTCCTGCTCGGCGCACTCGGCGTTATCGCGCAGGGACTGGATACGGAAGCTGGTTTCCGACCAGATCTGCTGTAATTCAGCTCGAGAGCGCTTGAAGATTTCAACACCGTTATTGGTGATGCACAGGTGTTCGTTATTGTTCAGGTAACCAATCTTGTGGGTAGGTACACCGACAGCGGCAAAGCGCTGTACCAGCATATCCGCTTCACAGGCGGGAACCTGTAATACCGCACCCAGCTCTTCACTGAACAGCGCCGCAATCGGGTCTTCACCCAATTCATAGATTTCCACATCCATACCCACGCGGCCGGCAAAGCCCATTTCCGCCAGGGTTGTAAACAAACCGCCGTCGGCACGGTCGTGGTAGGCCATGATCAGGTCTTCATTCAGTGCCTGCTGTACCACCTCGAAGAAACCTTTCAGCTTCTTGGCATCATCCAGATCTGCGGGCTTGTCACCCAGCTCATTGTAAACTTGCGCCAGACAGGAGCCGCCCAAGCGGTTTTTACCGGCACCCAGATCGATAAACAGCAACTCGCTCTCACCTTTATCGGTGCGCAGCTGCGGAGTCACTGTTTTGCGGACATCAGTTACCGGAGTAAAGGCAGAAATTACCAGAGACAGCGGTGCGGTAACCGCCTTTTGCTCGCCCTCTTCCTCCCAGGCAGTGCGCATGGACATGGAGTCTTTGCCCACCGGGATGGTAATGCCCAATTCAGGACACAACTCCATACCCACCGCTTCTACGGTTCGATAAAGTTTTTCCTCTTCACCCGGATGGCCCGCTGCACACATCCAGTTGGCGGAGAGTTTGATATCGGACAGTTGCTTCACTGGGGTACAGGCGATATTGGTAATTGCCTCACCCACTGCCAGGCGGCCCGAGGCCGGTGCATCCAGCAATGCCACCGGGGTGCGCTCACCCATAGACATGGCTTCGCCGGCGTAGCTGTCATAGGCAACGGTAGTTACCGCGCAATCGGCCACCGGCACCTGCCAGGGACCGACCATCTGATCGCGAGAAACCTGACCGGTTACAGTGCGGTCACCGATAGTGATCAGGAAGCTCTTGCTAGCAACTGTGGGCAGGCGCAGCACCCGCTCAGCCGCTTCATTCAGGTCGATATCTACTGTGGAAAATGCCTTACTTTCCACCTGGCGAGTTTCTGCTTCACGGTGCATGCGCGGCGGCTTGCCGAACAACACCGACATCGGCAGGTCCACAGGCTTGGATTCGAATTGCTTGTCATTTAACAGCAGGTGCTTGTCTTCGGTAGCTTCACCGACAACGGCGTAAGGCGCGCGCTCGCGCTCACAGATTTGCTCGAAGCGCTCCAGGTCTTCCGGCATCACTGCTAGTACATAGCGCTCCTGGGATTCGTTACACCAGATTTCCAGCGGGCTCATACCCGGCTCATCACAGGGCACATTGCGCAGTTCAAAATTACCGCCGGTACCCCCATCTTTCACCAACTCGGGGAAAGCATTGGACAAACCGCCCGCACCCACATCGTGGATAAAGGCAATGGGGTTGCTCTCACCCAGCTGCCAGCACTGGTCGATCACCTCTTGGCAGCGACGCTCGATTTCCGGGTTCTGGCGCTGTACTGAAGCGAAATCCAGATCTTCAGAGCTGGAGCCACTGGCCATACTGGAGGCTGCACCACCACCGAGGCCAATCAACATCGCCGGGCCACCCAGCACTACCAGTTTGGCGCCAGGGGAAAACTCGGGCTTGTCTACATGCTCTTCGCGGATATTGCCGTAACCACCAGCCAGCATGATCGGCTTGTGATAGCCGCGACGCTCGCCATCGAAATTTTCTTCAAAGGTACGGAAGTAACCGCAGATATTCGGGCGGCCAAACTCATTGTTAAATGCTGCACCACCGATCGGGCCTTCGATCATAATATCCAGAGCGGTAACAATACGCTCAGGCTTGCCATAGTTGGCTTCCCAAGGCTGCTCCCAGCCGGGAATGCGCAAGTTGGAAACCGTAAAACCGGTCAGGCCCACTTTTGGTTTGGAGCCACGGCCAACTGCACCTTCATCACGAATTTCACCGCCAGCCCCGGTACCAGCACCGGAGAAAGGAGCAATCGCGGTAGGGTGATTGTGGGTTTCCACTTTCATCAGCAGGTGAATGGCTTCAGTGCTGAAACCGTATTCCTTGCTGTCAGGATCCGGGTAGAAACGCCCCGCTTCGCTACCAGTAACGACGGCTGCATTATCTGCATAGGCGGACAACACATTGTCACCACCCTTCTGGTAGGTATTCTTGATCATGCCGAACAAGGAGTGCGGCATTTCTTCGCCGTCGATGGTCCAGGAGGCATTGAAGATCTTGTGGCGGCAGTGCTCGGAGTTTGCCTGGGCAAACATCATCAGCTCTACATCTGTGGGATTGCGCTCCAGCTCTTGGAAACTGGTGAGCAAGTAATCAATCTCATCTTCGGCCAAGGCCAAGCCCAAGGTGACATTGGCATCTTCCAGAGCTTCGCGACCGCCCTCGAGAATATCCACACCGCGCAACGGGCGCGGCGCTTCTTCCACAAATAATTGCTCAGCTTGAGCAAAATCGGTGAATACCGCTTCAACCATACGATCGTGTAAGCGGGAGGCCAGCACAAGGCGTTCAGCTTCGGTTAACTCGACACCAGTAACGTAGTAGGCAATGCCACGCTCCAGGCGATGAACTTTGTTCAGGCCAGTGTTATGAGCAATGTCAGTAGCCTTGGAAGACCAGGGAGAAATTGTGCCCGGACGCGGCACTACCAGGATCAACTCGCCTTTCGGCTCGTGCTTTTCCTCGGTTGGGCCGTATTGGAGCAATCGCTCCAGCAGGGCCATCTCCTGGTTATCCAGTGAGTCGCTGTCTGCAAAGTGAACGAACTCAGCGTAGAGATCGTCGATGGTCGGTTGCAGCGCGCGCAGTTGATTGAGCAGGTTTTTATGGCGGAATTTCGACAGTGCAGGAGCACCACGCAGAACTAACATTGCGGGAGATAGCCTCTTGTCTAAATGAGAAAGATTGCGCGAATGGGATTTCGCACAAGGCCCCGGAAATTTGAGAGGCGCAATTGTACCTGAAGCATCGCCACTCCAACACACCCGCCCAACACTTGGGTTCACATGAACTAATTAGTAACCTGAATGTTCAAAAGACCAGCAAGCTTGGCTGTAAATAAACCAACTTTATATCAAAGTCAGGTTCGTCTACCTAAGTCTGTAATGCTTTGCAAGCGCGCAGATCACAGTGTTCAAAAGACAAACTGGGCAGATTGTCGTCAAATAATGTAAAATTGGCGGACTGCGTCAAATTTTGCCCTCGTATTTGAGAACGAAATCGACATACAGGGCCTTAGGCACAACAGCAAATAAACCAACGGACTAGCTAGAGAGGACAGCCTATGATGATGAAAAGCCGTATGCTGCGCTACGTCCGCCGTGTGTGCAAAGGGATCGCCCTGTCCTGCTGCGCCTCCCTGCTGGTTGCCAGTAAAGCACCGAATACACTCGAGCGTGTTAAAGCCACCGGTGAATTGGTTGTCCTGTCACAAAACGGCCCCACCACTTATTACGAAGACGCCTCCGGCAACCCGACCGGCTTTGAATACGGCATGCTGCGTGCATTTGCTGAAGAGCTGGGGGTGAAATTGGTAATTCGCGACGTGCACGATCTGGACGAAATGTTCAATCAGCTGCGCGACCCGGAGGGTGGTGCGCACTTCGCGGCTGCCGGCCTCACGGTAACTCCAGAGCGTCGCGAACAAGTCCGCTTTACCCCATCCTATTTTGAAATTCGCCAGCAGGTGATCTACCGCGTCGGCGAAGAACGCCCGCGCAAGACCAGCGACCTGGAAGGAAAGAAGGTAGCTGTCATTGCCGGTAGTGCACACGCGGAAGAAATGAAGAAACTCTCCGCCCGCTATACCGAACTGGACTGGGAGGAAGTCTCCGACGTGGACGCCATGGAATTGGTGGAGATGGTGCAGGAAGGAAAATACAGTTATGCGATTGTAGATTCCAACGCTTACGCAGTTCACCGCGGCCTTTACCCCAACACTGCTGTCGCCTTTAACCTCACCCAGTTCCAACCGGTTTCCTGGGCCTTCCCGCAAAGTGACGACGACAGCCTGTACCGCAGTGCACGTCGTTTTATGTTGCGCGCCAATACCAACGGCATGATTGCCCAGTTGCGGGAAGAGTTTTTCGGCCACGTCAGTGACCTGAATGTAGGCGGCGCCCAGGCCTTTGCCAAGCGCAGCCGCGAACGCCTGCCCAAATGGCGCGGCACCATGCAAAAAGTTGCCGACCAATATGACCTCGACTGGCACTTACTCGCGGCCCTCAGTTACCAGGAATCCTATTGGAATCCCCGCGCCCGCTCCCGCACCGGTGTGCGCGGCCTGATGATGCTGACTCTGAACACCGCAAAAGATCTCGGTGTAAACCGCCTCAATCCCGAAGAGAGTATTGAAGGTGGCGCCCGCTATATCGTACAAATTCGCAACAAGCTGCCGGATCGTATTCGCGAGCCCGACAGAACCTGGATGGCGCTGGCCGCTTACAACGTGGGCTATGGCCACCTTGAGGATGCCCGGGTACTGACAGAGCGAATGGGCGGCAACCCGGATCTGTGGCCCGATGTGCGCGAGCGCCTGCCCCTTCTGGCCAAGCGCCAGTATTACAAAACCACCAAGCACGGTTATGCCCGAGGCTGGGAGCCGGTGACTTATGTACAGAATATTCGCCACTACCAGGCTCTGCTGAGCTGGAGCAGCCGCATCGAAGAGCAACGCCTGGCGGCCGCAGCCAATGATGAAAATGGCGGGATTCTTGCCGAGAACAGCGCAGTGAAAACGGAGGCCAGTGCCGCCCCCGCTCTCTAACCACTTACAAGGCCAGCTCAGACTGGCCGAATAAAACCTCCTAATTTAGTCGCGCTATCCTATATTCATCTGATCTGGGATCGGAGCACCGGAGTGATGGATAATCCAGACATCGTCAGAGAAATCGAGCAGTTTATTGACTACCTCGTACAGGCCGGGGTGTACTGCAGAGAGGATCAGCTTGAAAGTGTCTATCACCGGGATATGAAGGTCTTCATACTAGACCCATCCAGTCGAGTGACGGTGGCAGACAAAACGGCCTTCATCGATATGTTTAAGGCTAAGCGTGATGCCGGTGAATTACCTTTAAACGACTGGAAAAAAATTCACCATGTAGCGGTAAACAAACACAGTGCCCTGGTGATATTTTCTCGAAAAAACAATCTTTCTGGCCAGGAGCAGCTCCTTAAGCTAGCCATTGATATAGTCCATGAAGATGGGCGATGGCAGGTCATGCGGGAAGTTATATTTCTGGAGCCAGCTCTTCCAGATCCTACCTAGAAATACCGCTTATTCCCAATTGCTTTTTATTCAGTCCCCTGCCTTGCGCCAATAAGTTCAGCGTTTTTTAATCTACCTACCCAGAGACTACCAGGGTATCCGACAAAGTTTTGGGTAAAAATTGCAAATCCTCGGGATCATCAATATCCGCAAGCACTTCCAATTGCTGGCAATCCATATCACATTCCTGCAATCGATCCAGGGTTTGCTGGGCAACGACCTCGGTACTCCAACAAATATCTTCAAACAAGCGCGGGGCCAGTCGCTTTAATCCGAGCAGGGTGTAGCCACCATCTTTTGCTGGATACATTACCGAATCGGTATTCGCTAGTGCCACAGCTGCAACTCGGAGTCGCTCAGCATTTAATGCAGGACAGTCTGTTCCCAGTAAGAAGAGGCCCTGCCCCTCAATACGAGAACTTGTTGCAGCTTCCCAAAGGCGATGGCCGAGACTCCCTTCTGACTGGCTGTAAAGTTTTATTTCGGGGGGCAACTCGAACGACTGCCAAAAGGAATGCTGGGAATCGGGGGCGACATGCAATTCCACTGTGCCGAGACCAGCCTTCACAGCTTCTGCCAATGTATTCCTCAATAACCTCTCTGCCAGAACAGCTGCTCCGCTTTCACCCAAAGCGGGGATCAATCGAGTTTTTGCATAGCCGGGCAGCGGTGCCTTGGCCATTACGACAAGACGCACAGGTGGCAATACAGGCTTACTCATAGCGTTTTGCCAACCGCTCTGCCGATACACCGCGCCAATAATCAAAACGCAACCGCCACATCAACAGGATTGTTCGCAGTACACCAAACTTTTCCCAGCGACGCCCCGAGGTTTTCACTTTTTTCCAGAAACAATGAGGTCGGTAGTAACTTCGCAAACGGCAACTCAGTTCCACATCCTCCATCAAGGGCTGTGCAGGAAATCCACCAATGGCTTCAAATAAACTACGACGCACAAAAATAGCCTGATCCCCAGTAGCAATTCCGCTGAACCGAGAGCGCAAATTAATCAAGGTGGCGATCAAGGGAAACCAGAAACTATTTCCTACAATTTGGATATCAAACCTCCCCCAATGGACATTCTCCTTTTCAAGGCCACTAATGGATCTAAAAGCCTCTCGCGGAAGCTGGCTATCAGCATGCAGAAACAACAACCAGTACCCCTTAGCCACCAGCGCGCCAGCATTCATTTGTACCGCCCTTCCCCGAGCAGCATGGACTAACTGCAAACCGGATGGTTGCAGAGTTTCCACACTGCCATCGGTACTACCCCCATCGACTACGATAACTTCACAGCCTTCCAGGGCTTGTAAATCCTGCAAATGCCGCAATAAAGGGGCAATTTGCTCTTTTTCATTTAATATGGGCACTATCACGCTGAGTTGCATTACTTGCGTCTCCAGCGATTAAAGGTCTCCAGGAAGCGTAAAATTCCCTCTGGGGCGTGGGCGCGTTTCCAATTGCCCGCTACAAACTTATTGGCTTCACTCATGGTGGGATAGATATGAATAGTAGAAAGGATTTTATTCAGCCCCAGCCCATGTTTCATCGCTAAAATAAACTCCGCAATTAATTCTGCAGCATTCTCCCCAACAATAGAAACCCCCAGAATTTTATCTTTTCCAGGCACTGTAAGGACTTTAACAAATCCTCTCCGTGCACCATCGACTATCGCTCGATCCAAATGCTCGATATCGTAGCGGGTTATCTCGTAATTGACTCCCTGCTCATGGGCAGCCTTTTCAGAAAGGCCGGCACTGGCCACTTCCGGATCAACAAACACAGCACTGGGAACCAGAGAATAGTCTACGGCAAATTTTTTAAAGTCACCGAAAAGGGCATTTACCGCTGCATACCAAGCTTGGTGAGAGGCCATATGGGTAAATTGATATGGCCCGGCCACGTCCCCGGCTGCAAGGATATGTGGATAGCGAGTGCGCAGGTAGCCATCAAGTTGCAGCCTGCCATTTTTCAGCAATCCCAGGCTCTCGAGCCCTTCGCCAGTCACTTTCGCCTTTCTGCCGAGAGCTAGTATCACTTCATCAAACTCGAGCTTAACTCTATCGCCCTTATTTTCTACAATGAGTATGCCTCCTTCTCGATCAGGGGCACCTTCAAATTCAACAGCTTCATGATCTGTCAAAATTTTAACACCATCCTGAGTAAGTGCCTCAGTGACAACCGCGGATACGTCAGTATCCAACTCCAATAATATAGTGTCGGACCTCTCCACCAGAACCACTTCCGAACCCAGTCTGGCCATGGCTTGTGCCAGCTCACAGCCAATAGCTCCCCCACCCAGTAATACCAGCCTGCGGGGAGGCGCTTTTAACTGAGAAAACCGCTCCCATAAAGTGTCACTGGTAAGGTAATTCACTTGATCGAGCCCAGGAAAAGGCGGAACACTGGGTTCGGCACCCGTGGCCAGTACAATAGCCCTTGCTGTCAGGGTTTTCTCCCCTCCATTATTTAGTTGGGTTTTAACTGTCCAGGGATCGATAAGCTCTGCAGTTCCCTGGAGCACTTCAACTCCCAGTCTGTTATAGCGCTCCACACTATCATTGGGTTCAATAGTTTTAATCGACTCCCTGATATGTTGCATCACCCGGGGGAAATCAATGGTTGGCTCTTCGAGCACAATTCCAAACTCACCTGCAGATCGCGCTCTATGAGCCTGCCTGGCACACATAATTAATGCTTTACTGGGTACACAGCCTGTATTGAGACAATCCCCTCCCATTTTACCTGCTTCAATAAGGGTAACTTTCGCTTTTACCGCAGCAGAAATATAAGCAGTGACCAGACCAGCTGCACCAGCACCAATCACAATTAAATTACAATCAAATTTTTTTGGCTTCTGCATAAATCAATCACCCAACCTGACGCCTGCGCTTAAGCCAGTTGAGCGCATATTTTGCAATTAAGGGAAAAACACCCAATAAAACAAAGGATAAAAGCAATGGCAGAGATAAAATATCTTTTAAATTTTCTACTCGCGCCAACTGAGTGCCTGCATTGACATACACCACTGTGCCCGCAAGCATTCCCAGCTGGCTGACCCAGTAAAAAGTCCAGACTCTAATATGAGTGAGCCCCATCAGGATATTGATCAGGAAGAAAGGAAAGGCCGGCACCAGTCGCAGGGCAAAAAGGTAAAATGCCCCTTCGCGCTCGATTCCCTTATTGACTATCTGCAGGCGACCGGAGAAACGCCCTTGGATATAATCGCGGAAAAGGTACCGCGCCATTAAGAAAGCCAATGTAGCACCAATACTGGATGCAAAAGAGACTATCACTGTCCCCCAGAAAAGCCCAAATAACGCTCCGGCCGCAATAGTGAGAATTGCGGCCCCGGGAAGTGACAGGCCGGTTACCAGAATATAGAAAACCAGAAATAAGAAGCCCACCAAAAGTGGCGAAGACATTTGCCAGCGCTTAAAATCCTCCGCCCCATCTTTTAACTTTTCCAGGCTCAACCAATGATGTAAATCGAGCGTATAGAAAACCACTACCAATACTACAATAGCGACAACAAGCAGGATTTTTTTACTCATAGTTTCCAGGTTCCATTCACCATAACAGAAGCTAGAGAGCCCCACCGCAACTACTACCCTGCCCGGCTGTACAACCATAACAGTGATCTGCAACGCAAATTGCCGAGCCTTCCAGGTCCATGTCGAGTAAATCGCGCAGATGTAATCGACCGGGAATAGGCATTTTGAGCTGCTGATTAAAATCGCAATCAAACAGATTCCCCTGCCAGTCGACACTGACCAGGCTGCGACACATAACACCCGCAAGGTTATCGGCACTGTAACTGTCTTTAAGCAACGCCATATAATCGTGGAACTGCCCTTTAGAAATCAGCATGGAACCAAAGCGCTTGATTGGCATATTGGCAAGAGCGAACAAATGATTAAATTTAATAGAGAAGTGGTTAGCCAGCTCACGTCGATAGTCCGCCTCCAAAGCACTTTGCTCAGGGGGTAAAAAAGGACCCTGGGGGTTATAAACCAGGTTGAGCTGCAAACCACTACCGGACTCGCCGTAACCAAGCGAATTCAGTTTCTGCAAGGCTGCGATACTCTTATCAAAAACGCCTTTGCCGCGTTGCTTATCCACATTATCGACCGAATAACATGGCAGTGAGGCAATCACCTCAACCTGGTTTTCGGCCAGAAACTCAGCAGTATCTTCCTGGCCCGGTTCAAACAGGACAGTCAGGTTGCAGCGATCTATCACATGAACCCCGCGCTCTCGCGCCCCTCTTACCAAGGAACGAAATCCCCAGTGCAACTCCGGGGCACCTCCAGTGATATCCAGCACGCGGGTTTTACGAAGTTCCAAAACCTCCAATAACAGCATCAGGTTTTCATCGGACATCATCTCGGTGCGATTAGGCCCGGCATTGACGTGACAGTGTAAACAGCGCTGATTACAGCGGTAGCCAATATTGACCTGTAAGGTCTCAATGACTTCCCGGCGAATAGAGGGAAAATCCGATAATTCCAGCAGAGGTAAGGTCTCGCGCATCGATATCACTGCTCCATTTCTTCAAGCTCTGGTTCTGTCGGAGAAAGCAGCGGTTTTATTACAGCCTGTTTTTCCTCGGGCATTGCTTCAAGAGGGGTCACCAAACCGCTTAGCAATGCCGTATGGGCGGGGGATTCTGGCAGCTCGTCGCCCAAAATGCGTATCGTCTCCTTCGCAATCTGCTGTGCCCGCGCAGCATTTTGCTGCAGGTTGGCAATGGCCACCTCTGCGGTTACTGCCTCCTCGCGGGGATGCCAGCAATCGTAGTCAGTAGCCATGGCCAGCGTGGCATAGGCAATCTGGGCTTCACGGGCCAGCCTTGCCTCAGGCATATTGGTCATACCGATAACCGACGCCCCCATACTGCGATACCAATGGGACTCAGCACGGGTAGAAAACTGGGGGCCTTCGATGCAGATATAGCTGCCACCTCGATGTAACTCAATTGGCTCCTCAGCCTGGGTCAGCGCAAAAGCCCGCGCCAGGCTATCAGCAACGGCGGTACATACCGGGTCGGCCATAGACACATGTGCAACCGCGCCATCGCCAAAAAAAGTACTCTCCCGCCGGCGAGTCATATCAATAAACTGGTCGGGAATCAGCATATCCAGCGGACGCACTTCTTCCTGTAGGGAGCCCACAGCAGATAGAGAGAGGATATAACGCACACCCAGCTGACGCAGAGCATGAATATTCGCCCGATAGGGCACTTGGGAGGGAATCAAGCGATGACCACCACCGTGACGGGCAAGAAAAGCCACAGGGATACCCATAAGCCTACCGCAAACGATGGCGTCTGAAGTATCGCCAAAGGGGGTTGTTACCTGGACCTCTTCAACATCGGTCAGCCCTGGCATATCGTAAAGACCACTCCCCCCAATTACCCCAATCAAAGCCCTGGTCATGTTCACTCCTAAACAATTGGTTTTTCGGCAGTATAGGAGTGCTCGCTGACCGTGTATATCACTCATAAATGATCAGCTATTAACCACCGAGCGCCAGCAGGAAAAGCAGGCAAGCACAGCCAGAAAAACTCGTTCTTTATTAATGCCGCTTCGAATATCGCCATTCGGCAGAAAATTACACTTGCAGGTTAACTAGCCGACGAACTACATTTACCCGGATAAAAATATTTAATCCGGGTAAATAAGGAACAAAACTTTGAGCACCGACTATATCGCTATCGATCAGCAACAGATCATCGCCCGAGGATCACTGGAAGTCGTTATTCGCCAAGTGAAAAATATGGGGGCAAACCATGAACCCATTGTTTTCGAGGCCCAAAGCTGTAAACGGGTTGAAGTGGATTGGCATGGGGACACGGAGGAGGTGTTGGCAGTATCAGCTGCAGATACCGCGGCCCACAAGGCCAAGCGCGGACGTCCCAAATTAGGAGTTATTCCCAGGGAGATTACCCTGCTTCCCTGCCACTGGGAGTGGCTGAGTCAGCAGCCCGGCGGTGCCTCCGTCACACTTCGTAAGCTGGTTGAGCAGGCACAAAAACAGGTTTCTCCTGAAGAGCGCATCACCCGCAAACAACAGGAACTGGATAAGTTCATGTTGTTAGTTGCAGGGGATACTCCAGGCTTCGAGGAAGCCAGTCGTGCTCTGTATAGGAACAGTAGGATCAGTTTTAAAAAAGCCATCCACTCATGGCCGAGTGACCTTAAAAAGCTAGTATTCAGTAAATTTGAAGAGATTGCAGAGATGCACAGCGGCAAACTTTAAAACGGACTTACTATGAGTGAACAACAAGACAATATATTTGTTAGTGGGGACTTGCTGCCGGTTTTCTTTAAAACGGCTGCGCCTATTATTCTAATAATGCTGGTAAACGGTTCTTTTACTTTATTGGATGCCTACTTCCTGGGGGAGTATGTAGGAGCCGAGGCACTAGCCGCAGTGACTTTGACCTTTCCAGTGTTTATGTTTCTGATAGCGCTTTCTTCATTGATTTCCAGTGGATATTCGAGTGTCCAGGCCAGATTACTTGGTGCAAGGGATATAGATAAAGCGAAGAAGGCCTTCTCTCAAGCCATTACACTGGCACTAATTGTTTGCATTTTATTAATATTGCTTTTTTTAGCTGGAGGCAAACAATTAACATTATTGATTGCCAATGGCTCGGTAGACCTTGCAGAGATGGGGTACACCTATTTAACAATATTGATATTTCTTTCACCAACGCTATTTATCTGCTCAGTGAATTCCGACACTTTACGATGCGAAGGGCGATTATCTCTAATGGCCGTGGTTTCCCTATCATCGGTTATGCTCAACATTATTTTCAATTATATTTTTATCGCCCACCTGGATATGGGTGTGGCTGGCTCTGCCTATGGCACCGCCCTGGCACAGGCAATTGCCCTTCTGATAATTGCAGGCTACCGTCATTACGGCCAACCAGTGATTGATATGCAAATTATCCGACTCTCGATTAAACGGAATTTCTGGCCTGAGTACCTGTCTTTAGGCCTCCCATCCAGCTTGAGCTACATCGGTGTATCACTCACATCTATCGCTGTAATTTTCAGTATCCAGGCCTGGAGCAGTACCAACTACGATACAACAGTGGGGGCCTACGGCATTACTACCCGAATCATGACCTTTATTTTCCTGCCTCTTCTCGGATTAAGCCAGGCATTTCAAACCCTCGCAGGCAGTAACTTTGGTGCTAAAAGCTGGTCCCGTGCCGACAGCAGTATCAATATAGCTTTGACAATAGCCTTTTCTTATTGCCTGGTATTACAGCTTGGCGTGCTATTACTAAAAGACACTTTGGGAGCCCTGTTCGTCAGCGACCCGCAAATTATTGCAGAAGTTGCACGTATCCTGCCGATGATGACGCTTGTCTACTTTTTGGCGGGACCATTGATGATGATCAGCACATTTTTCCAGGCCATTGATGATGCCAAACGTGCAGCTATTCTCGGGGTGACAAAAACCTATATTTTTGTACTGCCATTAATTTTGATTTTACCGTTGATATTTGGTGAAGTGGGGATCTGGTATGCAGGACCAGTTGCAGAACTGATGCTGCTTGTTTTAACAGCTTTTGTACTTTATCACCGTAGTCGCAACCAGGGGAATAAATATGGTTTATACACTTCCCGGGTATCTGCTTAAGTAAATTCTTTGCCGGAATTCGTAGCTGCTGATTACCTCGATTAAAAATTCAGTTAAGATTTATAAATTGAAGGGAGTCTTTGACTCCCTTTTAAAGTTACGTCTCCCGCCTCTTAGCCCAAGGGGCCAGCAAAAGAACGGGGCAAGGTCTGACGATTGCCATCATAGAGGTATGAAAGCATATCCAGATCCCCAGCACTGGGATTCCAGGTAGAACTATTCACCTGATTGGCCGATATTTTACAACCGCCATCATGGGTATTACTGACAACTCCCAATGCTCTTGCCTGATCGTCATACATCATTATAGAGCTTCCATCGAAAGCAGAATTATGTGTTAAGAACCGGGATAAAGTCTGGACGCGGGTTTGCTTTTGCAGGGAGTCCAGTGTGTTCTGCACGGACATAGGGGCATCGGAACGCATATGCTCATGGGCAAGACCGAGAGTATGCCCTATTTCATGGGGAAGGGAGGCTATAGAAGCCCTGTTAGTTCGCCAGGCCACGCCGCAGTATTGATCAGTTTTATTGGTAAACCCGACTGTCGCACTGTTACGGTCATCTTTAATCGTTACCACTCCACGTCCAGCCGCATTAACCTGTAGAAATTTAACTGCAGCAAACCTGAATTTTCGATAAATACAAATCTCCCAATGTGACATTGCCTTTTTCACTGAACTGATATATCCGGCATCCAAACTAGAAGGCACATAATATTTCACAACACCATTTGGCCAAACCCCACCAACCTCCTCATTCCTGCCTAAGGAAAACCCGCCAAAATTTATCTTGTAGGATATTTTTCGAATATTTTTATCTACAGCTAACCCCATACTGCCACACCCCTCAAAATTAGTTTCACGATTAACCTCGAAGAAAATAGACACTGCAGTACCATGCACAACAAGTCAAAGGCCGGATGGAGGGACAAAAAATTAAAAAAGGAAATAAATCACAAAAAAATATTCACCTTAGCCACAAGCAATAAACCACACCAATAAAGCACACTGAATTACGCCCAACAAATAAAGCTAAAAATTCCTTACATAGCGGGAAGTTAATTTATCTAAAAAACAGGAGCAGTAAAAAAAACAAATAGAAAAGAACTTTCAGCTACAGGAAGAAAAATTAAAAAATCAAGAAATTTGCAAGCACTATGAAAATGTAAAGATTGGTAAAAGACAGAAATATAATAAATTATATCCCAACCTTATCCAGATCACCTGAACTGTTTTCAAGCATAAAAAAAGCCACCCAATGGGTGGCTTTTTTGAAAACTAAAAGTTGGCAATTACTTACCAGCCAGTAATTTCCTTCAGGGCGTCGCCGATCTGAGCCAGGGAGCGCACGGTTTTAACACCAGCGTCTTCCAGAGCAGCGAACTTCTCGTCAGCGGTGCCTTTACCACCAGAGATAATCGCGCCCGCGTGACCCATACGCTTGCCGGGAGGAGCAGTTACACCAGCGATGTAGGAAACTACCGGCTTGGTAACATTTTCCTTGATGTAAGCAGCTGCTTCTTCTTCAGCAGTACCACCGATCTCACCGATCATAACGATTGCTTCGGTCTGCGGATCGTTCTGGAACATTTCCAGGATATCGATGAAGTTGGAGCCCGGAATGGGGTCACCACCGATGCCCACACAGGTGGATTGGCCAAAGCCGTAGTCGGTGGTTTGCTTAACCGCTTCATAGGTCAGGGTACCGGAACGGGAAACGATGCCCACTTTACCCGGCTTGTGGATGTGACCCGGCATAATACCGATCTTGCACTCACCCGGAGTGATAACACCCGGGCAGTTCGGGCCGATCAGGCGTACGCCCAGCTCATCGCACTTCACTTTAGCGTCGAGCATATCCAGAGTCGGGATACCTTCGGTAATACAAACAATCAGTTTGATACCTGCGTTGGCCGCTTCCAGGATGGAATCCTTACAGAAAGGCGCAGGTACGTAGATTACAGAAGCTTCAGCACCGGTTTTCTCTACCGCTTCTTTAACGGTGTCGAATACTGGCAGGCCCAGGTGAGTCTGGCCGCCTTTACCCGGAGTTACACCACCAACCATCTTGGTGCCGTAAGCAATCGCTTGCTCGGAGTGGAAAGTACCCTGGGAGCCGGTGAAGCCCTGGCAGATTACTTTAGTGTCTTTGTTAATCAATACTGACATGATTATTTACCCTCCGCAGCTTTAACCACTTGCTGAGCCGCATCGGTCAGGCTGGTCGCCGCGATAATGTTCAGGCCGCTGTCGCTCAGCACTTTCGCACCCAGGTCTGCGTTATTACCTTCCAGACGCACAACAACCGGCACTTTAACGCCAACTTCTTTTACTGCGCCCACAACGCCTTCGGCGATCATGTCACAGCGAACGATACCACCGAAGATATTGATCAGTACGGCTTTAACGTTCTCATCAGACAGGATGATCTTGAACGCTTCAACAACGCGCTCTTTGGTCGCGCCGCCGCCAACGTCCAGGAAGTTAGCGGGCTTGCCGCCGTGCAGGTTTACGATGTCCATGGTACCCATGGCCAGACCAGCACCGTTTACCATACAGCCGATGTTGCCATCGAGAGCTACGTAGTTCAGGTCGAACTTGGCAGCGTGCGCTTCACGGGAATCTTCCTGGGAAGGATCGTGCATTTCGCGCAGATCAGCGTGGCGATACAGGGCGTTGCTGTCGATTACCACTTTGGCGTCCAGGCAGTGCAGGTTGCCTTCGGTGGTGATTACCAGCGGGTTGATTTCCAGCAGGGCCAGATCTTTTTCTTCGAACATCTTGGCGAGGCCGAGGAAGATCTTGGTGAACTGCTTAACCTGGGTCGGGTTCAGGCCCAGTTTGAAAGCCAGCTCACGCGCCTGGTAAGGCTGAGCACCTACCAGCGGATCGATGGTAGCCTTGAGGATTTTTTCCGGAGTCTCTTCCGCTACTTTCTCGATCTCAACGCCGCCTTCGGTGGAGGCCATGAAAACGATACGACGGGTGGAGCGGTCAACAACAGCGCCGAGGTACAGTTCTTGATCAATGTCGGTGCAGCTTTCAACCAGGATACGGGAAACCGGCTGGCCATTTTCGTCTGTTTGATAAGTTACCAGACGCTCGCCCAGCCACTTCCTGGCAAACTCTTCAATTTCTGCCTTGGAATCTACCAGCTTTACACCGCCAGCCTTACCGCGGCCACCAGCGTGTACCTGGGCCTTTACTACCCACTTATCACCGCCAATTTCGTCAGCCGCTGCTACTGCCGCTGCCGGGGTTTCCGCTGCAATGCCTTTGGAAACCGGCAATCCGTATGCCGCAAACAGTTGTTTGCCCTGATACTCATGCAAGTTCATAGTCAATACCAATTCACATGTGAAATGTGTTTATTAATTGCAGATCTCTCTGCACCTGAAAGACAAAACTCAAAATTTCCGTCGTTGCAAATTCTGAATTCCGTAAATGAAACCGGGGCGCTAATTAATCAATAATTAGTGCCCCGACATCGAAAAATATTCTTACTTGCGCTTCTTGCGATTTACGGTATGGATCGCATGACCATTCACGCCCAACGCCGCTTCTTTCACGGTCTCAGACAGAGTCGGGTGTGCAAATACAGTCATACCGATATCTTCAGCGCTGGAACCGAATTCCATCGCGATCGCCACTTGCTGAACCAGGTCTGCGGCAGACGGGCCAACGATGTGGGCACCCAGTACGCGGTCAGTTTCCGCATGAGCAATGATTTTCACAAAGCCCTGGGTATCGTTGGCGGCCATAGCGCGACCATTGATAGCAAACGGGAAGCTGCCTACGTTGTAGGGCTCGCCATCGGCTTTCACCTGTTCTTCAGTGCGGCCAACCGCAGCGATTTCCGGGTGAGTGTAGATAACGTTGGGGATCACGTCGTAGTTCATCATCGGTTTCTGGCCGGCGATGCGCTCGGCAACCACAACACCTTCTTCTGAGGCCTTGTGCGCCAGCATTGGGCCGCGTACCACGTCACCAATCGCCCATACGCCCGGAGCAGAAGTCATGCACAGGTCGTTGACATAGATGAATCCACGCTCGTCCATCTTCACACCGGCATCTTCAGAAAGAAGGCCTTCAGTGTAAGGGCGACGGCCAACGCAGACGATCAGCTTGTCGAAAGTTTCCTGGTGCTCTTTACCATCTTTGTCCTGGTAAGTAACAACCACTTCCTCGCCTTTCACTTCGGAGCCGGTTACGCGGCAAGCGAGGCGGATATCCAGGCCCTGCTTCTTGAAGATTTTCTGGGATTCTTTGGCAACCTGCTGATCCATAATTGCCAGGAATTTATCCATCGCTTCCAGAACAACCACTTCGGAGCCCAGGCGGTTCCATACGGAGCCCAGCTCCAGACCAATTACGCCGGCACCGATAACACCCAAACGCTTTGGAGTTTCAGTGAATTCCAGAGCACCAGTGGAATCGACAATAATTTTGTTGTCTACCGGAGCGGGCGGAATATTTACCGGTACAGAACCGGAAGCCAGAATGACGTTTTCGGCTTCGTAGACGGTGCTGTTGCCTTCGTCGTCAGTCACTTCCACTTTCTTGTTAGCCAGCAGCTTGCCGGTGCCGAAAATGGAGGTCACTTTGTTAGCTGTGAACAGGCCAGCTACACCGCCGGTCAGCTTGTTAACAATCTCGCCTTTGCGCTCGATCATCTTGCTCACATCCATCTTGATCTTGCCGACTTCAATGCCGTGCACGTCGAGAGCGTCTTTGGCCTCGTGGTACTTCCAGGAGCTGTCCAGCAGTGCCTTAGAGGGGATACAACCTACGTTCAGGCAGGTGCCGCCATTTACGTATTTACCTTCCTTGTTTTTCCACTTTTCGATACAAGCGGTTTTCAGACCCAGCTGAGCGGCACGGATGGCAGCGACATAACCACCAGGACCGGAGCCAATTACGATTACGTCAAATTTTTCGGACATGATCAGTTCCAGATATTTCTAATGCAGTGTGATCGAGGGGGCCCTTAGGCCCCTGGACTTATTTTTTAAACTTCGAGCAAGATACGCGCTGGATCTTCGATCATTTCCTTGATCGCCACCAGGAAGCCAACAGCTTCCTTACCGTCGATCAGACGGTGGTCATAGGACAGCGCCAGGTACATCATCGGCAGGATTTCCACCTTGCCATTCACCGCCATCGGGCGCTCCTGGATTTTGTGCATACCCAGAATTGCGGTTTGTGGTGGATTCAGAATCGGGGTGGACAGCAAGGAACCGAATACACCACCGTTGGTGATGGTGAAGGTACCGCCAGTCATCTCTTCGATAGACAGTTTGCCATCGCGGGCGCGAACACCCAGGTCGCGGATATTGTTTTCCATATCCGCCAGGCCCATGTTCTCCGCATTGCGCAGAATCGGCACAACCAGGCCTTTCGGAGAGGAAACCGCTACACCGATATCCTGGTAACCGTGGTAAACGATATCGTTACCGTCGATAGACGCGTTCACCGCGGTGTAGCGCTTCAGCGCTTCTACTGCAGCTTTTACGAAGAAGCCCATAAAGCCCAGACGAGTGCCGTTGTGGGTCTTCTCGAAAAGGTCTTTGTAGTTCTTGCGCAGGTCCATAATCGGCTTCATGTTCACCTCGTTAAAGGTGGTGAGCATGGCGGTGGACTGGGAAGCGTCCAGCAGGCGCTCAGCGATACGCTTACGCATACGGGTCATAGGAACACGCTTCTCTACGCGCTCACCCGGAGCAACCGCAACTTCAGCAGCAGCGGCGGCAGGTGCAGCAGCGGCAGCCGGCGCAGTGCCCGCTTTCATTACGTCTTCCTTGAGAACGCGACCACCCTTGCCAGTGCCTTCAACACCCGCCAGATCTACGCCCTTCTCAGCAGCCATTTTCTTGGCAGATGGCATAGCAATTTTGTCGCCAGCCGCAGGAGCAGCCGCTTCGGCAGCCGGAACTTCTGCTTTTTCTTCTGCGGGGGCAGTGGCTGCGCCAGCGCCCGCTTCAAACTTGGCAATCACCTCATTGGAGAGGACGGTATCGCCCTCACCCTTGATGATTTCAGTCAGGGCACCATCGGCAGGTGCAACAACTTCCAGCACAACTTTATCGGTTTCGATATCCACGATCAGCTCATCGCGGGACACAGCTTCACCGGGTTGTTTATGCCAGGTGGCGACAGTTCCGTCCTGAACAGATTCAGGGAAAGTTGGCGCTTTAATCTCGATCGTCATTTTTTCTGTTTCCTGAGATTGACTCTTCACTTATTACTGCCGCCGGTTATTTGACGGTCAGCGCCTCGTTGATGAACTTATTCTGTTCTTCAAGGTGCGTGGACATATAGCCCGCCGCAGGTGCTGCGGATGGGGCGCGGCCCACGTATTCCAGATCCAGCTTCGGATGGGTTTCCGACAACAGGCGACGCAAGTGGTGCTGGCTGGAGTACCAGGCGCCCTGATTCATGGGCTCTTCCTGACACCAGGCAACACTCTTGATCTTCTTGAATGCGGAAACCGCTTCCACAAACTCTTCGTCCGGGAATGGGTACAGCTGCTCGATTCGTACGAACGCCACATCTTCCTGCTCGCGCTCCATACGGGCTTCCAGCAGGTGGTAGTAAACCTTGCCGGAACACAGAACCAAACGCTTCACTTTGTCTGGATCTACGCCCTGGTCCTGGATCACGTTGTGGAAACGACCCTCAGCCAGCTCTTCCAGGCTGGAGGTTGCCAGCTTGTGGC
The DNA here is from genome assembly GCF_003076275.1 of Microbulbifer sp. A4B17. Taxonomy (NCBI): domain Bacteria; kingdom Pseudomonadati; phylum Pseudomonadota; class Gammaproteobacteria; order Cellvibrionales; family Microbulbiferaceae; genus Microbulbifer; species Microbulbifer sp. A4B17. The sequence continues at coordinate 3,802,517 of NZ_CP029064.1, forward strand.
GCAGAATCCACTTCGGGCTCATGATTACCAGAGGACGACGCATGGGGCGCACAGCCTGGCGACGCAGCAGGTGGAAAATCTGCGCAGGGGTAGTGGCGTTACACACCTGGATATTGTGTTCGGCACACAGCTGCATAAAGCGCTCAAGACGTGCAGAGGAGTGCTCTGGGCCCTGGCCTTCGTACCCGTGCGGCAACAGCATTACCAGGCCGCACATTCGGCCCCACTTGTGCTCACCGGAAGTAATGAACTGGTCGATCACAACCTGGGCACCGTTGGCGAAGTCACCAAACTGAGCTTCCCACACCACCAGAGACTTAGGTGTAGTGGTCGCATAGCCGTATTCAAACGCCAATACCGCCTCTTCAGACAGCAGCGAGTCGTAAATATAGAAAGGCGGCTGGTCTTCGAACATATGCTGCAAAGGCACATAGCTCTGACCGTCTTTCTGGCTGTGAATCACCGCGTGACGATGGGAGAAGGTACCGCGACCCACATCCTCGCCAGTGAAACGGACCATAAAGCCGTCTTCCAGCAGTGTGCCGTAAGCCAGGGTTTCCGCCATACCCCAGTTCAGAGGCAGGGCACCGCCGGCCATCTTGCGGCGGTCTTCATAGATTTTGGAGACCTGGCGCTGCATCACAATGCCATCGGGCACATTGGTCATGCGCGTGGCGACATCCTGCAGTTTCGGCAATGCGTAGCCAGTATCTGCGGGCTCGTTCCAGTCGTGGCCCAGGTAGGGGCTCCAATCCACAAACATGGAGGAGTCGGGCTTCTTCACAAGACCGGTAGCAACGTCTTCACCGGCATCCAGTTTGTCGCGGTAGTCGTTAGCCAGCTTGTCTGCGGCAACCTTGTCCAGGATGCCCTCGCCCACCAGCTTCTCGGAATAGAGCGTGCGGGTAGTCTTGTGCTTGCGGATGGTCTGGTACATCAGCGGCTGGGTACCAGAGGGGTCATCGGTCTCGTTGTGGCCGCGACGACGGTAGCAGACCAGGTCGATAACGATATCTTTCTTAAATTCGTAGCGGTAGTCCACCGCTAGCAGCGCGGCCAATACGACCATTTCCGGGTCGTCGCCATTTACGTGCAGCACCGGCGCATCGATCATCTTAGCGGGATCGGTGGAGTACTCAGTGGAGCGGGCGTCTTCGCGCTTGCTGGTGGTAAAGCCCACCTGGTTATTCAGTACGATGTGCACAGTACCGCCGGTGTAGTAACCGCGGGTCTGGGACATCTGCAGGGTTTCCTGCACAACACCCTGACCAGCAAAAGCCGCATCGCCGTGGATGTTGATCGGCATTACCTTCTCGCCAGTTGCATCTTTACGGCGGTCCTGGCGGGCACGCACGGAACCAACAACAACAGGGGCACTGATTTCCAGGTGCGAAGGGTTAAAGGCCAGCGCCAGGTGAACTTCACCACCGGGAGTCATCACATTGGAGGAGAAGCCCTGGTGGTATTTCACGTCGCCGGAAGTATCGAGAGTTTTCTTGCCTTCAAACTCCTGGAACAGGTCCGCCGGATTTTTACCGAGGATATTGACCAGGGTATTCAGGCGGCCGCGGTGGGCCATACCGATCACGACTTCCTTCACCCCGTAAGTGCCGGAGCGACGGATCAGAGCGTCCATCATCGGGATCAGGCTCTCACCACCCTCTACACCAAAGCGCTTGGTGCCGGGGTACTTGGAGTCCAGGTGGCGCTCCAGACCTTCAGCAGCAGAGAGACGCTGCAGAATTTCAATCTGGATATCGGTGCCGAAATTGGCTTTGGACTGGCTGCGCTCAAGACGCTGCTGGAACCACTGCTGCTCTTCCAGGTTGGAGAGATGCATGATCTCAGCGCCCAGGTTGCCACAGTAAGTGCGCTCCAGGCCCTCGACAATTTCGCGCAGGGTTGCTTCTTCTTTGCCGAGAAACAGGCTGCCGGTATTAAAGGTGGTGTCGAAGTCACCTTCGGTCAGGCCGTGGTAGCTCAACTGCAGGTCAGGCACCTGCTCGCGGGCCATCAGCCCCAAGGGGTCGAGGGTCGCTTTTTTATGGCCGCGATGACGGTAGGAATCGATCAATTGCAGAACTTTAATCTGCTTGCGCTCGTGCTCGATATTGGCAGAGCCTGCCGCACCGGGAGCCGCTACCGGGCGCGCGCGATGCTTGCTGAGCAGCTCAAAGTGCTGGCGTACAGCAGCGTGGGAAACATCACTGCTGCCTTCAACGCGGGGGAGGCTGTCGAAATAATTGCGCCACTCCTCGGGGACACCGTTGGGGTCGTGCAGATAGGTCTCGTAAAGCTCCTCCACGTAGGCAGCATTGCCCCCGGAGATATGGGAGCTACGCCACAGCTGCTCCATGGTACTTTCGTGCATGTTGATGCCTACCTCAATTGCAGTGTGCTGATCTTCTCTTGAGCCACTGCGCTTTCCTTTCACTCACAAAAGGGGAGGCGCACAAAGCCACCTCCCCTTTTCAGTTTTTTGCCGGTTAAAACCGGCTTTTGTCATTTGCTTGGCACCCTACCTGGCACCGGGTTCACAGAACGCGAACCCTTAGCGGGCCGATAATCGGCCGCAACATCCCCTTACACGGCACGGGTCAGCAGCATATTGCGGATATGGCCGATCGCACGCGTCGGATTCAAACCTTTCGGGCAGACATTGACACAGTTTTGAATACCGTGGCAACGGAAAACACTAAAGGGGTCATCCAGATTTGACAGGCGTTCATCAGTAGCCAGGTCGCGGCTGTCCGCCAGGAAGCGGTAAGCCTGCAACAAACCAGCCGGGCCGATAAACTTGTCCGGGTTCCACCAGAAAGACGGACAAGAGGTGGAACAGCAGGCACACAGGATACATTCGTACAGACCATCGAGCTTCTCGCGGTCTTCAGGAGACTGCAGACGCTCAATAGCCGGTGCTGGTGTATCGTTCTGCAGGTACGGCTCAATCTTCTTGTACTGCTCGTAGAACTGCTCCATATCCACGACCAGGTCGCGGATAACCGGCAGGCCCGGCAGAGGACGCAGAACCAGTTTACCCTTGGGGGCAGCTTCAGACAGTGGCGTAGTGCACGCCAGACCATTGCGACCGGAAATACTCATGCCGTCTGAGCCACAGACTCCCTCACGGCAGGAGCGACGGAAAGACAGGGTCGGGTCTTCGGCTTTCAGCAGCTCCAGAACATCCAACACCATCAGGTCCTTGCCCTTGGTGTCCAGTTCATAGTCCTGCATGTAAGGCGCTTTATCGGTTTCCGGGTTGTAACGGTAAATGCTTACTTTCAACATACTCTATTCCGCTCCCGAATCAGTAAGTCCGAGCTTTCGGTTCAAAGGCTTCCATAGTGTTAGGCGCGAAGTTTACCGCACGCTTGCCAACACGTTTTTCCGCAGGGAAATACATAGAGTGGCACAGCCAGTTTTCATCATCGCGCTCCTGGAAGTCCTCGCGGGCGTGAGCACCACGACTTTCTGTTCGAGTCTCTGCGGCAACCGCAGTGGCCTCGGCAACTTCCAGTAAGTTCTGCAGTTCCAGTGCTTCAACACGGGCAGTATTGAAGGCTCGGCTCCGGTCGTCGAGGCGTACATTTTCAATACGCTCGCGCAGATCTGCAAGTTTCTTCACGCCTTCAGCCATAAAGTCGCCGCGGCGGAAGACACCAAAATGGTTTTGCATCACACCCTGCAGCTCTTTGCGCAGGTCCGAAGCCTTCTCACCGGTCTCGTTGGTCTCCAGGCGATTCAGGCGAGCCATTGCGGCTTCGAGATCGGACTCTGAAGCTTCGCGGTGCTCGATACCCTCACGCAGGGATTTCTCGATAAACAGACCGGAAGCGCGACCGAACACCACCAGATCCAGCAGTGAGTTACCACCCAGACGGTTAGCACCGTGTACAGATACGCAGGCAACCTCACCACAGGCGTAGAAACCATCGATAATCTGGTCGTTACCGGCAGCGTCCTGAGTCAAAGCCTGACCGTGAACGTTAGTCGGAATACCACCCATCATATAGTGACAGGTAGGTACTACCGGGATCGGCACCTTAACCGGGTCGGCGTGGGCGAAAGTCTTGGACAGTTCACAGATACCGGGCAAGCGGCTGTTGAGCAATTCCTCACCCAGATGGTCGAGCTTTAGGAATACGTGATCGCCTTCCGGACCACAACCGCGACCGTCGAGAATCTCGAGAACCATAGAGCGAGCCACAACGTCGCGGGAAGCGAGGTCTTTGGCGTTAGGCGCGTAGCGCTCCATGAAACGCTCGCCATCTTTATTGATCAGATAGCCACCTTCACCGCGACAACCTTCAGTCACGAGTACACCGGCACCGTAAATACCAGTGGGGTGGAACTGCCACATCTCAATATCCTGGACCGGCATACCGGCACGCAGGGCCATACCGACACCGTCACCGGTATTGATGTGTGCGTTGGTGGTGGAAGCGAAGATACGACCGGCACCGCCAGTAGCGAATACAGTCGCTTTGGATTTGATATAAACCACTTCGCCATCTTCGATGCACATGGCGATCACACCCACAACAGCACCGTCCTGGTTCTTCACCAGGTCAATCGCAAACCATTCGTTCAGGAATTCGGTTTTGTGCTTAACGTTGTTTTGATAGAGAGTATGCAGCAGTGCATGGCCGGTACGGTCAGCAGCGGCACAGGTACGTGCAGCCTGGCCACCGCGGCCGAAATCTTTGGACTGACCGCCGAAGGGGCGCTGATAGATGCGGCCTTCCTCTGTACGAGAGAAGGGCAGCCCCATGTGCTCAAGCTCAAATACTGCCTCAGGGCCTACGGAACACATATATTCGATAGCGTCCTGGTCACCAATGTAGTCGGAACCTTTAACGGTATCGTACATGTGCCAGCGCCAATCGTCGTTGGGATCTGAGCTGGCGATCGCACAGGTAATTCCGCCCTGGGCAGATACCGTGTGAGAACGCGTCGGGAATACTTTGGTAATAACCGCAGTTTTATAGCCGGACTGGGCCATCTGCAGGGCAGCGCGCATACCGGCACCGCCACCACCAATTACAATCCCGTCAAAAGAAATAGTACGCATGTTCGCCATTGCTTATACACCCCAAAGAATTTCAATGCCCCACACCGTGTAGAGCACGGCAACCGCAGCCAGAATCACTTCTACGAACAGGCGCAGAACAGTGGCTTTACCACCCATCATCCGGTTGGTGATGTAATCGGTAACCACGGACCAGAGGCCAATCCAGGCGTGAATAATGGTGGACAGCAAAGCAACCAAGCTGAAAACACGCATCCAGCGCTGGGCGAACAGTTCAGACCAGGCCTGATAGCCGAAGTCCTTACTAAAAAAGATAAAACCCACTATAAAGAGGGTATACGCGAGCAGTATTACCGCTGTGACTCTCTGATAGAGCCAGTCGAAGGTACCACTACGACCAAAGCTTGTTACTGTTTTTACCACAACCATACTCCCGCAAGAAGAATAAGGATTACAGCCAGTACCAGCACTGAAACAGCGCTGCGGCGGCCGCCTTCGAGACTTTCACCCATTCCCATATCCATAAACAGATGACGTACACCTGCCAGTATGTGGTAAATAAGTGCCGCCAGTGCCGCCCAAAGAATGAGCTTTGCAGGGATACTGTTAAATATCGCTGCGACTTCGGCGAATCCCTGCTCTGATTCCAGGCTGACATCGAGCATCCACAGTAGTAGTGCAACAACAGCAAAGAGCACTACACCGGAAATACGATGCAAAATGGAAACCACAGCGGCAGCGGGAAGCTTTATAGTGGAAATGTCTAAATTGACAGGTCTGTTTTTGTTCACAGGAAAAACACCTTGTTGCCCTGAACGACCGGGCGCCCGTTAGCTTTTCAATGGAGGGACGAGCTGCTTGCTGATCACTTTGCACTCGACCTGATTAAGTCTTATACAAAGTAGCCGTACCGTGGCGCAAGCCGCGCGGATTATAGGCATTCAATAGTCAAAACACAACGAACGCCTGCGATTGCGCGGGGTTCCCGCCAGTATCGCGCAGTTTTTTAGTAGCTGCGGGATTTCCTCAGACTTTCCTGCACACTATCTAGACAAATACTCTACAAGCACGGGTCGGAGCCGGATATCCTGTCGCCAATAGACTGGTCGTCCATTCCTTTTGGTTTGACAATTTGCGGCGCGGCACTTAAGTTTGGCCCCGCTCAAAAGGCCGCTAGCACCCGAAAACAGCGGGAGAAGGCCGGCATAAGAACATTTTTAGGAGTCCGCAATGTCCGATAAAAAAGCGCACCTCACAGTCGATGGTATCGACGGCGCTCTTGAGATGCCCGTTCGCTCCGGTACCCTCGGCCCCGATGTTATCGATGTCGGCGGTCTGACCGGCAAAGGCTTATTTACTTACGACCCGGGCTTCGTGTCTACCGCCTCATGTGATTCCAAGATCACCTTTATTGATGGCGGCAAAGGCCAACTGCTGCACCGCGGCTACCCCATCGAGCAACTGGCAGAAAAATCCGACTACCTGGAAACCTGCTACCTGCTGATGAATGGCGAACTGCCCAATGCACAAGAAAAGAAGAAGTATGTAGACACTATTATGTCTCACACCATGGTTCACGAGTCCCTGGTGAACTTCTTTAAAGGCTTCCGTTACGATGCCCACCCGATGGCGATGATGTGCGGTGTAGTTGGAGCCCTCGCTTCCTTCTACCATGACTCCCTGGACATCACCAATCCAGAGCACCGCGAGATTTCCGCCCATCGCCTGATTGCTAAAATGCCAACCCTGGCAGCCATGTGTTACAAGCACTCCCAAGGCATGCCTTTCATGTACCCGGACAATAGCCTCAGCTATTCGGAAAACTTCCTGCACATGATGTTTGGCAACCCCTGTGAGCCCAGCAAGATCGACCCGGTTGTCGCCAAGGCAATGGATATTATCTTCCTGCTGCACGCAGACCACGAACAGAATGCATCCACATCTACTGTTCGCCTGGCCGGCTCCTCCGGCGCCAATCCCTTCGCCTGCATCTCCTCTGGTATTGCCACCTTATGGGGGCCCGCTCACGGCGGAGCCAATGAAGCTGTATTGAACATGCTTCAGGAAATTGGCGATGAAAGCCGCATCGACGAGTTCGTGAAGCGCGCCAAAGACAAAAACGACCCATTCCGCCTGATGGGCTTTGGACACCGCGTTTACAAAAACTTTGATCCTCGCTCCCGCGTAATGCAAGGCATCTGCGATGAGGTTCTGGGTGCCATGGGCGCAGAAAACGATCCTCTACTGAAAATTGCCAAGAAACTGGAGAAAATCGCCCTTGAGGACGATTACTTCGTAGAGAAGAAACTCTACCCGAATGTAGACTTCTACTCCGGCATTATTATGAAGGCTATCGGCATCCCCACCGATATGTTCACCGTAATCTTCGCCACCGGCCGTACCTCAGGCTGGATCGCGCACTGGAATGAAATGATTTCCAACCCGTATAAGATTGGCCGCCCTCGCCAGCTGTATACCGGCTACCCGCAGCGCGATTATGTGCCGCTTGAGCAGCGCTAATTTCAAGTATAAAAAACCCGGCTAAGCCGGGTTTTTTATTACCTAAATAGCAAAAGCTTCTCTAGTTAAGTCAGCGCTAACCAATAACTTTTCGATAAAATTACAAAAGCAAAGAGCTGAAATGTGACGCGCATCCCACTTTTGGAATTTTACCGAATCCAGTCCTTTTATAGCGGTTAAACCTGCTGTCATCCAATGTAAAATCCGCCACGCCCGCTGGGACTCAAATAGCTTTGCTTTCTTTAAGCTACCCCCAACTTCGCGGCACGATCAGACCTAATAACAACCCTTTAAAATTTACTGGGACTAAACTCATGCTTAGTTTTATCTCTGGAATGTTCCGAAGTAACAAATCAGAAGACGCGGCGGACCTTGAAGAAAAATACACTCGCAGCTCCTACGCAGGAACTAAAGGAACCCGCACCATTTCTTACGACCCGACTTTAATCAAGGCTCTGGAAGACGATCACCGCACCTTGATCGGCATTTTTCAGCGCATGTGGTCCGAGGGTTACGAAAAGCAGAACTATCGCCAGCTGTCACAGTTACTGACCCAATTTAAGTCCGGCTTTCAGGCCCACTTAATTAAAGAAAATGTGCGTTTTTATGTATACCTGGAGCAGGCTCTGGTTGGCGATGCCCACACTCTACAGGTAGTAAAAGACTTCCGCACTGACATGAACGAAATTGCAAATGCTGTTGTTCAATTTTGCAAGCGTTACAACCACGAAGCCTTTACCCCAGAAATGGTTCGCGATTTTAAAATGGATTACCAGAAAATCGGAGAGGCATTGACTCGCCGAACAGCTCTGGAAGAAAAAGAACTCTACGTCCTTTACCAACCCTCCTAAAAGCAACGTTTAGTTTTTTTATCAGGAGTGATGAGATATTTAACCTAGAAATACCAGCAAGAAACAATTCTTTACAGTAGCCATACCACTTTTTGCAGTCAGCAGCCCACAAGGACGGGGCCGCACACTTTGCGACCCGCAAATGGTCTTAAAAAAAACTGAAAAGCCGCACTTCCCATCCCGCACTTTTATACAACCAACAAAATAAGCACCTAATTTGGGCAAACTACTTTTGCCTACCTTCCAGGAATATTCCAAAACTGTGGACACCGGTTAAATCTAACCCAATTTTCCGACCTGACCTTACTTTACACCCATTTCTCTATCGTCATCATCTAATCGGCACTAGACCTTTATTTAATTTTGTTTAAACATATAGATATTAGAATTCAAAAAAATACTCCAGAGTGGGATATTAGTCTAAGAATTTTTATAAGCCATCTGGCAAACAAATTAAAAAATAGAAAGGCTGATAGAAAAACCAAAGCAGTCGGGGGGGAGGTATGACTGAGCTAGACGATACACTTGTCGAGCAATTACCAAGCGGTATACATGCTAATGACAGCAGTTACCCAATTTATGTAATTATCGGTACGGGCCCTGTGGGCGTACGCTGCGCACAAAAACTGCTGGAATTCTGTGATGAAGCTCAAATTGTTATCTACGGAGCGGAAACAGAGACTCCCTACAACCGGGTTAAGCTCTCTCAATATTTATCAAGCCATGTAGAGCTGGAGGAACTTGATAATCCTATCCTCAGCCAAAGTGATCATCGGCTTGCCGAATATATTGACCGCAAGATCATCTCTATTGATCGCTCACAAAAAACGGTTACCGATGCCGCTGGAAATATACAGCCCTACTCCAAGCTGATAATAGCGACTGGGTCAAATCCTATTATTCCAAAGATCCAGGGCGCGGATCTGCCGGGTGTTTATCCTTTTCGAAGCCTAAAAAATACCAACGATTTGCTCGACTTAAGGGAGCAAAATGCTGACATCTGTGTGGTCGGGGCTGGAGCCCTGGGACTTGAAGCAGCGACCGCATTAAAAACGCCTAAAAATAATGTCACCCTGCAATCCCGAGGCCACTTGTTGAGCGGCCTGTTAGGAGAGGAGGGAGAAGAGTTTCTCAAGTCCGCCCTTACTGCACTGGGCGTGGAATTAAAAATTTCGGATTCCCTTGTAGCTATTGAGGAGAGCGATAGCAAGCGCACACTCACTTTTGCCAGTGATGAAAAACTTTCCGTGGACGCCATCGTATTGTGTACGGGAATTCAGCCGGAAATTAGTCTGGCTGAACAATGTGGACTCGCTACTGAACGTGGGATCCTTGTCAATGAGTGGATGCAAACTTCTGACCCGGATGTTTATGCGGTAGGGGAGTGCGCTGAATTTGATCAAAAAGTTTACCAGTTGGTCCGACCAGGATACGAGCAAGCCGAGAGCTGCTGCTCGCATATTCAGCGAAATCACAGTGGAAAATTTCAATCACAACCCTATTCCGGCAGTTACACCGATATCCAACTGAAAATTGCCCATATTCCCTGCGGAATTATGGGTGAAGTAGACCCGGAAAACCTCGATCAGCAGGGGGGGGTAGAAAGCCACATTTATCGTAACCGCTTTAAAGGAATTTATAGGCGCTTATTTATCAAAGGCGAATATATCGTTGGAGCCATTTATATTGGCAGCTGGAATGAAGCCAATGAACTGCGCCAAGCTGTAGCGCAGGAAGAAAAAATTTCTCTGCGCACACTCAAGCACTTTGAAAGCGAAGGACGGATTTTTGCCAAAAAGTCCGGCAATAGCATTAAAGACTTCCCCGATAACTACCTGGTCTGTCAGTGCAACTCCGTCACCAAAGGTCAATTGTGCAAAGCAATTTCCGCAGGCAAGCGCAATATAAATGAACTGCAGCAGGCAACAACTGCGGGATCGGTCTGCGGTAGTTGTCGACCTCTGATGGCAGAGCTTCTTGATGTGCCAGCGCCCAACCTGGTGATGCGGCACTCCAAGGGAATACTTATAACCTCTGTGCTGTCATTAATTTTAATTGCATTGGCTTTCCTAATGCCGCCAGCTCCAGTTTCACCTTCAGTACAAACTGCACCTTTTTGGGAAAAACTCTGGTACGACAATTTTTGGAAGCAGGTTACTGGCTATACCATTCTCGCCATGTGCCTCTTTACTGCCGCTCTCAGTATCAGGAAGCGCTGGAAGAAACTCAGCCTCGGCCATGTCGATCACTGGCGCTATGCACACAGTGTCACAGGCCTGATTGCCCTACTCACACTTGCCGTTCACTCGGGTTTCCGCCTAGGTGAAAACCTGAATTTAGCATTAATGCTGGTATTTCTGACTGCAACCGCAACCGGTTCGCTCGTCGGTGTTTTTATGGCGCGCAACCACCACTGGACCGACTTGAAACTTCGCGAACACCGAAAATGGTGGTCCCGAGTCCACTATGCCCTGCTCTGGGCCCTGCCAGTCCTCCTCGCCTACCATATTTTTGCGGTTTACTACTTCTAGATGAAATCTTATCAATTTAAATTCTGGCATTACGGCGTATTGCTGACCCTGGTTATTGGCTCTGCAGTGGCATATAACCTTAACGTCGATGATAAATCTCTATTTATCAGTGGAGATGCCACTCACGGCCACCATCAAATTGAACTCGCTTGTACCTCTTGTCACACCGATGGCTTTGGCGGTGAAGATGCCGTTCAACAAGCTTGCCTCAATTGCCATGCTGAGGAACTGGAGCTGGTCGACGACTCACATCCACGGCAAAAATTTTTAGACCCACGCAATGCAGTGCTTTTAGAAACACTGGATGCTCGCCTGTGCGTAAGTTGTCATACGGAGCACAAGCCACAAATAACCGGGGAGATGGGCGTTACTTTGGCAGGTGATTTTTGCTTTCACTGCCACAGTGATATTGCCCAAGAACGCAGCAGCCATAAAGACCTGGGCTTTGAAACCTGTGCGAGTGCAGGCTGCCACAACTATCATGATAACGGTTCTCTCTATGAGGACTTCCTTATCGCTCATGTTGATCAACCTGACCTTTTGGAAACGGCAAATCTCCCCGCACGCACAGCCGTTCAATCCTGGCTGAGTGAACACCCACAAACAACGCCGCTGCAAGTCAGTCATGCCGATATTGAAAAAGGAGACCATGCCGCCGAAATTGCTGCGGAATGGGCACAAAGCATTCATGCAAAAACGGATGTGAATTGCAGCAGTTGCCATGTCGATGGACAAATGCAATTCAGCAGTTTGGAAGTTGTGGAGCAGTGTGCAAGCTGTCATAGCGAGCAAAAAGAATCCTTCACAGGGGGGAAACACGGTATGCGCCTGTCCAATAAACTGGAGGAAGGATTTATTCAGCAGGTCGGAGTTATCTCACCACAGCAGGCCCGCCTGCCTATGAATGCAAATGCTACTGAAGAATTGAGCTGTATCAGTTGTCATGGCCCACATGAAGTTAATATGCAATTTGCTGCTGTTGAGGCCTGCCTGAGCTGCCACAATGATGAACACAGTCTCGCTTACAAGGAGTCCCCTCATTTCGATACCTGGAATTCAAACCCCGAAGGTGGAGTCAGCTGTGCCAGCTGTCATTTACCCCGGGAAACACATGGTGAGCAGATTGTGGTTAACCATAATCAGAACCACAACCTTCGCCCCAATGAAAAAATGATGCCAGTATGCCTGAGCTGTCATGGAGCCGAGTTTTCTCTTGCCGCGCTGGCTGACAAAAATCTAATTAATAGTAATTTCAAGCATAAACCCGTAGAGAAGCATAAAACCTTCGAGCTGATCCGCGAGCGTATTGCAAGGATTTCAAAAAGCAAAAACAAGTAAAATCAATCCCAATAGGAGGGGAATAATATGCGTATTGCCGCTTGTATTATCGCTGGACTAGCCCTGCTCACAGGCTGTGAAAAAAACCAGGGAATTGCACCAGAGCGAATGGCGGATGCCATCTTTGCTGTGATCGAGGCTGACAGGGCCAACTACACCAACAAAGTTGTAAACCGCCTGCAGAATGAGGAAAAAATTCTCGACGCGGATGAACACTGGCAGGACAAGAAATTATTGCCACTCCCCGCACAGATGATGCGCATGGGTGCTGAGCGTGTTGCCGAAAAAGAGTCAGGGTTTAACTATGCCCTGCTCTCCCTGTGGCCGATCAACAAGCAAAACAAGCCGCGTACTGAAATGGAAAAAGAGGGTTTGCAGTACGTAATCGACAACCCGGGCAAGAATTTTTACGGCCGCGAAAAGCTGGGTGATACCGAATACTTCACTGCAGTCTATGCAGATGTAGGTGTATCTCCTGCGTGTGTTAGCTGCCACAATGACCACGTAGACAGCCCGCGCACCGATTTTGAGCTGGGCCATACGATGGGCGGTGTTGTTATTCGAATCCCACTCTGATCAATTACTACTGTCGCCCGACTTTTTGGTCGGGCAATGGTCGGTTGAAGTAGCCAAGGGGTGAGTAGACGTACCCATAAGAGTGGCGGCCGAATTCATTTCGACCGCTCCCTCTTTTAAGCTGACTGGCTCTACTCCCGCTACTACCTCGCTGAAATCATTCAGACCAGTGGTTACCCGCTGTGGGCCTATTTCCGGGTCAGTCCAGTCTCCATTACGGCCCGCTTTTTCTTGGGCTTTGCTCCGCAAAGCACACCTAGGCATATCTATATTAATGTCAAGTAGTCAGAGACCAAACTGGCCTAAATCAGCTAAATACTTACCCTGAAGTCAGCGCAGTGGATCGATAAGTTTCTCTAATCCCTCAACCTTTATCTCCAAAGCCAGTGTCATCAGCTGCCCCAAGCGCCCCTCGGGAAACCCCTTCTTTGCGAACCAAAGCAGGTACTCCTCGGGTAAATCTATTAAGACTCGACCTGCGTATTTCCCAAACGGCATTTTAAGACGGGCCAGTTCCACTAAGTCCTGTTTTTCGAACACTCAACAATCACCTAAATATCAGTAAAAAAAGGGAATGAAACCCCAACTTGGATTTGTTACCCGTGACAGCGGACTCTACACTGGCACCGAAATTGTTCGGCCTGTGCCGATCTCTTATACCTCAACCTTAAGTAACAGAGGTGCCTATGCGTATCAAAGCTATCAAGTATCTCAGCTTGGCCGCGGTATTGACCGCAAGCCTCGGAGGTACGGGCTGTGCCAATATGAGTGATACGGACCGCCGGATTGGCACCGGTGTCGGTATCGGTGCTGTGACAGGTGCCTTGATTAGTGGCGGACGCCCCGGCGGTACTGCTGCAGGTGCCGTTATTGGTGCCGGTGCAGGATATCTCTACGACAGGGAGAGAAAACGCAGAGATTATTATCGCTATCGCGGCCGCTACTATCGTTATTAATTTGCGGTTTCTATTTAGAAGCCAATAAAAATGGTGCGAGTGTGATTCTATCTCCACACTCGCACCATTAAATTAATCAGGGGAACCAAACTCGAGGGCAGTTAACTTATCGGGAGATAAAAATTACAGGAGCTTCGTTTTGGTCTTACCACAGCGTGCACAGCGATATTCAGTCACCAACTTTCCCTGCCTTACGTCAAACTTGCGCTCAGTAACCACTTTCCATTTGTGAAAGCCTTCCCTGCACAGGGTGCTGCCTTTATGCTTTTGCCAGGTGGTTTTTCTTTTGAAAGGAATAACATCTCCCATTAAGCCACCTCCCCTGCGGCATGTCCCGAAGCCCAGGCCCACTGAAAATTAAATCCGCCGAGCCAGCCGGTTACATCAAGAACCTCACCGACAAAATAAAGCCCTCGCTGGGTTTTACATTCCATAGTTCGAGAAGAAACCTGTGCTGTATCGACCCCGCCTAAAGTCACCTCCGCAGTACGATACCCTTCAGTGCCCGCCGGCGTTAACTTCCAGTGTTGTAATTTATCACCAGCTTGCCGCAATTCAATCTCCCCAAACTGCTTTAGGGGACGACTGCTGATTTGTGCCCGCTGCAAGAAAAACTGTACCAGCTTTTTACTCCAAATCTCAGCTAAAACGCTGTGCAAGTGGCTATCTGGACTCTGTTGTCGACGTAACTGTAACCACTCCGCCAGATTTTCTTCCGGGGCTAAGTCAAATTTTACAGTTTGCCCCTCACGCCAGTGGCTGGAGATTTGCAAAACAGCAGGACCACTCAATCCCCGGTGTGTAAACAGCATCTGCTCGTGAAAACTACCTTCAGCGCAAGAAGCTGTCACCGAAAGAGAGGTACCAGGCAGAGTGTTCTGGCGCTCCAATTGCCGTTTATTCTGGGTAAACGGCACCAGTGCTGCTCGAGTAGGAACAATATCCAGCCCAAACTGACGAGCAACCTCGTAGCCATATCCACTCGCCCCCATAGTTGGGATAGAGAGGCCACCAGTTGCCACAACCAGGGACTCACAGGTAACCGCGCCCATGTTGGTTTCGACCCGATACCCCTGCCCCAGAGCTTTAACTTGAGCAATGCTGCAGCGAGTGCGAACCTGCGCCTTAGCTACACGGCACTCCGCTAAAAGTAAGTCGACAATATCTCTTGATTTATTATCGCAAAACAGCTGGCCGAGGGTTTTCTCGTGATAGGCAATCCCATGTTTCTCAATCAGTGCTATAAAGTCCCACTGACTGTAGCGAGCCAGAGCAGACTTACAAAAATGGGGATTATTACTGTAGAAATTCTCTGCACTGGTATAGAGATTGGTGAAATTACAGCGGCCACCACCGGACATCAGAATTTTTTTCCCAACCTTATTGGCGTGATCCAGTACCAGCACGCTGCGCCCGCGCTGGCCCGCTGTAGCTGCGCACATCAGTCCCGCTGCCCCAGCGCCAATGACCAATACATCGACGCTGTCAGGTAGCTGACTGTTAGAAACCTCTAACATAGATAGGAAACAGTACCGCAGTGAGATCAATGATCAGGTGCGGGGCAGGGTTACGCCGCGCTGCCCCTGGTATTTGCCGCCGCGATCGGCATAGGACACATCACAGATTTCATCGGACTCGAAGAACAGCATCTGCGCCACACCCTCGTTGGCATAGATCTTTGCCGGCAGGTTAGTGGTATTAGAGAACTCCAAAGTCACATGTCCTTCCCACTCCGGTTCCAGTGGCGTTACGTTGACGATAATACCGCAACGGGCATAGGTGGATTTGCCCAGGCAAACCGTCAACACAGAGCGCGGAATGCGGAAATACTCCACTGTGCGCGCCAAGGCAAAGGAGTTTGGCGGGATAATACAGTAGTCGCCCTCTACATCCACAAAGCTGTTTTCGTCGAAGGTTTTCGGGTCAACCGTGGCAGAGTGTACGTTGGTAAAGATTTTAAATTCACGGGCACAACGAACGTCGTAACCATAGCTGGAGGTGCCATAGGAGATGAGCCGATCGCCATTCTCGCTATGACGCACCTGGCCTGCCTCAAAAGGCTCAATCATGCCGTTCTGCTCGGCCATGCGGCGAATCCACTTATCGGACTTGATACTCACTCCGTCCCCCCTGAATAAATTAAAAAGCGCTCAATAAAAGAGGCGGAATCATAGCGGGTTTGGGCTGTACAAAAAAGTGCCAATGCAATGATTTCTCACTTGTTGCCATTGAATGAATACTGTATAAATAAACAGTATAACTGTATACACATACAGATTTAGCCGGAGATATGGGCCAGCTAGGGTCAAAAATGAGTGGTGAAATCGTGGGCAGCGTAGAAAACCTTATAGAAAACAAACAGTTAGATAGTCATTCAAAAAAGCAGAAACTGGCACAGCTACTCGCCAGGGCCGATATCTGGCAGGCAGCCAATGAGCCCCGGCGGCGGCGGACCGGTATCTCCAGCGGCTCCTCCAGTCTCGATGCACTGCTAACAGCCCACGGCTGGCCACGAGGAGCCACAACAGAACTACTGCTCGATCAGACCGGTATTGGTGAACTCACCCTGTTACTTCCAGCAATGGCAGATCTCACCCAGCGTGGTCATATGGTGATACTGGTCAACCCACCTCATATCCCCTATGCGCCATCGCTGGCCAACAGTGGCGTCTGCCTGGAAAACCTGCTGATCCTGCATCCTCGTGGCCCCAAAGATACACTTTGGGCAATAGAGCAGTCTCTGCAATCCGGAAGCTGCGGTGCCCTGCTCAGCTGGCAAGGGCGGCAGTCACTGGGGCACAAAGACCTTCGCCGTTTGCAACTCGCTGCCCGCAATGGAGACTGCCTGCATTTCCACTTCCGCCCGCAGAGTGAATCAGCGACCCCCTCGCCGGCAAGCCTTCGCCTACAGCTCAAGCCTGGAGAGGGGCGGCTCGCACTAAAGCTATTGAAACAATTGGGCGGAACCTCTGGCCAACACCTGTACCTGGCAAGAGCAGCAAAACTGATCCGCCGCGACCGGCCGCTGCACTAAACAGTTTCAAGGGATAACATCATGCTCTGGCTCTGTATCCAATTTCCCAAGCTCCCTCTGGAGGTACTGATCCGCGCACAAGAACAAGGAGAAGATGACTCACCCCAGGTCGTGGTTGAAAAGCAGATGGTAATTGGGAGCAGTCCGGCTGCACTCCAGTGTGGGGTTGAAAGCGGGCTCAGTATTGCCACTGCAACTGCCCTATGTGCAGACCTGCAGCTATTACAGCGCGATTTGCAGCGGGAGCAACAAGAGTTACAGCAACTGGCCCAATGGGGGTACAGCTTCACCCCGCTTGTCTCACCTCAGCCGGCAGGCCCTATGAGCAATGGTGAAAGTACATCAGCTCACCTTTACCTGGAGCTAAGTGGCAGTCTAAAAGCCAATGGCGGCTTCAAGGCATTGATAAGGCAGATAGAAAGCGAACTTGAACAGATGGGGATCGACAGCCTAATGGGCCTCGGCCACAGCCCCAGCGCAGCCCATTTGCTGAGTCAGCTAGCGGAACACAGGCACTGGCTAATACAAACGAATACCCCCCCCAGCCCACAGCAGTGGAAGCAGTGGATCAGCTTTACCCCAACCAAGCTTCTTAATTGCGACAACAAAACCATTTCCAAACTCTACGCATGTGGCATCAAACGAGTAAGCCAGCTACTCGCCATTCCCCTCTCAGAGGTAGGCTCTCGTTTTGGTCGCTCATTTGTGGATTACCTGGCACGCCTTAATGGAAGTCGACAGGACCCGGTTTGCAACTACCAGCCACCAACACAATTCCGAAATGAACTGTTTTTCCCCAGCCCTCTGGATAATAGCGAGCAACTGCTATTCCCTATCGGGCGCCTGCTCCGAGAACTTTGCTCACAGTTACAGCGACGCCAGCTCTATACCCAACAATTAAACTGGCACATGGACTTCGGCAAAAACAAAGTCCAGGTAATAACTATAGAAACCTCCAACCCACAGCTCGACCCCCAGCGCTTGATAGCCCTGACCAAACTACAGCTGGAAAGAGTAACACTCGATCAGCCAGTGCAATCCATCTGTTTAAGTTGCAACCATTTACACCCCTTGGAAAAGGGATCACTGGATGAGGATTTATTTGGTGAAGGCAACCAACTTCAGCGCAACCAGCAGCTTTTAGATAAATTAAAAGCCCGCCTCGGCCATCAAGCCTTATCGGGAGTTACCTTAAAAGAAAGCTACCTGCCGGAACAAGCCTGGCAAAGTGCCGACACTCTAATAATTAAAAGTAACCCCAAGGGACAACAAGTTAAGCCCATCCAAGCATCACGCCCCAACTGGCTACTGGCCCGCCCCACTAAACTGGAAAGTAGCGAACACAAATTATATTACCAGGGGGAACTGCAACTATTACAGGGACCAGAGCGAATTGACGGTTACTGGTGGCAGCATGGACGCCACGGACGGGATTATTACATCGCAAAAAATTCAGGAGGCGAACTCTACTGGGTCTTTCAGGATCTTACCACTGAAGAGTGGTTTTTACATGGAATTTATAGCTAGCACTTAGCCCCTTATGAATGCCGGTTTTCGCCGAGATCCAGATTCCACCACAACCAATAGATAGACACCGAGAGAATCCGCATGAGGTACGCCGAACTCTTCTGTCAAAGCAACTTTTCTTTTCTACAAGGGGCCTCACACCCGCAAGAGTTAGTACGCACAGCTTATAACTTGCAATACTCAGGCCTGGCCATCACAGACGAGTGCTCTCTTTCAGGAGCTGTAAGAGCTTACAAAGAATTACAGAATATAAAATTAACAGATGAAAAGAATCCAGACTTTAAGCTGATTTATGGCAGTTATTTTCACCTACACGAAGGCAAGGAAATAGTTTTACTAGCCCCCTGCAAAACAGCATATAGTGAGCTGTGTCAGTTAATTTCAAAATCACGCTTAAGAGCTGAAAAAGGAAAGTACATCACCTACTTAAGTGACCTGGTAGAAATATGTAAAAATTTAATCGCCATATGGATTCCAAATTCCACAGAATTAGAAATACCTGAAGAAATTAAAGACAGCTTCAAAAGGCGTCTATATATTGCCATCAATAATCATCTACATGCAGAGGAAAACCTTAAGCACAATAAAATTATCGAATTTTCAAAAAGAGAAGGCATCCCCCTTGTTGCAACTAACTATGTATTGATGCATTGCAATAGTAGAAAACCACTACAAGATGTACTCAATGCAAATTATCATAACTGCACGCTGGATGATCTAGGGTATCGTATAGAGCAAAATGCGGAACGCTACCTACGTAGTTTGGACGACATTCAATCCCTAAACTCCAAAGACGCCATCGGAAACACGTATTCTATAGCCAACCAATGTACTTTCTGCTTAAGTGAGCTCAATTATGAGTATCCATCAGAAGTCATTCCAGGCGGAAGTAACGCCAGCAACTACTTAAGGGATTTAGTAGAAAAAGGAAGGTCAGTCCGCTGGCCGCAGGGTCCAGAAACGCGAATTGATGAAACAATAAAGAAAGAGCTCTCCTTAATATCTGAATTGCAATATGAGCATTACTTCCTGACCATCTACGATATAGTCCAGTTTGCCCAGAAAAATCATATTTTGTACCAGGGCCGCGGTTCTGCAGCCAACTCTGTGGTTTGCTACTGTCTATTTATTACAGAGATAGACCCTCATAAAATTGGCTTACTGTTTGAACGTTTTATTTCCCGGGAACGCAATGAGCCCCCAGATATTGACGTAGATTTTGAACACGAAAGGCGTGAAGAAGTCATTCAGTATATTTACAGAAAATATGGTCGGGAAAGAGCAGGACTTGCTGCCAGTAAAACCACCTATCGGTATAAAAGTGCCGTAAGAGATATCGGCAAGGCCCTCGGTATCAACACTGCAACAATAGAACACCTGATTGCCGAACGCGCCTGGTGGGATACTCTAGATAGTTTTCCCCAGCAGATGCAGAAAGTGGGAATAGACCCGAGCAGCGTAACAGGAAAAATGTTCCCACAGTTACTACAACAGATATATGGTTTTCCAAGACACTTATCGCAACATGTCGGTGGCTTTGTTATTACTGAGCAGCCATTGCACCAGCTGGTTCCTATTGAAAATGCCGCTATGGAGGATCGCACCCTAATCCAATGGGACAAAGAGGATATCGAAGATTTAAAGCTAATGAAGGTCGATGTGCTCGCGCTGGGCATGCTGACTGCACTGCGTAAATCCCTGAATTATATTGCTCTATACGGCCCCAAATGGCGATTGCAGGATATTCCCGCCGAAGATCCACAGGTCTATGAAATGATGTGCAGGGCCGATACCGTTGGAGTCTTTCAAATTGAATCTCGCGCTCAAATGAGCATGCTGCCAAGATTACAACCTCGAAATTTTTATGAGCTTACTATAGAAATCGCCATTGTCCGCCCAGGTCCAATTCAAGGCGGCATGGTACACCCCTATTTGAAACGCAAGCAGGGATTAGAGACCGTACGCTACCCTCATAACAGTTTACGCCCAGTGCTTGAGCGCACTCTCGGTGTGCCTATATTTCAAGAACAAGTTATTCAGCTGTCGATGGTCGCAGCAGGGTTTAGCGGCGGTGAAGCGGATGAGCTTCGCCGAGCCATGGCAAGCTGGGGAAAAAATGGGGACTTGTATAAATTCAGGGGTAAGCTTGTGCGGGGGATGCAAAGTAATGGCTATAGGGAAAGTTTTGCTGAGCAGCTCTTCAACCAGATGAAGGGGTTCGGCTCCTATGGCTTCCCCGAATCTCACTCTGCAAGCTTTGCGCTTTTAGCCTATTTTTCTGCCTGGATTAAATACCATCATCCAGCGGCCTTTTACTGTGGGCTGCTCAACAGTCAGCCGATGGGGTTCTATGCTCCGGCACAGCTAGTTTATGATGCTCAACGCCACGGAGTTAAGGTTTTGCCTATTGATGTACTTTATAGCTATTGGAATCACAGCTTAGAGATACAAGAGCTCTCTTCACCTCAAGAAAGAGCTTCATCGAAAAATTACTGCGCTAAAGGAAAATCAGTAGTTAATACGCCGGCAGTGCCGCTCAGGGAAAATTCAACATTCAGCAATAAAACTCCCGCTTTACGTCTGGGCATGCGTCTAATTAAAGGGCTAAAAGAAACCACAGAGAAAGCTATCCTAAAGCTTAGAGCGGATACAAAACTCCTTTCTTTAGGACAGTTTCAAGAACTTTTAGAGCTAAACCATGAGCAGCTTTCCTGCCTTACTAAGGCTAATGCATTTATCAGCTTGACTCGAAATCGCCATAACGACAATTGGACTTCTATAGAAACCGATCACAGCAAGCCACAGACAAGTTTTTTACCGCGAAATTATATAAAAGACAGTAGCGACATTGACTATAGTAGCACAGGGCTAACCCTTGGCGAACATCCTGTCGCATTACTAAGAAGGCAAAAAAAGTTTCAGAAATATACTAAAGCAAAGGACCTTACCTACTGTTGTGATCGGGAAAGAATTGAGATCATTGGACTGGTAACTTGCCGACAACGGCCCGGAAGCGCATCTGGAGTGATGTTTTTAACCCTGGAAGATGAAACAGGCTGCATAAATGTAGTGATTTATGAGGCCTATCAAACCTTATATAAAGCAGAGATTATCCATGGAGGCATATTGATTGTTCATGGGGAGCTACAAATCTCTAAAGAGGCCAATAACAACAGCTATAAGACCACTCATGTCATCGCCAGAAGAATATCAAGTATCAGTGAGAAAAATTACCAGAAGACAAGAAATTTTCATTAAAAAAACTCCCCTAGAGATGCCCCAGTGTTTTATCAAGCAGTTTTCAATCAAGCAGCTCCACTTCATTCAGTGACGAGAATGGAAAGAGGCGCTTGAGGTCTGCCGACTCGAAGCTAAACTAAATAACTTCGTTCAAATTTAACCCTATATAGGAGTATTCTACTGAAAGGTCAGTGACACTATGAAAAGCATATTGCAGAAGCTAAAAACCTACTAGACTTCAAGAAATGAAGTAAAAATGGAATGAGCCTCTCTACTGTCACTATCACAAAAAACGTCCTCCAAAAATGTTACACACCACTCGAAGTATTTCCAATAACACAGCCTGAGATAATGCGGTCAATAAGACAAAAACAAAATTGTTAGAGGGCACCCTTCGACGATCAGCCGAGAGCTACGACATAAGAGGATATCGTCCATGGCAAGCACATAAGCTTGCAGAACTAAGACCCCAGTAAGTGTAAAAAGCACAAAAAGTGGCTGATAGAGTGTAGCAATAAATAGACATCCTAACTCGGAAAGAATTAAATCCTCATCAGACAGCAAGCTACTTAAAGAAACAAACGGATGTATCGCTACATCATGAGACGATTTACCAACTCATTTGTTTAGGTCTGGCAAATGATGGAGACTTATACAGGCATCTTAGAATTACATCAAAGCCCTATCGCAAGCGCTACGATAAATATGATCGCCGCGGAAAGACCAAAAATAGGGTGAGCAAAGATGATCGAACAGCTGTTGTGGACCGAATGAATCGAATAGATGACCGGAAAAATGATACCACTATAGGCAAGGAGTATGGTAGAGCTTTACTGACAATGGTTAAGGGTAAGACGTTAATTACCGTTATCATTAGACTGACAAGTAAGCGATCAGACCTGATGACTGAAACAGCAGCTAGTCATATCGTGAGTTTAAAAAATGAGGTAAAAACAATTACCTTCGGCAATGGGCCTTGAATTCCCTAGCCATGAAACAATTGCAAAAGACTTCTAAGCTGGCATTTATTTTTCCTCCCATTCATCTTGGGAAAGAGGAATCAATGAAAATACTAACGGTCTCATTCGGCAGTATTTCCCAAAGGGTACCGTTTTTTATAAAGTAACAGATGAGCAGATTCAATTTGTAATAGATCACCTAAATAGGTAACCAGGAGCGAATCTGGATGGAAGGTTACTGAATGATTTATTTACGGGGCTGCAAGATGATTTTCTTGCAGCATAAAGAAATTGCAGTTATTACTTAAAAATAAGCACAATAACATTTTCTCACACATTAATTTACAAAACTTGCAGCTTATTTATGCGAGCACGCAACCCTTCCCTTTGAATCCTTTTTTGATAACTTCGGTACTCAGGAAACCTTGAAAGAAAACGCTCCTCCTCCCGCGCACGCATAAAATATATCCAGGAGATACCACTGAGGCAAATAACATTCTGAATAACTCCCCAACTGCCAAGAGGAGATACAAAGGGTACCGTCAGCAGCCACCAATAACAGACTTTACTTAAATAAGCAGGGTGCTTAACATATTTATAAGGCCCTTGATCAACCAACCCTCGATAGCTAAGATTTGAAAACCTCAGACCAAAGGAGAGCGTTGACCACCAGTAAATAACCCAGAGAGCACCCAGCATTCCACCCCAAATATAAAATTGCGCACTTCCGCTCGTAAAAAAATCCCCCCAATAAACATCATCTGAGGGCTTCAACAAAAGTTGAACAATATTATAAAAAGGCGGATAGCAAGCAAGGCAAAATATCCAGCTCCGCCACCCATCGTCCACATGCATTCCTGAACCGTTTAAACGAGAAACAAGCAAGTAACCCAGGAAGCCTATATACAGGTCAAATATCGTTCCAATTTTTATAAACTCTACAATAAAGGTTTCTGGTGATAATAGCCGTGAGATCCCGCCATCCATAAACTTCCAGATCGAAACATCAAGCCAAAGAAACATCAGTGGTAAAAATAGAGCCTTTAATACAATTCCCCTCAAAACCGGGAACAATCCTGCCTTCCCTCCATCAGCGAAAAAATATCTAAAAGCACTCCACTCATCATCTTTAAGAGCTTCAAACTTGTCGCAATAAATAAAATAAAGAACAAAAAAAAGAAATATAGAAAAAATATATGGTAAGTACCCCAAAAAGAATTTCTCATGGGGGACAGACACAATTGACAGGAACTTTACTAGCAGCACAAAAAGCAAGAAATAGACTAGAAGGCCAAATAGCTTTTGCTTTATTCTTTGAATATCTCTAGGAATTTCCTTCTGCGACCCTAAGCCCTCTTTCCAAATTGATAGCATGAAGCTAGCCAGACTAGCCAGAAGAATAATAGCCACACTATAGTTTGGAGCACCTAAAATTAGCCCCCCTAGCAAAACCACTAAAAGAAGAGCTAGAGATGCTACCCCCAAAAATAGCCCATTAACGTTATACACAAAAAACCCTACTTATTAACAATAGAGGTAGGATAATCCCACCAAAAATTTAAATTATACCCTAGATTTTCATAATAACCGATGCGCGTGGCAATAATGAAAGAAGCCAGATGACTATAGGCTGACCAGCTTCCACAAACAAGCCAGGGAATCCGCACCAACCAGTCACCCCTGAAAGAACGATACCAGATCAAAGCTCTCAATTGGGGGGAGCTATTCAACCTAAACCCTTGTGCCGTAGCTAAATCGTCCTAAAGAAAACAAAACCCCTGCAATCCCTACATTCATAAGCACTCCTTGACCCTGATGAAAAGTGCGAATCAGGCCCAGGGAGCGGTAACGCTGCCTATCGGAAAGACCCTTTGCTAGCAACTCCGGCGAAGAGAATATCCATACTACCGCTTAGCGTACGAGTGGCAATTAAAAGTGAGCAAGGTAATCAAGCGCCTGCTCAAACCTTATCAGATGGCATTTAAACTACGCTAAGTTCGACAATGGTGAAGAGCTTGCAGGGCACAAATCAATAAATTGAATACTGAAGCGTAAATCCATTCTGCAAAGTCTTATCATTCCTGGGGCGAGACCTTAACGAAAATAACAATGAGTTTCTAAGACGATTCACACAAAGAATATAGCGATCGCCATACCTTCGAAGAGTGAGCTTATTGAAGCCTTTTCGTATAAATAATCAGTTATGAAAGGTGTTAAATCATAGGAGAGCATTGAAATTTTGGTGACCAAGCGTGTGCCACTTATTCTGGGAATCTAGCCACTATATGTAATACTATTTAAGTGCCAAGCCTTACCATAACTACCAAGGAGCCAGTGCAGCTTTACTAAAATGCTGCCCGCCCCAAAAGGTTGAGATAAGCGGTCATCCCCTCCCCTTTCACAGCATCCAAAGTATCAGAGTTCCCAAGCCACACAAAGATTTCCGCCTCCTCATTTACTGCAACAAAGCCTGCAGATCCCGGCATGTACCCTTCTTTTACATTAAATCGCCGACCATTCTGCGACTGAAATAAGTAGAATGCAGCCCCATAGCAACTACGAATCTTTTTAATATCACATATAGCACTAATCTCTCTCGGCTCCCAGTGCAGAAATCCAGGAAGCTTTTTATCTAAAATACTCTTCAAAAGAAGCGCATAAGCAGAAGCACTACCGGTCATACCTGCAGTAGCAGAAACAGCTTCATAATCAAATCGGGGCAGATAGGATTCTCCATAAAAACTATTATATCGATAGTCATGCCAAACCTCGTCTGCTTCATTAGCATGCCCGGCAAATAGAATCCCTCGATCTTTCAACTTAAATAATTGTTCTACTGTCTCTCTATACCCACGCTGATAAGCTTCAGAAAGTACTTCGCCCAATACGCAATAACCAAGATTAGAATAATTTGTCTCCTCTAGTGCCCTTTCCGACAATCGAACATTTACTATATTCGACATATTATATGGGCACCATAGGGACTCACGCTTACCAAAAGCTTTCCCTTTTAAACCCGATTGATGGGTCATTAGATGCGTGACTGTTATTCTTCCCAGCTTCGAATTGCCTATACCACTCTCTATGTTGAGTAATTTTACAAGAGGCGTATCAAGGGAAAAAAGCCCCTCTTGCGCTGATAGCAATATGGATGCAGAAGTAATGGGTTTTGTCATGCTTCCATAGCGGAACCGGGTCTCTTGGCTCACTGGCTCAGAAACAAAAGGGCCATCACTCCAGCCAACATTACAATAGTGTAATTGCCCAATTTTATCTATAAAAGCAATTTGAGAAGAAAGGGCCCTAGGTTCCCACACACTTCGACGAATCATTTCCCCCATCCAATCAGGGGCATCGTCGCTACAGCGCATAGTTATTAATGAGAGAGGCGCAGAGAGCGGGTAAATTTTTCGCAGAGTATTTTTTTGATCCAGCATCCAGCTATGCACCCCAGCACCGCACAAAAAAAGCACAGCCGCCCAAGACAATACCTTGAACCAGGAAAGATTACACTTACCCATCTATAAGCCTGATTAATAACCAATAGACAAACCAGATCCCATAAAAAAGGCACCCGAAGGTGCCTTTTTGACTGCAATGCTAACTAAAATTAGCCACCACTGGTGCTGGTGCTGGTGCTGGTAGTAGTATCAGCAGCAGCAGAGCAACCAGTAGGTTCATATGCTGCGCTAACGGTACCGACGGTAGTGTTGCATTCCCAAACACCAGCGGAATCACGGGTCCAGGTCAAAGTTGAATCGTGAAGTGCGGCAGCAGCATTGCCGCCAAAAGTAGCTTCAATAGTACTATCGCCAGTAGCGCTTAACTCAACTTCCAGGCCAGTCTGAATTGTAGCACCGATCAGGTTGCTGTCAGTCCAACCCAGCTCACAGCTACTTGCGTCGGTAATACCTTCCAGTAAGCAGGTCTCAACAGCTGTTTTCAGCGCTGCAGTTTCAGTCATTACGCGGCTTACCTGGGACTTAGCCACGTAGTTTTGGTACTGCGGGATCGCTACCGCAGCGAGAATACCGATGATCGCTACTACGATCATCAATTCAATAAGAGTAAAACCCTGTTGCTTTTTCATTGTAACCGTCTCCATACAGACTTTAGATATTGAATCCCGCTAGGGAAAGCATCCCGTGAGGAAGTCGAGAAGCAAGATACAAGGTTTATGCCAACTCTGGCAAGACATACGATGGTACGGGCTTTATTAATGCGACCAGAAGCACAATTCAGTTGCTAAGGCAAAAAAGCCAAGCCGCTAGCCGACAAACTTGCATGCTAACTGACAAAAAATGTCAGAACCTGCCAAGCTGAGACTTGATAAACACTTAACGGCTTTAGGGGGACGGCCATTTGGCTAGTGACATCTTATTCGCTATATTGGAATCTTTATACAGCAGTTACTTAAAACACAAACATTTAGCTGTAGAAATAAGCCAACCTTATGGCATGGCAAAAACCACTATCAGCGACTCTTTTCGTGAGTAATTTTTCATCATGAGCACCCCCCCCTTAAGCGGCCTTGCCAAAAAATTGGTGGCAGATAATATTCTCGATGAGACAACTGCCCTATCGACACTAAAGGCAGCGCAAAGGGCCAGGCAGACTTTTGCCCAGCATGTTATAGAGACCAAGCTCGTAAAGAGTAAAGAGCTCGCTGTTATTGCATCACAGGCCTTTGGCTCACCTCTGATGGACCTCAGCAGCTTTAATTTTGAGCAGCTTCCCAGGGATGTTCTAGATGAAAAATTGATCAATAAACATTTTGCTTTACCTCTCTACCAAAGGGGAAATCGGCTTTTTATTGCTGTTGCGGACCCCACTAACCTGGCGGGTCTGGATGAAATCAACTTTAATACCGGCCTGAATACCGATGCCGTTCTGGTGGAGGCCGATAAACTCAGCAAGGCGATAGAGAGCTATCTTTCCAACGGAGAGGATATTGGAGCGGGTCTTGAAGGTATAGACGATGAGGAGCTGGACTCTTTAGATGTCAGCAATGGTGAAGATAACCAGGACAATGACGATGCCCCGGGTGGCGATGAGGCGCCGGTGGTCCGTTTTGTCAATAAAGTACTGCTCGATGCCATCCGTACCGGCGCATCTGATATTCATTTTGAGCCCTACGAAAAATCGTACCGCGTACGACTGCGCACCGACGGGGTTCTCCACGAAGTGGCCAAGCCCCCGATTCAGCTAGCACCCCGTATTTCTGCGCGCCTAAAGGTGATGTCGAAAATGGATATCTCCGAGCGACGCGTGCCGCAGGATGGCCGTATCAAAATGAAGCTGTCTAAAACCAAGGCCATTGACTTCCGAGTAAACAGCCTCCCAACGTTATGGGGAGAGAAAATTGTACTGCGTATCCTGGATCCATCGTCAGCCAAACTGGGGATTGATGCTCTCGGCTATGAAGATGAGCAAAAAAAGATCTACATGGATGCACTGGCTCAACCTCAAGGAATGATTCTGGTTACAGGCCCTACAGGGTCAGGAAAAACGGTATCCCTCTATACAGGCCTAAATATTCTCAACACGCCAGAACGCAATATATCAACCGCCGAGGACCCAGTAGAAATCAACCTGGAAGGCATCAACCAGGTTAACGTGTCTTCCAAGGTAGGACTGGACTTCGCTGAAGCCCTTCGCTCCTTCTTACGACAGGACCCCGATATCGTCATGGTGGGAGAGATTCGGGACTTAGAGACAGCCGAGATCGCCATCAAGGCCGCACAAACCGGCCACTTGGTTCTTTCAACTCTCCACACCAATTCTGCACCTGAAACTCTCACTCGCCTTATGAATATGGGTGTACCCAGCTTCAATATTGCAACCTCTGTTAGCGTTATTATTGCCCAGCGCCTAGCGAGACGACTCTGTGGTGAATGTAAAAAACCAACGACTCTTCCAAGTGAAGTATTGAAAGCCGAAGGCTTTGAAGCTGTGACTATTCCTGAAAAAGAGTGGACAATCTTTCAACCTGTCGGTTGTGAGCACTGCTCCAAAGGGTACAAAGGGCGTGTTGGTGTGTATGAAGTGGTTCGCATCACCGATGGCATAGCAAGAATTATAATGGAAGGAGGCAATTCAATTCAGATCGCTGACCAGGCAAAATCAGAGGGGTTCAATAACCTGAGGGTGTCCGCACTACGCAAGGTTGTTATGGGAGTAACCAGCCTAGAGGAAGCTAACAGGGTTACCAAAGATTAAGTAACCCCAAACTAACTTCTGGCGATGGCAGAGATAATAATCGAACACCATCAGGAGCTGTTTACACATCGTTTTCAGCGCCCCTAAACACCCAATGGTCTGATAACATTCAGAGTCCCAGCTTGAAAACTGGTATCAAGAGACAATAGGCAGGAATAATAACTATGGCCAACGCCGCAGCAGTAACATATATCTATAAAGGTATAGACAGTAAGGGCGCGAAGGTCGAGGGTGAAATCAGTGGAACTAGCCCTGCACTAATCAAAGCCCAACTTCGTAAGCAGGGTATTATTGCCAACAAGGTGCAAAAGAAGCCAAAACCCCTTTTTGGCGGTGGCAAGGGTAAGGTTAAACCTGCGGATATTGCTATTTTTACACGTCAAATGGCAACAATGATGAAAGCGGGAGTACCCCTGGTTCAAAGCTTTGACATAGTTGCAGATGGCTCTGATAACCAAGCACTAAAGGAGCTTATTTTAAAAATTCGCGAAGAAGTCGCCTCCGGTACAGGTTTCTCCGAATCCCTGCGCAAACATCCTGTTTATTTCGATGATCTATTTTGCAACCTAGTCGCCTCCGGTGAGCAGTCTGGCGCTCTGGAGACTATGCTGGACAGGATCGCCACCTATAAGGAAAAGACAGAGTCCCTTAAAGCAAAAATCAAGAAAGCAATGACTTACCCTATTGCAGTGGTTGTTGTAGCCGTAATCGTTACATCAATCCTCTTGATTAAAGTGGTACCACAATTTGCACAAACCTTCGCCGGTTTTGGTGCTGACCTACCTGCGTTTACTCAGTTAGTAGTAAACATTTCTGA
Source organism: Microbulbifer sp. A4B17 (assembly GCF_003076275.1). Taxonomy (NCBI): domain Bacteria; kingdom Pseudomonadati; phylum Pseudomonadota; class Gammaproteobacteria; order Cellvibrionales; family Microbulbiferaceae; genus Microbulbifer; species Microbulbifer sp. A4B17. The sequence goes on from NZ_CP029064.1 coordinate 3,832,114, forward strand.
TTGGATGCAAGCAAACTGGTTTTTTGCATTGCTGGCTGTAGTTGCAATCATCTCAGGCACGATTGAAATAAAAAAGCGCAACAAAAAAGTAGCAGAGGCTTTTGATAGACTCATGCTTCGTCTACCAATACTTGGCACGATTACATACAACTCAATTGCCGCCCGCTTTGCTAGAACCATGTCTACCACTTTTGCTGCCGGTGTCCCTCTAATTGACGCCCTCAAATCTGTTGCTGGAGCAACCGGTAACTGCGTGTACGAAGAAGCCACACTAAAAATTCGGGATTCCGTTGCCACCGGCGTTCCCTTGAATCTGGCGATGCGCCAGTCAGGGCTATACCCAACCATGCTTATCCAAATGACAGCCATTGGTGAAGAATCTGGGGCTCTCGATGAAATGCTTGGAAAAGCTGCCGATTTTTATGAAGAGGCAGTAGATAATTTAGTAGATAACCTTACCACCCTACTAGAACCAATGATTATGGCCGTCCTGGGTATTTTGGTTGGCGGTCTAATGGTGGCCATGTATCTACCTATCTTCAACCTGGGAGCTGTTATCTAGAAAAAATGTTAGAAGTATTATCAACATACCCAGCGCTGCTCATAGGTAGCGCTTTTATTTTAGGCCTCCTTATAGGCAGCTTCCTCAACGTCGTAATCCTGCGCCTCCCCGTTATGATGGAGCGGGAATATAAGCGGGATTTCTACAGCTACTTTGGCACAGAGCCATCTGCCGAAGAGCAGAAAGAGTTAGAAAAGCCTTTTAACCTGATACTTCCACACTCCCATTGTCCAAAATGCCAGGTTGAGATCAAAGCCTGGCAAAATATCCCCATCATTAGCTACCTTTTACTTCGCGGCAAGTGCGGCTCCTGCGGTACCCCGATTTCCAAGCGCTACCCAATGGTGGAATTGGTTACCGGTATTTTGACCGCTATTGTTGTCTGGCAGCTGGGTTTCACCTGGCAGGCACTAGCTGGATGTTTCTTTACCTGGGCTCTAGTCGCCCTGACAGGTATTGATTTTGACAAACAATTACTCCCAGACAGCATCACCTTGCCTTTGCTCTGGGCCGGTTTACTGATCAATATTTGGGGAGTATTTACCTCTTTGCAGGATGCAGTGATCGGCGCTATCGCCGGTTATCTGTCACTTTGGCTGGTCTTCCATATCTTTAAGATTGTTACCGGTAAGGAAGGCATGGGAGCCGGGGACTTTAAAATCCTGGCGGCTATTGGAGCCTGGTTTGGCTGGCAAATGCTGCCGCTGGTGATACTGCTTTCCGCTGCTGTTGGCGCAGTTGCTGGCATTTCTTGGAGTATCGCAGTTGGGCGGGATCGCAACCTGCCCATTGCTTTTGGCCCCTATCTCGCTGGTGCCGGCTGGATCGCAATGCTCTGGGGTGATCAAATCATGGGTTGGTATTTCAATATCTCTGGACTTACCAGCTGAAGCGATCAGTTCACTATTTTTCACCCAATTGCATTACTATGACCCCGGCCAGCGATCTGGCCGGGGTTTTTATTTTTACTGCAACCTTTTTGGGGAGGCTTGCCATTGTTTACAGTAGGTTTAACCGGTGGAATCGGTAGTGGAAAATCAGCAGCAGCTGGGTATTTCCGAGACCTGGGTATTCATGTGGTAGATGCCGACTGGGCGGCAAGGGTTGTGGTACAACCGGGAAAGCCCGCCCTGGAACAGATTGCCCAACACTTCGGTGCTGGTGCCTTATTGGAAAGCGGCGAGCTAGACCGGAGCAAACTGCGCACATTGATATTTGACAACCCAAGCGAACGACAATGGCTTGAAAGTCTTTTACACCCGCTGATCAGAAAAGAGATAACTTCCTCACTAAACGGAAGCCAAGGCCCCTACGCGATATTGGAATCCCCCCTTCTGATTGAATCAGGCCAATATGAGCTGGTTAACAGGGTTTGCGTAGTCGACCTACCTGAGGCTTTGCAGCTTGAGCGCGCCAGTGCACGAGATAACAGCCAGCAGGAGCAAATTCGTAAAATCATGGCAACCCAACTCACAAGACAGCAAAGACTGGAAAGAGCCGATGACGTGCTGGATAACACTACAGATTTAGCCATCCTTAGGGGGCAAGTAGAACAGCTTCACCAGAAGTACTTACAGATTGCCCAGGCGGAGCAATCGGGCTAAGTTAATTAGAGTACAATTGTAACCCTGACGATTTTTAAGCCCGAATTATCTTATGCCTAAATCCAGCGTAACGCCGACACTCAATTGCCCCACCTGCAAAAAGCCCATTGAATGGAGCGATAAGTTTCCCTTCAAACCTTTTTGTAGCGAAAGATGCAAGCTGATTGATCTCGGCGAATGGGCCAGTGAGGGACACAAGATTCCCGGGGAGTCAGTGTATGACGATGTGCTGAGTGATGACCTGGATCCAAACAAACCCCGCCATTAAGAAGACTCTGAATAACTCCGTGATGCCTCTGGCATGCAGAGCGGTTCACAATCAAGGAGCGGCTTCGCAGGAATGTCTAGACCTTTCAAGAAGACGTAACGCGGAGTGTGAATCGCTCTGCAAGCCCCGGAGGGCGAGCCTTGAAGGCCACAGCTGCTGCGTTGCAGCTTTTGCAAAGGGCTACGGCCATTCACGGCGAGCTGCGCCTAACATCTGCAGCCTTCAAGACCCGCAGAGGTATTACGGAGTTATTCAAAGTCTCCTTAAGCCCTGGCCATCCAACCCCACCCGAACAGCTGCCTGCAAGCAGCTGTTCGCGCTAAAGCTTAAGAGAAGCTCCCTTTTACCGCTTCAATAATGGCTTGGTTGGCATCGGGAAAGTGGAAATTGTCCAGCTCCCCAACAGGCACCCACTTAATTTCCTGCTGCTCCCGTCCAAGAGCTTCACCGGCAAATTGCGTTACCTGCCAGGTATCCAGCAGCACAGTCTTTTCAGGGTAGTCGTGGCGAATTTCTAGCAGCGGCTGCAACTCCTGTACCTCAATAGCCACTTCTTCAAGTAACTCCCTATAGAGCGCATCTTGCACAGACTCACCAGCTTCCACCTTGCCACCGGGAAATTCCCAGCGCCCTCCCATATGCAAATGGTCGGGGCGGCGGGCAATCAGGATCTTGCCATCCCCTCGGGTTACTACACCGACAGCAACATGGACAACCTTACTCACCCTACTACCTCAAGTCCGATATTCTGCGTTGATGGTGACATACTCGTGAGAGAAGTCACAGGTCCAGATATGCTCACTGCTCGTGCCTCGACCCAGCTCAATACGAATCATAAATTCAGGCTTTGAAAATACCTGCTCTCCAGCCCGCTCTAGATACCCAGACGCGCGCCCACCGGCGCTTACCACCTGTACAGCATCAAGGAAAATCTCCACCTTATCAGTGTCCAGCTCGCCTTTGATGGCATTGCCGATCGCCATAACCAGCCGACCCCAGTTAGGATCTGAGGCATAGAGTGCAGTTTTCACCAGTGGAGAGTCTCCCACTTCAAAAGCCACAGCCAAAGCCTCTTCACTGCTGAGTGCGCCATCCACTTGCACGGTAACGAATTTTGTCGCTCCCTCGCCATCCCGGACAATAGCCTGGGCGAGCTCTATATGTATTTCTGTAATTGCCTCATGTAGCTCCCGATAGCCGATATCCTCACTGCTGCTGATCACCTCTCCACGCGCACCCGTTGCCATTAGTACACAGGCATCGTTCGTCGAGGTATCTCCATCTACGCTTATACGATTAAAGGAGGCCTCTACGGCTTCACACACCATTTTTTCCAGTAGTGGTTGCGCTACGCCTGCATCGGTGGCGACATAGGCGAGCATGGTCGCCATATTCGGTTGGATCATGCCGGAACCTTTGGCTATGCCAACCACTGTTATTTCCTCGCCATTAACTTTCAGTGTGCGACTCGCAACTTTTGGTCTGGTATCTGTAGTCATGATGGCCTCGGCCGCCCACTCCCAGCCACCGGGATCAAGCTGCGTTACAGAATCTGGGATTGCAGCAAGCAACTTATCCATTGGCAAGTGCTCGCCAATCACACCGGTACTAAAAGGCAATACCTGTTCCGCAGAAATCTCTAAAGCATCTGCCACGGCCTCACATGTAGCCCGTGCATCCACCAACCCTCTGGCTCCAGTGGCAGCATTGGCGTTGCCGGCGTTGACTACCAAAGCTCTCACACCCCCCTTGGAGATATGTTCTTTGGCGACAGTAACCGGGGCCGCGCAAAAAGTATTCTGGGTAAACGTTGCAGCGACTGATGTTCCTTCAGCAAGCTCAACCAACAACAGGTCGTTGCGCTGCCAATCTTTGATCTTGGCGGGCATACTGGCGAGACGAACCCCTTCAACAGAGGGTATAAGTGATTCAGGCATAAGAATAACGACTTAGAGCTATCACAACACTCTGCAAACCTGTAAGCAGTTCACTAGAGCGAAATTGCAGAAATGAATAGGTGGCAGACATTATCAAAGCCGCTCTTAACCAAGGCAAGTCAAAAATGAACTTATCTGCGGAATAACTCGAGATATCCGCAGATAATTCTTATCGAAATTAAAAAAATACCCTGCTAAGCAGGGTATTTCTAAATCCAGGCAGTGGAAACTTAACTCTGAGTAGAGGAAGCCAGCTTGCCGTGACACTGCTTGTATTTCTTCCCGGAGCCGCAGGGGCAGGGGTCATTCCTTCCAACTTTAGGACCGCGGCGCTCCGGTACAGGAGTCGCCGGTTGCTGTTCCTGGGGTTCACTCTTTGGAAGTGCTGAAGCCTGGGCATGCTGCAGTTCGAGCTGCTGTTTGCGCTGCTCTTCCAGGCGGCGCTGCTCCATTTCTTCTGCCTGCTCACGAGTCATCGGCTCTACGTGGGCAAGGATGCGCACTACTTCATGCTTGAGGTTCTCCAGCATGCTCTGGAACAGGTGGAAAGACTCGCGCTTAAATTCCTGCTTGGGGTTTTTGTTGGCATAAGCCCGCAAGCCAATACCCGCACGCAAATGATCCATGCTGGAAAGGTGCTCTTTCCACAGTTGATCCAATACCTGTAACATAATTTGACGCTCGATAGTCGGCATCAAATTGGCATCACCGGAAGACTCACCAATGCGTGAAACTTTTGCCGTATATGCCTCCTGAGCAGCGGCAGCAATTTTTTCCCGCAGACTCTCTTCGTGCAGGGTGCGGTCCTCGTCCAGCCACTGCTGTACCGGAAGCTGGATACCCAATTCTCCGGAGAGCTGTTGCTCCAGGGCCGGGATATCCCACTGCTCTTCCACACTCTGCGGCGGAATTGAGCTGGAGATAATGCCATCGACCACATCGTCACGAATAGCTGAGATGGTGTCACTGATGCTCTCAGCCTCAAGCAGTTCGTTGCGCTGGCCGTAAATCACCTGACGCTGGTCATTGGCCACATCATCGTATTCCAGCAACTGTTTACGAATATCGAAGTTACGCCCTTCAACGCGGCGCTGGGCTTTTTCAATAGCGTTGGAAACCATACGGTGCTCGATCGCCTCACCGCGCTCCATTCCCAGCATCTGCATAAAGTTCTTCACCCGGTCGGAGGCGAAGATGCGCATCAGGTTGTCTTCCAGGGAGAGATAGAAACGAGTAACACCCGGGTCGCCCTGGCGACCAGCGCGGCCTCGCAACTGGTTATCAATACGGCGGGACTCATGACGCTCAGTACCGATAATATGCAGACCACCGGCCTCAATAACCTGCTCGTGACGCTCCTTCCAATCCTCTTTGACCTGCGCCAATTCTGCTTCAGTCAGCTCGCGGCCTTTCTCCTGCCCCAGGGCTGCCGCTTCAGCTTCCCAGTTTCCGCCCAGAACAATATCGGTACCACGACCGGCCATATTGGTGGCGATAGTCACCGCACCCGGACGACCCGCCTGGGCAATAATCTGTGCTTCACGCTCGTGGTACTTGGCATTAAGGACCTGGTGCTTAATGCCGGCCTTCTGCAAATTGCGAGACATCTCTTCCGAGGTCTCAATAGAGGCAGTACCCACAAGGATCGGAGCCTGCTTTTCACGGCAGTGCTTCACATCCTCAATAATCGCTTCCATCTTCTCTTCCTGGCTCAGGTAAACCAGGTCATTGAGATCTTCACGCTGAATTTCTTTATTCGTGGGAATTACCACCACGTCCAGCCCGTAAATCTGCTGGAATTCAAACGCCTCTGTATCTGCAGTACCGGTCATACCGGCGAGCTTGGGGTAGAAGCGGAAAAGATTCTGGAAGGTTGTGGAGGCGAGGGTCTGGCTCTCACTCTGGATCTGAACACTCTCTTTTGCTTCCAACGCCTGATGCAGGCCCTCGGAGAGGCGACGACCGGGCATAGTCCGGCCGGTGTGCTCATCAATTAAAACCACCTGGCCATTCTGCACTATGTAATCCACATCGCGGTTAAAAAGTACATGAGCGCGCAGAGCCGCATGCACGTGGTGCAACAAACCCAGGTTCCCAGGGGCGTAAAGTGATTGATCGTCTTTCATTAATCCGCTGCGTGACAGCAGATCTTCGATCAATAAGTGCCCCTGCTCGGTAAGTTCAACCTGACGGGTTTTTTCATCAACCGTATAGTGGCCCTCGCCACCTTCTTCGGCGCGCTCCAGCTGAGGGACCAGCTTATTCATCGCCATATAAAGGTGAGAGGAATCTTCAGCAGCGCCAGAGATAATCAGCGGGGTACGGGCTTCATCGATCAGGATCGAATCTACTTCATCCACAATAGCGAAATTCTGAGGACGCTGTGTACGATCCTCTTTGCGCAACACCATGTTGTCACGCAGGTAATCAAAGCCAAACTCGTTATTGGTGCCGTAAGTGATGTCAGCCTCGTATGCTGCTTTTTTATCTTCCGGCGGCTGCTGGGAAACAATAACTCCCACAGTCATACCCAGGAATTCATACACCGGGCGCATCCAATTGGCATCCCGCGCAGCGAGGTAATCATTCACCGTAACAATGTGAACACCCTTACCTTCTAATGCATTAAGATATGCCGGCAAGGTTGCAACCAGGGTTTTACCTTCACCGGTGCGCATTTCTGCGATGCGCCCTTCATGCAAGGTCATACCGCCTATCAGCTGGACATCGAAATGGCGCATGCCCATAGTCCGGCGGCCCGCTTCGCGCACTGCGGCAAACGCTTCGGGCAGAATTTGATCGAGCTTTTCCCCATCAGCGAGACGCTGCCTGAACTCATCTGTTTTAGCCCGCAGGCCTGCATCGTCAAGCTTCTGAAAATCCTCTTCCAGAGCATTGATCTTTTCCACGACGCGTCGCATGCGCTTCAGCTCGCGGTCATTTTTTGAACCAAAGACCGATTTAATCAGTTTGCCAATCATTATCTAGAAACCACTTATCTTATTTGCGCTGTCGGCGCTAATATCGGGCAGATCAATGCACCGACGCTCCTTTATGCGAGGGGTGCAAGTAAACAGGAAGGCGCAAGCGCTGGCAACTCTTATGCCAAGCTGCCAACAATTACGCGTAAAGGAAGGATAGTTCTTATCTGCCTGTGCGGCGGATATAGGTGGCCGGATCAACCGTGCGGTTATTCTTGTAAATCTCGAAATGGACATGGGGCCCGGTAGAGCGGCCACTGGAGCCCATCAGGGCAATGACCTGGCCCCTCTTGACTACATCACCCAACCCCACTTTCAGCTCACTGTTATGCCCGTAACGAGTGGAGTAGCCATTACCGTGATTGATCTCCACCAGCTGGCCATAGCCGTGACGCTCATCGGCCCAGGTAACAACGCCTGCAGCTACTGAAACAACGTCAGAGCCCATCTTGCCAGCAAAATCCACACCCTTATGCCAGGTTCTGCGGCCGGTGAAAGGGTCGGTACGATAACCATAGCGGGAGGACATCCACCCCTTGCTGATAGGGCGGCCTGCCAGGAATTGCTCATCCTCGAGCTTGAGGTTAGCCATCAGGGATTCGAGCGTATTCAACTGCATCTGGCGATCTTCAATCTGGTGAGAGAGATCTCCAATAACATCTAGGAATTCGGGTGGCTGATATGGCAGTTCGGATGCGCCTGCAATTCCGGTATCTTCCGGTCCACCGATAGCCGGTGCACTGCCAAACTCAAATTCCCCTTCATCGAGATTGGCTACAGAGGTCAAACGCTCACCCAGCGCATCCAGGCGAGTTAAACGTGCCTGCAACTCAGCGAGTTTAAGCGTGAGGGCTGCGAGCTGCTCCCGCGCCTCCCTATCGGCTTCAGCAATTTCGTCCTGCTGCTTGCGCAGGGCGCGGCTCCAAGCCTTGGCAGTTCGGGAATCAAACAGATCGGTTTTGGTAACCGGCAGGTTGGCCCCCAGCAAAAATGCCCCCACAGGCAGGCTCAGCAGACACAAGCCCAACAGAGCTTTACTCAAGCTGCCGAAATTAAAGCTGCGAGTCGCACCGCGCTCATTGACCAGGATTACTTTCATAGGGGCTGTGAGGAGTTCGACATTTTTAATTTTCGTTAGTCCCCACTATAAGGTGAGGTGCCAAACCAAAAAGAATACCAAAAATCTACAGGCTTTCTCTGTGAAACAATCATACAAAAAAGCCGGCACTATAATGCCGGCTTCCTGCAAAAGTATCAAACTGCCAAAATAGGCTTGATATAAGAGATCGGAGCCTCTTCCTGCTCACCTTCAAAGGTGACCATTTCCCAGGCATCCTTCTGTGTCATCAGGTTGCGGAGGGATTTGTTGTTGAGTGCATGGCCTGCTTTATAGGCCTTAAACTCACCAATGAGGCTGGTGCCAAGGAGGTAAAGGTCGCCAATAGCATCCAAAATTTTATGCTTCACAAATTCGTCTTCATAACGCAATCCACCCTCATTCAAAATGCGGTACTGGTCAATCACGATTGCATTATCAAGGGAGCCACCTTGAACCAGGCCTTTGGAGCGCAAGTATTCAATCTCGTGCATAAAACCAAAGGTACGGGCGCGACTCACTTCCTTCACAAAAGAAGTGCTGGAAAAGTCCACAGATGAACTGAGGTTACGCCCCTGAAATACCGGGTGGTCAAAATCGATTGTGAAAGAAACTTTAAAGCCATTAAAAGGCAGGAAGCTGGCTACTTTATCGCCATCCTCTACGGTTACTGGCTTTTTAATACGCAGGAATTTTTTCGGAGCCGCTTGCTCCTGGATACCTGCGGACTGAATAAGGAAAACAAATGGGCCGGCACTGCCATCCATAATGGGCACTTCTTGGGCTGACAACTCGACAATCGCGTTATCAATACCAAGGCCCGCCATTGCCGAGAGCAAGTGCTCTACTGTAGCAATGCGAACATCACCCTTTTCCAGGGTGGTCGAAAGAAGAGTGTCGCCGACATTTTCCGCACGAGCCTCGATTTCAACAACCGGATCTAAATCGGTTCTACGGAACACGATTCCGGTGTCTACGGGCGCTGGTTTAAGGGTAAGTACAACTTTCTTGCCAGTGTGCAGACCTACGCCAGTGGCGCGAATAGCATTCTTAAGCGTGCGCTGTTTGATCATGAAACTATCTTTTCCCCGTCGGTGGACCACGCCCCTGAGGCGCAGCAAGCCATCGATACTAGCACAATTGCGACGCCAATACCAATTCTGGGCGAGTGGTCACTACAACTGTGCACCACCTACCTATAGAGGATAGATCAAGCAAAGATTGCAGCGCCAACGCATGTCGCTATGACAGCATTTTAAGATCGTAAGCTTCACAAGCGCTGTTAATAATTGTTAATTATTTTAGATAGTTATTGCGACCCGCCAGTTCTGATTAAAATTCACACAAACGAAGCAAGGGCCCACCCATTCGACAAGGTGGACCCGAATAAAAGCCGCACCGCAGCGGCAATACCCAGCCGGAGCCGGGCAGACATGAGCGGTGTTCTTGCCTCTGCGGTACCCTTTCCCTAGTCTGCCTGACGGCGCAGGAAGGCGGGAATATCCAGGTACTCCATATCCGCATCAGCGGGGTTCAGAGTAGAAGCTGGGCGCTTGGGACGCTCCGCTTCAGCACGGGGACGCGGATCAATAGCCTCGCGGCTTGCCAATCCTGCAGAGCTGTGGCCAGCGTGAGCGCTGTGGCTATCGCGAGCTTCACGGGTTTCCCGAACTGGCTCGCGGGGTTCCGGGCGGCGGGTGTTATCCACCACCTTGGCCGGGCGCGCTGCCGGGGTACCCTCTCCGAGGCCCGCCGCCACCACGGTAACTCGCATCTCATCACCTAGCTTGTCATCCACAGCGGTACCGATCACTACCGTCGCTTCGTCGGAGGCAATTTCCTGGACAATCTCACCCACCTCTGAGTATTCACCCAAGGTCAGTTCCTGACAGCCCGCCTCTTCGCTACCGGTGATGATATTCACCAGGATACCGCGAGCACCTGCCAGGTTGACGTTATCCAGCAGCGGGCTGCGTACTGCTTTCTCTGCAGCTTCACGCGCACGGTTTTCACCAACGGCTGAACCGGAGCCCATCATTGCCATACCCATCTCAGACATTACGGTGCGTACATCGGCAAAGTCTACGTTCATGATGCCCGGGCGAATCATCAGGTCGGCAATACCCTGAACAGCACCGAGCAAAACGTTATCCGCTTCTTTGTATGCGGACTTCATTGTGATCTTGCTGCCGAGTACTTCCAACAAGCGATCGTTGGGAATAGTAATCAGGGAGTCAACTTTATCGCGCAGCTCAAGGATTCCCTCTTCAGCCACTACAGTGCGTTTGCGCCCTTCGATCTTAAATGGACGAGTGACCACTGCAACGGTGAGGATGCCGAGCTCTTTTGCAATCTCAGCAACAATTGGCGCACCGCCGGTGCCGGTACCACCGCCCATACCGGCAGTGATAAACACCATATCCGCACCGTTTAATACCTCAGCAATACGATCGCGATCTTCAAGCGCGGACTGGCGACCAATGTCCGGGTTTGCACCCGCACCCAGACCGCGTGTAATTGTGTTACCCAGTTGCAGGATAGTGCGAGCCTCAATATCTTTGAGAGCCTGTGCATCGGTATTTGCACAGATAAAATCTACACCCTCAACATCATTGGCGATCATATGCTTAACAGCATTACCACCGCCACCGCCGACACCAATCACCTTGATGACAGGCTTATCCTGTACGCTATCAACTAGTTCGAACATTGCTGTTCCCCTTTCTTGCTCATGTCGAATTTTACAGCCATGCCTAAAAAAAATCCCTCATGGGATGGCTAAATCTGGTTGCACTCTATTACAAATTTCCGCGAAACCAGTGCTTTACCTTGTCCCACCACTGATTATCGTTGCGCACAGGTTGTATTTTGCCCTCTCGAGCCTCTTCCTGCTGCATCGCATACATCAATAATCCAACTCCAGTGGAATAAATTGGGTTGCTGACGATATCCGTCAAACCTGCAATACCCTGAGGCACTGCTAGGCGAACCGGCATATGAAAAATTTCCTCAGCCAGTTCAACTGCGCCCTCCATTTTTGAAGAGCCGCCGGTAAGTACTACACCCGCCGCACACAAGTCTTCGAAGCCGCTGCGACGTAACTCCGCCTGTACTAATGTAAACAATTCGTCGTAGCGCGGCTCAACGACCTCGGCCAATGCCTGTCGGGATAAATCCCTGGGCGCGCGATCACCAACGCTTGGCACCTTGATGGTTTCACCTTCGCGAGCGAGCTTTGCCAATGCGCACGCATATTTGATTTTCAGATCTTCTGCGTGCGGTGTCGGTGTCCGCAAGGCCATGGCAATATCATTGGTAACCTGGTCTCCAGCAATCGGTATCACACCGGTATGCCGAATAGAGCCGCCAGTAAATACTGCGATATCGGTAGTTCCCCCACCAATATCTACCATGCACACTCCCAATTCTTTTTCATCTTCAGTGAGGACAGCGTAACTTGAGGCCAATTGCTCAAGAATGACATCCTCCACTTCCAGGCCACAACGGCGAATACATTTTTCAATATTCTGCGCAGCATTCACTGCGCCGCTAACCAGGTGGACTTTTGCTTCGAGACGTACACCGGACATTCCCAAAGGCTCTTTTACCCCTTCCTGATTATCAATCAGGTATTCCTGGGGAAGCGTATGCAAAATTTTCTGGTCCGCCGGAATAGCGACAGCTCTAGCCGCATCAATAACACGATCGAGATCCTGTTGAGTAACTTCTCGATCCTTGATGGCAACTATACCGTGAGAGTTCAAGCTGCGAATGTGACTTCCCGCAATCCCTGCGTACACAGAGTGAATTTCGCAACCCGCCATCAACTCAGCTTCTTCCACAGCGCGCTGAATAGACTGTACAGTTGATTCAATATTAACCACTACGCCCTTTTTCATTCCCGTGGAACGATGAGAGCCGATACCGACAATATTGAGTTCCCCATCACCGGAAACCTCACCGACAATAGCGACTACTTTAGAGGTGCCTATATCCAGTCCAACAATCATGCGCTGATCGGTTACCTGTGTCATTTTCGTACCAACCTCGCTGAGCTGCATTCCGGTTCAGGTTCTACTATCGGACCAGAATACAGCGTTCGCTTTTAAACTTTTATCTGTAAAGCAGCCAACTGGGCTGCCTCCATATTTACTTTTCTTCGTCTTTCCACTGAATCGCTACTGCATTGCTGTAACGTGTATCAACACTGACTACTTTTTGTAAGTGTGGAGCCAGTACACCGCGACTTAAATACAGAAAGCGGTGTACCCGTTCCAATAAAGCATCATGGCCAAGTTTTAATTCAATTCCCGACACCAACTCCAGATGCCAACCCCTCAGGTCATCAAAGGACAACCGTTTTACTTCCATGTCCCGCGTCGTGAGTAACCCCGCGAGAGCTCGGTACTGCAACATAATGCGCTCTACCAGCTCTTCATCCCCTGCAAGCTCTGGCAGGGCCTGAACCCCCATGTAAGCCGGTCGCGGTAACAAATCCCCACTCGCCACCAACAATTTCTCTTCGCCCCAGGTGGCTAAGGGCTGCGCCTCAGTGATATCAACCTCAACCCCCTTCGGCCAACGCCGGCTCACTGAAGCGGAAACAATCCAGGGATTAGCGAGTAATGTCTGCCGCATTGCCTGAATGTCCGCTGAAAAAAAGCCCGCTTTCAGGTGAGGAAGGAGCGCCTCCCTTATTTCCTCTTCTGTTACCGCATTAAAAGCGCCGCGTACTTGCACCTGCTCCAGGGCATCAACATTACTGAGTTCAACCGATGGAGCCCATTGCCATAACCAGGCTACACCAAAGAGTAATGCTGAAAAGTTCACGAATATTGCCAGTAAAAAAAAACACCGCTTCCAATTCAAGCGTAGTTTATCGGGATCACCGGCCCCGAGAGGGCTTGCACCGCGAGCAGCCTTTTTTTTTCTCGAGGTTGTTTTCGTTCCAGCGCCTTTCACTACTAGCTCAGTCTCCACCGCCCCGCTCACCAAGGCGCCACTCTGCGAGTTTTTGCGAGAGCGCTCCAACATTACCTGCGCCCTGAGTCAGTACAATATCACCCGGCTCCAACAAATCTGCCAATACTGGAGGAACCTGATCAATGGTCTCCATAAAAATCGGATCTACCTGACCCCGGTTGCGTAAACTTCGCGCAAGTGTTCTTCCATCAGCACCAGCGATCGGCGATTCACCGGCACTGTACACATCCAACAAAATCAGCTTATCCACCTCGGAAAGTACCTGTACAAAGTCTTCAAACAGGTCCCGTGTCCGGGTATAGCGGTGGGGTTGGTAAATCATTACCAAACGACGATCCGGCCAACCATCTCGAACAGTCCTTACCGTAGCAGCCACTTCACGTGGGTGATGACCGTAATCATCCACCAACATCACTTTTTCAGCCTCAGTATCATCGCTAACCGCATAATCACCGTAGATCTGGAATCGACGACCAACACCCTGGAAACCTTTCAGCCCCTGGCGAATCGCCTCATCGCTGACGCCTTCATCACTAGCTACAGCAATTGCTGCTGTCGCATTGAGCACATTGTGAATACCCGGCGTATTTACAGAAACCTGTAATAGATCACCCTTGGGTCTCTGTACGGTGACGTGGCTACAAAGAGGCTCCTGCTTTACTTCAACGATGCGGTAATCATTACCCTCATCAAATCCATAGGTCAAAACCGGGCGAGAGAACTTGGGAATGACCTCCTGAACATTGGCATCATCCCCACAGACCACCGCCAAACCATAAAACGGCAGGTTGTGTACGAAATCAATAAAGATCTGCTTCACCTTTTCAAAATCGCCACCATAAGTTTCCATATGGTCCGCATCGATGTTGGTAATCACCGTAACCATAGGCTGAAGATGAATAAAAGACGCATCGCTCTCGTCAGCTTCCGCCACCAGATAACGACTTTCACCTAGGGCTGCATTAGCACCCGCAGCGTTGACCAAGCCACCGATAACGAAGGTCGGGTCTTTTTTGTCCGCCGCAAAAATTGAGGCGATCAGACTTGTAGTGGTTGTCTTTCCATGAGTTCCTGCCACGGCGATACCGTAGCGATAGCGCATCAGTTCGCCGAGCATTTCGGCACGGCGTACAATAGGGATTCTTTTCTCCCTCGCCTCGACCAGCTCCGGGTTATCACCGTGTACCGCAGAGGAATTAACCACAACATCAACGCCACGAACGTTTTCCGCGCTGTGTCCAATTTGAACTTTAACACCCAGTTTACGCAATCTGTCGGTTACCGCAGATTCACGCAAGTCAGAACCGGAAACTTCGTAGCCCTGATTTTGTAACACCTCTGCAATACCGCTCATACCGGCACCGCCGATCCCAATAAAGTGGATTCGGCGGATACGGCGCATGGCCGGTACCGCATAACTTTTATCTTCGCTTGTCCGCACTGAAGACATTACTCTAACCTTCGTCCACTTATTCTCTGTTACCTGGCCGGGGCCAGCTCTTCTCCGCAAGCATTAACCACTTGCTCCGTCGCATCGGTTTTTGCCACTTGCCGTGCAGCACTCGCCATTTGTAATAGCTTCTGGCGATCTTCTAATAAACTCTTCAATAAACCAGATAACTTCTGTTCATCCAATTCACGCTGCTGAATAACAATCGCTCCGCCGGCATTTTGCAACCACTCGCCATTACGCGTTTGATGATCATCAATTGCAAAAGGAAAAGGCACCATAATTGCGCCGACACCTGCAGCTGCAATTTCGGAAACTGTCAAAGCTCCGGACCGACAAATAATCAAGTCTGCGGAGCTATAGGCCTCAGCCATATCCGCTATAAAGGGGACTACCTCAGCCTCTACGCCCGCCTCTTTATAGGCTTCTCTGGCGACCTCCAGATGGCGCTCTCCTGCCTGGTGGAGCACTGTCGGGCGCAAAGAGGGATCCAACAAAGCAATCGCCTTCGGAACCAAATCATTTATCGCCACAGCACCGAGACTGCCCCCTAAAACCAAAAGTCGTAGAGACACCTGGCTGCCAATTCGCGCCTCTGGTTCTGGCAGCTCTGCAATTTCCTTACGCACCGGGTTGCCCACCTGTCTGGCACCAGGTAAACCACTGGGAAATGCTTCGAGCACCTGGCTGGAAATCCGCGCCAACAAGCGGTTAGTCGTTCCAGCAACGGCATTCTGTTCGTGAATAATCAGTGGTATCCCGCCGAGACGGGCCGCAACACCGCCAGGCCCAGTCGCAAAACCGCCAAAGCCGAGCACCGCATCAGGTCGTACTTTCTTAACCACCGCTCTAGCCTGGGCAATTGCTCGCAAAATTTGCAGCGGGGCCTTGAGCAAGGCCAGCTTTCCCTTTCCTCGTATGCCCTCTACCTTGATACAGTTCAGAGGAATATTTGCCTTTGGAACCAAGCGGGATTCAATCCCACGCTCGGTGCCTAACCACTCGACATCGCCTCCCTGTTCTTGCAGTGCCTTAGCCACAGCCAGTGCTGGAAATACATGGCCTCCAGTGCCACCCGCCATCAACAAAAACTTTTTCCCGGAAAAACGTTTATTTACTTCAGACATCAAACGGTTTCTCCGCTACTGCCCTTCATACTGGACTTGGGTTGATGGAATATTGGCAGCTGACGCAAAAGTTCAAGCCCCTCTCTTCCGTTTTCAGCAGGCTGCTTTAATTCAGCCCGGATCCGCATCGCCAAACCGAGTAATGCACAGCACACAATCAGGCTGCTGCCACCAGAACTGACAAATGGCAGGGTCAAGCCTTTGGTTGGCAGCAGGCCAGAAGCAACGCCCATATTGACGAAAGCTTGCCCCGCCAATAGCACAGCCATACCAAAGGCTAACAGTGCAGCAAAGAACTTCTCCTGCACAAGAGATTCCCTTACCAGCCGGAGCAATGAGTAAGTGAGCACAACAAAAAGTCCCACAAGCACTACACCGCCCAACATTCCCCACTCTTCAGCCAGAATGGCGAAAATAAAATCCGTATGGGCCTCGGGCAGATAAAATAGTTTCTGCACGCTATTGCCCAACCCCACACCAAACCACTCTCCTCGCCCAAACGCGATCAGTGACTGGGTAAGTTGATAACCACTGGCAAACTGGTCCCCCCAAGGGTCTAGAAAAGTCAGCAATCGCTGCAAGCGATAAGGGCTCATCAACGCCATTAACGCTAAGCCACTGGCAGCGGCAGCCACCAATAAAAAAGTATGGGGAAGGCGCGCTCCCGCCAAAAAAACCATTGCCAGCACAGTGCCAGAAATTACAACTACAGAGCCGAAATCCGGCTGCAAAAGTAATAACAGAGCAACGCTACCCAGAATCACCACCGGGACCATAAAACTGCTCCAATGGCGCAACTGCTTATTTCGGCGCGTTAAAAAACTGGCAAAGAAAACCAGCAAACAAAACTTGGCCACTTCTGCAGGCTGCACAGTGATACCTGCAAATACCAGCCAGCGCCGGCTACCGTTTACCTCCCGGCCAATCCCAGGCACAAGCACAGCTACCATCAACAGACAGGCAAACAACAATAGCGGCCATGATAATCGTGACCAAATTGCCAGGGGAATCTGACTGACGACGAGTCCAGCCACACCACCAACCATCAAGAAAGCCAAGTGACGTCTGAGGAAATACCAGGGATCACCGTAAATATCCGTTGCAAAGGCAATGGAAGCTGAGGCAACCATTACCACCCCGATACTGGCCAGGGCCAGAACAGTGAACAGCAGCAGTCCATCCTGACATTCGCTATCCTGATTCTTCACTGCCAGAGTGCTCACAGGACACCTCCAGCTGTATCGCGTAGCGCAAGAACTGTCTGGCGAAAATCATCACCACGGGCTTCAAAATTACGGTACATATCAAAGCTGGCGCACGCTGGTGACAACAAAACATAGTCGCCACTATTCGCCAATTTCCTGGCCTCTGCGACCGCTTGCACCATCGAAGTAGCTCTGCGAATTTCACACTGGCCATCAAAAACGCTGGCTATCTTGTCTCCATCTACTCCAATACAAACCAATCCCCGCAGCGCCCCAGCACTTTTTCGCAAGGGAGCAAAGTCAGCGCCTTTGCCATCCCCCCCGGCGATAAGCACTATTTTTTGAGTTGCCGTAGATAAGCCATCCAATGCAGCTTGAGTTGCACCTACATTGGTGCCCTTTGAATCGTTGACATAAACAACGCTT
This sequence comes from Microbulbifer sp. A4B17, assembly GCF_003076275.1. Taxonomy (NCBI): domain Bacteria; kingdom Pseudomonadati; phylum Pseudomonadota; class Gammaproteobacteria; order Cellvibrionales; family Microbulbiferaceae; genus Microbulbifer; species Microbulbifer sp. A4B17. The sequence goes on from NZ_CP029064.1 coordinate 3,849,753, forward strand.
TCAAAATCTGTCACCCGCTCACAACGGTGCTTTAAGCCGCGAAAACGGCGTAAAACTCGCAGCATCGCTTCGGTCGGCAACCCCAGTGCATAGCCCATCGCCAGGGCAGCCAAACCGTTGGCAATATTATGTTTGCCTACCATGGCCAAATCGCTTACCGGCAATAAAAGTTCAGTGCCTCGAGCTAACCAGCTCTGCCCTTCATGTGAGCGCAGGCCAAACTGATTGAGATCAGGTTGATCAAGCCCAAAGCTCCACTCCCGCCGCTCACGGGAGAGAGGCCCCTGGGTTAAGGGGTCCGCACGATTTATCACGAATTGATCCGCACCACGATAAATGCGCTGCTTGGCCCGGTGGTACTCCACCATGCTGGGGTAGCGGTCCATATGGTCCGCGCTCATATTCAAAATGGTGGCAACGCTGGGAGCCAAAGAATAGGTAGTTTCCAGCTGGAAACTGGAAAGCTCCAGAACAAACACTTCTGGTAGCGGTTCCTCCAGCAAGTCCAGAACCGGCACACCGATATTTCCACCGACACCAACTGTCAGCCCAGCTTCTTCTACCATTTCCCCCAACAGTGTGGTTACTGTGCTTTTACCGTTGGAGCCCGTGATCGCGGCGATCTTTGCTATCGACTGCCTTCGTGTCAGGGCCTGGGCAAATAACTCGATATCCCCAACCACAGGGATGCCATCGGCAATCGCCTGTTGCAATACGGGTTCTGCAAGCGCAACCCCCGGACTGGCAATAATCAGACTTGCGGCTAGTAAAGTGTCTGAACGTAATGGACCCGTTTCCACGGCCACTTCTGGGAACTCCTGACGGAAAGCTTCAAGTCCGGGCGGGTTGTCGCGACTGTCTGCAACAACCGGAGTATGACCGTGACGCAGCAGGTAGCGCACCACCGATTTCCCGGTAGCGCCAAGACCTATTACCACTTTCTGCTGTGAAGAAGTCGCGATCAGGCTCATTTATCTACTTATCGAATTTTCAGTGTTGCCAAACCAGCCAAGACCAGAATGACGGTAATAATCCAAAAGCGCACAATGACTCGAGGCTCCGGCCACCCTTTTAACTCAAAGTGGTGGTGCAGAGGCGCCATGCGAAAAATTCTCTTCCCCGTTAATTTAAAGGATGCCACCTGCAAAATTACGGAAACCGTTTCCATCACAAACACACCGCCCATAATGAAGAGGACAATTTCATGACGGGTAATTACCGCAATAATGCCCAATGCTGCTCCCAGAGCCAGGGCGCCTACATCTCCCATAAATACCTGGGCCGGATAGGTGTTAAACCATAAAAATCCGAGCCCGGCACCACCGAGGGCAGCACAGAACACTGCTAACTCACCAGCACCAGGGATAGGCGGGATATGCAGATAGTTGGCAAATTCCATATGGCCAGATAGGTAAGCGATAACCCCGAGTGCACCGCCCACCATCACTGTAGGCATAATCGCCAAGCCATCGAGACCATCGGTCAGGTTGACCGCATTACTGGAGCCTACAACAACAAAATAGGTCAGCAATATAAAAGTTACCGGCCCCAGATTGATCGCAACATCCTTGAAAAAAGGTACAAAGAACTGGGTTTCCGCCGGGCTTGAAGCACTCATATACAGATAAATAGCAGCGCCCAATCCGGCAACTGACTGCCAAAAATACTTCCAACGGGCAATAAGGCCACGGGGATTTTTGTAAACGACTTTTTTATAGTCATCTACAAAACCCACCGCGCCGAAAACAAAAGTAACTAATAAAGTTACCCACACGTAGCGGTTGCTGAGATCGGACCAGAGCAGAGCCGACGCAAAAATCGAGGCGAGGATCAGCGTACCCCCCATAGTTGGGGTGCCAGATTTACTCAAATGGCTTTGCGGGCCATCATCCCGCACTGCCTGCCCCACCTGTAAATGATTCAGCCAGTGAATCATACGCGGGCCCACGAGTAGTGATATACCCAGCGCCGTCAACGCAGCAAGAATTGCGCGTACAGTCAGATAGTTAAATACCGAAAAACCACTGACGTGTTGTTGTAATAGCTCTGCAAGCCAAAGCAGCATTACTTCTCCCCTCTGCTGTTGCCAAGCAGTGCCTGCGCTACCAATTCCATACGGGCGCTGCGTGATCCCTTAACCAATACTGTGGTTTTTTCATCCAATTGTTGAGTGAGAGCTACAACCAAGGGTTCTCTCTCGCGATAATTCCGCAGTGACTCATGCCTCCCCGCAGAAAAGGCCATACTGGCGGCAGTACCCAGTGGCCCCAATGTAAACAGTGCATCCAAGCCGCGCTCCCGCGCTAAAGCTCCCACACTCCGGTGCATTTCTTCGGCATCGGGACCCAGCTCGGCCATATCCCCAAGCACCAGGATCTTTTTGCCTGAACGCTGTGATAGCAATTCAATGGCCGCACCTACAGAGCCAGGGTTAGCGTTGTAACTGTCATCAATAACGGTTGCACCGGCTATACCTGCCTGCTCCTGCAAGCGCCCAGCAACCCCGGTCACCGTGTTAAGTCCGCTGATAATTTCAACCGCAGGTATTCCCGCAGCAAAAGCACATCCAGCAGCAACCAGAGCGTTGTGAACGTTGTGCTCACCAAGCAATTTCAGGCTAACAGGGTGGGCAACGCCTTCAATTACCAAGTCAAATGAAGGGCAACCATTAGGATTCAATACAATATTATCCGCATGGATAGCACACTCATTAGATAAGCCAATACCCAGAGTCTTTACCCCTTCGGGCATATTCTCCAACCAGTAATTCGCATAGCCATCATCGGTATTGATCACCGCCGTCGCCGATACATCCAAACTGGTATAAATTTGGCCCTTGGCTTTTGCGATAGCATCAACAGAACCAAAGCCCTCGACATGCGCTGGCATTACGTTATTTACCGCCGTCACCTGCGGCTTGCCGATACTACACAGGTAGCCAATATCGTCAGGGCCGTTAGCTCCCATTTCGAGAATCAACACATCGTGTTGCACTGTCAGCCCAAACAAAGTCATAGGTAAACCGAACTGGTTGTTCAGGTTTCCCTCGGTTACACAGGGTGTATGACTCTGGGAAAAAATTGCAGACAGCATCTCCTTAACGGTGGTTTTTCCGCAGGACCCTGTGATGGCCACAACCGGACCGTCAAACTGCTCACGGCACAGTAAGCCAATTTGTCCTAATGCGACCGTCGTATCTTCAACGCGCCACTGCGGTAAACTGCAACTGGGCACTTCACGATCGACGACCAACCCCAATACCTGGCCATCCAGCTCACCGACAAAATCGTGCGCATCAAAATTTTCGCCAACCAGAGCAACAAATAAAGATTTGGGGTCCAGCTTGCGGGTATCCGTACAAACCAGTTCAAACTCCACAGAGCCATTGATTAACTCACCACCAAAACGGCTTTGCAGTTGCTGCAACGTAAGGGAATTAATCACCTTGGCTCTCCTTGCCTTCACTTGACTGGCCCGATTCATCCACGCGGGCTTTGAGAGCTGCAGCAGCTTGCTCACGATCGCAGAAGTGAATTTTTTCACTGCCGATAATTTGGTAATTCTCGTGCCCTTTACCGGCGATCAATACAATATCCCCCGGTTGTGCTGCAGATACCGCCTGAGATATCGCTGTCGCGCGATCAATTTCAACTTCGATATTACTGGCAGCCCCTTCGAGAATATCGTCGATAATTTTTTGTGGTTCCTCGCTGCGGGGATTATCGCTAGTCACAATGGCACGGTCCGCCATCTCGGAGGCAATACGCCCCATCGCCGCGCGCTTACCCGTATCCCGGTCACCGCCACAACCAAAAACACACCACAAATTACCGCGACAGTAAGGGCGCGCTGCTGCTAAAGCCGCGCGAAGAGCATCTGGTGTATGGGCATAATCCACCAATACACCCACATCATCGGAACCCTCAACCAGGACACGCTCCATACGCCCCGGCACCGCTTTAATAGTGGGGAAAGCGTCAAGAATATCTTCAAAAGGCATGCCCTCTGCCGCTGCAGCAGCTACGACAGCCAGAGCATTGTGAATATTGAAATCGCCGATTAAGGGTGCGTGCAGTTCACCGCTGCCCCAGGGGGAATTTAGCTTTACAGAAAATCCGCGCTCATGGCGACGCAGGTCAGCAACATATAAATCACCCGCCTGCAGCCCATAAGTAATAACGCGCAGGCCACGCAATTTGCAGCGTTCTGCCAACTGGGCGCCAAACGGATCATCCAGGTTAATGATTCCTCGCTTCAATTTTGGCAGTCCGAAAAGTTTCTCTTTGGCTGCGCCGTAAGCGGCCATATTGCCGTGATAATCCAAATGATCGCGGCTCAAATTGGTAAAAATTGCCGTATCAAAAATCAGCCCATGCACACGTCCCTGAGAAAGGGAATGCGAAGAAACTTCCATTGCGGCAGCGGCAACGCCACTATCGCGATAATTTGCAAAGTCCGCTTGTAAACTCACCGGGTCAGGCGTTGTTAAACCCGTTTCCTGCAATTCGATTTGGTTATCTTTCCAGACACCATTACCGATGGTGCCTATCAATGCTGCACTGCCAAAGTGGCGAGCCAGTAATTGGGAAGTCAAATAGGCGCAAGTGGTTTTACCGTTGGTGCCAGTCACGCCGACCAAGTGCATTTCAGCACTGGGATTACCGTGGAAGCGCGCGGCAATTTCCCCTACCCGCTTTGCCAGACCGGGAACACTGACCACCTGGATATCACCACGGCTTTTACATTCCAGCTTGTCGCCGTCGGCAAGCACTACCGCAGCACCTGCAGTAATTGCCGCATCGATATATTCCCGACCATCGACCACAGAACCGCGCAAGGCCATAAATACATCGCCCGCTTTTATCTTGCGGCTATCCAGGGCAATACCAGTGACAGAAATATCGGGAATACCGGCGTAACCCGGCACTAATTCTTTGATAGAAACAGAATGTTGTTCGCGCTGACTCACGATTTTGAACCCCTCTCGCTTAACTGCGCGGCCAATTGCCCTTCCGCCGATCCAATTTTTTCCGGCGGAACCTGCAACAGGCGCATAGCACCAGTCATCACCGAACCGAATACCGGTGCAGCAACTTCACCACCGTAATATTTGGCATGACTGGGATCATCAATAACAACTACCGCCGCAAGACGCGGATTATCAGCGGGGATAAAGCCCGCAAATACTGAGCGGTAGCGATTATCCGCATAACCACTACTGCCAACTTTGTGCACAGTACCGGTCTTGCCGGCGACACGATAACCTTCTACAGCGGCAAGGCGTCCGGTACCCCGGGAAATCACCGTCTCCAACATCGCTGTAACCTGCCCAGCCAAGGATTGCTCAATAACCTGCTCAGGCTCGCCCGGCACTTTGTCACCGGATAAAACCAGGGAAACAGGACGCTTAACCCCTTCATTCGCTAGCACGCTGTAGGCTTGTGCCAGTTGCACAGCGTTAACTGTTAAACCGTAGCCGAAGGCGAAATTAGCCCGCTCGATTGGATGCCAGCGGCTACGACTGGGCAAGATCCCCTGTGCTTCACCGGGGAAGCCGCTGCCCACTGCCTCGCCCAGACCCAAGCGATAAAAGAGTCCCCGCAGAGAATTTGGTTCCAAATCGAGAGCAATTTTTGTAATTCCCACCTGGCTCGACTTAGTAATAATCTTAGTGAGGTCTATTTTTCCGTAATTAACCGGGTCCACCAGGGTTTTTCCCGGCACGCGAATATATCCAGGGCTGGTGTTTATTTCTGTCTTTGGCGTATAGCGCCCAGTTTCCAAAGCGGCCAGTACCGTTAAAGGCTTTACCGTAGAGCCCGGTTCAAATTGGTCGATCAGGGCTCGGTTGCGCATGGCTGCTGACTTAGCGCCCTTACGGTCATTGGGATTAAATGAAGGCTGGTTGGCCATAGCCAATACATCACCACTGTGAGTATCGAGAATCACCATAAAACCCGAGGCGGCGCCGTTTTCCGAGACTGCTCGTTTTAATTCCCGGTAGGCCAAATACTGCAGGCGCATATCGATAGACAAACGCAGATCCCTGCCCGGTTGCGCTTCCTGGTGGATCGCTAAATCTCTTACAGTACGCCCTTTCAGGTCTTTAATTACCTGGCGGGATCCCGGCTGTCCCGACAGCCAGTCATCGTAGGCCAGCTCCATTCCTTCCTGGCCGCGATCATCAATATTGGTAAAACCGAGAAGCTGGGCTACCACCTCTCCAGCAGGGTAAAAGCGCCGGTATTCTTTTTTACTGAAAACACCTGAAATACCCAGCTCCAGCACTTCCCCAGCCTCCTCTGGAGACAGGTGGCGATGCAGATACATAAATTCTTTATTGCGGTACTTCTCCAGGCGGGCACCCAGTTTGGATGGCTGTAAATCCAGCGCGCGAGCCAAGCGCACTAAATCTTCATCACTTATTTCGCGTAACAGTTTCGGATTAGCCCACAGACTGTGCACCGGTGTACTTACGGCGAGAAGCTCACCATTTCGGTCGACGATCGAGCCCCGATACGCGGCAATTTCTTCAGTGCGCAGGGTACGAGCCCGGCCCTGATCCTGCAGAAAACGATATCCGCGCTCAGCAGCAGGCACCACTTGAAGTCTGGCCAAATGGAAAACCAGGGCCAGGGCGAGCAGGCACAGCAGAACTGCCACCAGCGCAAAACGCCAGCGGGCAATACCCGGCTGAATATCCTTTTTTTTGACTGCGCCCATGTTTTTCCAGTTGGCGTTATCTATTTATTCTGTGCCCAGGCTGAGCGTGTCACTTTCCCGGCCTGAGTCCCGAAACCCAATTAATACAAAACTCTTTATAATTATTTAAAGGCCAAAGCCCCCAAACGCAGAAACCCCACCGGGCAAACAGTGGGGTAATTACGTCTTCACCTGATGGCAGCTAGGGTTTAATCCACTACCACCAGTACCTGTTCCGAAGGCGCAGGCATGTGCATTTTTAATTTTTCTTGTGCGACCTGTTCGACCCGGCTATAGGCAGACCAGGCACTTTTTTCCAAAAGGAGACGCTCCTGCTCGTAGCGCAACTCATCGTGGGCTTTTTGCGCCTTACCCAACTCAGCGGTCAACTCCCGACTTTGCTGGGTACTTTGAATAACCGAAAGCGACGATAGGATTACCGCTACCCACATCACTCCCATTCCAAGCAGAGCCTTGCCGGACATAAACTCAGTTTCCACCCAGTTTTTCTGCCACTCGCATTACTGCACTGCGAGATCGCTGATTTTCATCCAGTTCTGCAGTGTTGGCTTTCACCGCTTTGCCCACTGAACGCAGCGACTTGGCTATCTGGCTATCCATAACCGGAAGGCCACGAGGCAACTGGGGACCGCGCTCTTTTTCCCGAATAAAACGCTTCACCATTCGGTCTTCAAGAGAGTGGAAACTGATAATCACCAGACGTCCACCCGGTGCCAGTAACTGCAGGGATTTATCCAATGCACTCTGCAGATCATCCAACTCGCCATTAATATGGATACGGATAGCCTGAAATACCCGGGTAGCAGGATGTTTACCTTTTTCCCAAGCCGGATTCGCCTCTTTCACAACCTCGGCAAAATCGAGGGTGCGCTCAAATGGCTTTTCCAGCCGGCGCTTTACAATGGCAGCAGCCATTCGACGGGCAAAACGCTCCTCTCCGTACTCCTTAAACACCCGGACCATTTCGGCCTCGGCCTCAGTGTTAACCCACTCCGCTGCACTGATACCCCGACTGGTATCCATACGCATATCCAGCGGGCCATCCTGCATAAAACTGAAACCGCGCTCGGCTTGATCCAGTTGTGGCGAAGACACTCCCAGGTCGAGCAATATTCCACTGACCTTACCGGCAGCTTGCCCGGCAGCCTTATCCATATCGGCAAAAGACCCATGCCAAATGGAAAAACGGGATTCACCGGCAAACCGCTGCTCTGCAAATTCAACAGCCTGGGGATCTTTATCCACCCCTACCAACTGACCATTGGGCCCCAAGTGCTCAAGGATTGAGGCGCTGTGCCCACCCCGGCCAAAGGTGCCATCGATATAAAACCCATCCGGCTCAGTCACCAGAGCGTCTACGGCCTCGCGTAACAACACACTGCGATGCAATTCTTGAGACACCCGGTACTCCCCTTATAAAGAGAGGGATGCCATTTCCTCAGGCATACCCTCTTCGTCTTCACTATCATCGAGCCAGGACATCCAGCGCTCCTCACTCCAGAGCTCCAGCTTTTTCCCCTGGCCCACTAACATCAATTTCTTTTCCAGCCCCGCGTACTCACGCAGAGTTGGCGGAATCAATACCCTGCCGTTGCCATCCACCTGCAGTTCACAGGCATACCCGATCAGCAGGCGCTGAGCGCGCCGAGCCACTTTGTTAAAACTGGGCAAGGCTTCTATCTTCGGGAGAATCTGCTGCCACTGGGGCGACGGGTATACCAGCAGGCAGCGCTCCTCTGTATGGGCCGTCACCACCAAGCAACCCCCACACTCATCTACCAGCCTGTCGCGAACGCGCGCCGGTATTGCCAGACGCCCTTTTGCGTCCATATTGATTGCGTGGCTGCCCAAATACACTTTCAGTGGTACTCACTTTGGAGATCGCGACTCTCGTGACTCACGCCTTTGTGGCGGGCCAGTGGAAAAAGATGTTCGATTTTAACCAGGCGGTGTGAACGCCCACTTACTTATCGCGAATAAACCACAAATTTCCACGATTTTCCACTTTTTCCCACTTTCGACACTATAAAACTGGTCGACACAAAGTCAAGGAATTCGACCCCAAAGTCCCCATAACCCCTTGTAAAATCGCGGCCTACAGAGAAGTGGCGCATATTGGCACATCGAAACTGATGGGAACAGCCCTATCTGGCACGATTGATCCCCTAACAGTTATTCAATTTTTTTTAGCCAGAAAGGGATTCACGCCGAATGAAAATGGAAAGAAATAAGCGAACGACAAGGGACTATCAGGCCGCCAGAATCAGCATAGCCCGCCAAAACCTAACAAAAAAGCCCGGCAAATGCCGGGCTTTTAAAATTGTTGAGCTGGCCTGTAAGCCGGGTTCTGTCGAGGACAATCATTCATCTGGGATGCCTGTCGCCAGACACCTCAAGCGACCTACCCGCCCTCAGTGCGGGTCACACCTGTAGAGGGCCTATTTGGTCTTGCTCCGAACGGGGTTTACCGTGCCGCGGACTGTTACCAGCCGCGCGGTGCGCTCTTACCGCACCCTTTCACCCTTACCTGTACTCCCAAAAAAGGAGCCATCGGCGGTCTACTCTCTGCTGCACTTTCCGTAGGTTCACACCCCCCAGGCGTTACCTGGCGTTCCACCCTATGGAGCCCGGACTTTCCTCCATCGCACAAGGCGACAGCGATTGCCCGGCCAGCTCGCGGCGAAGAGTAAAGAGGCGACAAGCGGATTGCAACAGGCAATTGCAGCAATCGATGCCTTATTTTTGCTCCAGACTCCAGTTGTACAGGACTTTCTTTTTAACCCCGGTTATTTCTGCAGCGATCGCAGCCGCTTTTTTCGGCGGTAACTCTGCCAGCAACAGTGACATCACACGCTGCGCCTCCCCATCCAGCTCACTGTCACGAGAGCGCTCCGCACCACGCACCATCAAAACAATCTCACCGCGCTGCTGGTTGCTGTCAGCGCGGACCCACTCAACCAACTCTGCCAGAGGCATCAACTGAAAAGTTTCAAAGGCCTTGCTGACCTCGCGGGCTATCACCGCTTCGCGATTGCCGCCAAACACGGCCGCCATTGCCTCCAAAGTGTCGGCAACCCGGTGAGGGGCCTCGTAGAACACCAGGGTACGGGTATCACTGGCCAACTCCTGTAGAGCTCGCTCACGGGCACCGGACTTAGCCGGCAGGAATCCCTCGAAACTAAACTTGTCGCTGGGGAGTCCGGCGGCGCTCAGTGCGGAGACAAAAGCACAAGCCCCCGGTATCGGGGAGACTTTGATTCCACGCTCCCGGGCTTCACGTACCAGGCGATAACCGGGATCTGAGATCAGCGGGGTGCCCGCATCGGAAATCAGGGCAATGGTCTGGCCCTGCTCCAAGCGCTGCAAAATCTGCTCTGTGCGCTTGTCATCCGAGTGATCGTGATATGCCATTAGTGGCGTATCGATATTAAAATGGGAAAATAATCGCTGACTGTGACGTGTGTCCTCCGCCGCAACCAGATCGGCACATTGTAGAACTTCGATCGCTCGCGGTACCATATCGGCCAAATTACCAATGGGCGTAGCGACAATGTAAAGCAGCGCCTGATCCGGCCCCATAGTTGTTCACTCCAAATATAAATATTGCGGGAGAAGATTATGTCCGCCTCTTCCCGGCGCACCTCTACTGTAATCACCAGAATGGCAGCTGCCTCACTGGCAGTAGCACTGGCTGCTTGCCAGACACCGGCTTCCCGGCCAAACGTTTACCAGCCGAATTACTCGGCCGGACACAATGCCAGTCGCAGTGAAGCTGTGCGCATGCTGCGCAGTGCCGAGACCCTGCCGGCGCCGGCACGGGATCAACAGCGCCTGCAAGCGGCCGCTATTCTATACGAGCTCGGGGATAAAGAGACGGCAAAAGAGGCGGTAATCAAAATTACCCCTGAACAGCTGGATGACAATCTCTTTGCCAGCTATGCACAGGTCTATGGCCGTTTGCTCGCTGCAGACGACGATTTCTTTGAGGCCCTAGACCTGGCGGCCTCTCCACGCCTGGAAAATGTTTGGCCGCAGTTGCCACAAGAGACCGCTCTGCCCTTACGCACCCTTCGCGCCGATTTGTGGGGGCTTCTGGGCAACCTGGACAGCGCAATCAATGAGCGACGGGAAATTTCTTATATTGCCCGGTCCGATAAAGCGATCACTGAGAATAACAACGGATTTTGGCACCTCCTGACGCAATTGCCGTCCAGTGAGCTACAGACCCGTGCCACCCAAAGCAACGACACCCAGATGCGCGCCTGGTATCAGCTGGCTCTCTTAGGCCGCGATACTCAAACTGACATCAGCTCACAGTTGACCGCCCTCAGCCGCTGGCGAGAGCGCTGGCCGGCCCATAGCGCCAACGCTCATCCGCCCCAGGCCTTGCAGTTACTTGAGCAGTTAGCTACCCAGCGGGCGGACCGCGTGGCGCTGCTACTGCCATTATCCGGTCCTCTGGGCAACGCCGGCAGGGCAATCCGGGATGGCTTTATGGCCGCCCACTACACCGCCCTGAATGCTGGCGGCGCCACGCCAAAAGTGATGGTCTACGACACCGGGGTCGATCAGCCTTTCGAGGAAATTTACCAGAGCGCAGTAGATGCCGGCGCGCAGATGATTGTTGGCCCCCTGGATAAGAGCAAAGTGGCCAACCTGCTCGCCACCGAAAAGCTGCCGGTACCCACCCTCGCCCTCAACTATGGCGATGAGGGGCGTCTGACCACCGACCTGGTCCAGTTTGGCCTGGCAATTGAAGATGAAGCGCGGCAAATTGCCCAGCACGCCTACCGGCAGGGCAAACGACAGGCAATGGTCCTCACCGCTGACAATAGCTGGGGACAGCGCGGCGCTGAAGCATTTGAAGAAGAGTGGTTGCGCCTCGGTGGCTCCATTAGCATTCGCCGGACGTTTAAGGACAACAGCAAGTTCTCGGCTCTGGTCAGCGACTCCCTGTTAATTCCCGCCAGTAACGCGCGCAAGAAGGAATTGCAGAGTCGCCTGGCGGCAAAGCTGGAATTTACCCCCAGACGCCGTGACGATGTCGATATGGTATTCCTGGCAGCACAACCCCAGCAGGCGCGCCAGCTCAACCCTATGCTGACCTACTACTACGCCAGTGACCTGCCCGTATACGCTACCTCCCATGTCTTTGGTGGCAGCATCAATCGCAATCGCGACAGGGACATGAACGGTATTCGCTTTACCGCTCTTCCCTGGCTGTTTGAAAGCAATCAAACCAAGCAGGATATCGAGGAGCAGGCGTCGCCCGCACCGGCTTTTGCCCGACTCTATGCCCTCGGTGCCGATGCCTTCCGCCTCTACCCGCGCTTACCGATGCTGCGCCAGTTCCCGGAACAGAAAATGCACGGTCTCACCGGCGCACTGAGCCTGAGTGCCGATGGCCGCATAGTCCGCGAGCAAATGTGGGCGCGAATCGACAAAGGGGTGCCGGTGCCCATCACTACCGTCGAGCCCCAGCTGCCACAGCGAGAGCCGATCGAGTTAAGTGGGAATCGTGAGGCTTTTTAAGGGTTCAAGCGGCACTGTCGGCAGCCAAATGGAGGCTGCCGCAGCCCGCTATTTAAAGCGCGCAGGGCTAACTCTGCTGGAGCGCAATTATCGCGGTTCACACGGAGAGATAGACCTTATCGCCCGTGAAAGCGATACTGTCGTGTTCGTGGAGGTGCGCTTTCGCCGCAAGAGCAAATTCGGCGGGGCCGCAGCCAGCGTGGATTCACGCAAGCAAGCCAAGCTACTGGCCACTGCCAGCCGCTATTTGCAGCAACAAAAACTGGATTGTCCGTGCCGCTTCGATGTCCTTGCCATAGACGGCGATGCACAAAACATTCAGTGGATTAAAAACGCCTTCGAAGCCTGAGGCGAAACCGAGATTTACCCCGTCAAGTTATGGTGAGTTTTAGCTCGCCTGAATTAAGGACACAATGGAACAGCGAGTCGTAACCCTTTTTCACCACAGCCTTGAAGCCACAATGAACGCTGGCGAGATACTGGCCCCGCTGATAGCAGAAGCCAGTGAAATGGTGGTGCATACTCTCTTGGCAGAGAGCAAAGTCCTGCTCTGTGGCAATGGTGTCAGCGGCGCCCTGGCGCAGAGTTTTAGCTCGCAACTGACGGGTGGGTTCCAACGCGAGCGCCCCGGCTTGCCGGCAATGGCGCTTAATAGCGACGGCGTTTCCATGGGAACCGTTGCCTCAAACCACGGCGGTGCGGACACCTTCGCACACCCTGTTCGCGCCCTGGGGCAACCCGGTGATCTTCTCGTGATTATCAGCAGCGACGGGCGCGACTCAAACCTGGTTCAGGCCATGCGTGCAGCTCGGGATCGGGATATGGGCATACTCGCACTCACCGGTGGTGATGGCGGCGACTGCGCCGCGCTTCTGGATACCCACGATATTGAACTCCGAGTGCCATCCGATGTCGCAGCAGAGGTACACCAAGTACACCTTCTGACTATTTTTTGCCTGTGCGACCTAATCGACAGTAGTTTGTTTGGTGGCTACGAGGAATAAACGATGAACAACAAAAAGTTGACCCTGGGGAAATATCTACTGGCTGCCCTCGCGGCGACCACTTTGCTAGCGGGATGTAGCACCCTATTGGAGGCCACCCATGACGGCCCCATTCAGCAGGACCCTGGCGAGCGATCTTTTGGCACCTATATTGATGACCAACGCATCGAGACAGTGACCACAGTTAATATTAACAAGGCCCACCCGGACCTGAAAACCTCAAATATCAATATCAATTCTTTTAACGGTGTCGTTCTGCTCACCGGCCAGGTGCCCAGCCAGGAGCTGCGCTTATTAGCTGGGCGCACTGCGGAGCAGGTGCAGAATGTCCGCCAGGTCTACAACGAAATCCAGGTACGCGGTCAGGTCACCCTGCTGGCCAGCACCAGCGATACCTGGCTGACAACCAAAGTGAAAAGCAACCTGTTCGCCAATAAAGAAGTGGACAGTGGCCGTATCAAAGTCGTGACAGAGAATGGAGTAGTGTATCTGATGGGACTGCTGACACCCGCCGAGGCAGAGCGAGCGGCAGAGGTAACCCGCTCAGTGGGCGGGGTACAGAAAGTTGTGAAAGCAGTGGAATACATCAACTAACCTTTCCCGCACTTCGCAAACAAAAACGGAGGCAACCGCCTCCGTTTTTTATTGGCCATCAAACATGCAATTTATACGCGCTCAATAGCAACCGCCGTGGCCTCACCACCCCCGATACAAAGGCTCGCCACGCCTTTCCTGGCATTGCGCTTCTCCATCGCCGCCAACAGGGTTACCAGGATCCGGGCACCACTGGCACCCAGCGGATGACCTAAGGCACAGGCACCGCCGTTAACATTAACCCTCTCCCAGGGCAAATCGAGTTCTCGCATAGCAGCCATAGTCACTACTGCAAATGCCTCGTTAATCTCGAAAAGATCCACGTCCGCAGCTGACCAACCAGCATTTTCCAACAGCTTGTGCATAGCGCCGACCGGGGCTGTGGTAAACCACTCGGGCTCACGGGCAAACTGGGACTGACCTTTGAGCACCGCCAGAACTTTCAATCCACGCTTCTCAGCTTCGCTTCTGCGCATCAGCACCAGCGCTGCAGCACCGTCGGAAATTGAGCTGGAATTCGCTGCAGTTACGGTGCCATCTTTACGAAATGCTGGCTTTAACTGAGGGATCTTATCCGGGCGGGCATTGCCTGGGGCCTCGTCAACGCTAACCTCAACCTCACCTTTGCGGGAGGCAATCGTGACTGAGGCAATTTCACGAGCAAAATCTCCACTTTCAATCGCAGCCTGGGCGCGCGCCAGGGATTCCAGGGCAAAAGCGTCTTGCTCCTCCCGGGTGAAATTGTACTTATCTGCGGTAGATTCAGCGAAAGTGCCCATCAGCTTGCCATCGGCAGCATTTTCAAGGCCATCCAGGAACATGGAGTCTTTGACCTCTCCGTGACCCAGACGCATACCAGAGCGAGCCTTGGCGAGCAGATAAGGCGCATTGCTCATACTTTCCATACCACCAGCAACGATAACCTTACCCTCGCCCATAAGCAGGGCATCGCGGGCCATCATCACCGTCTTCATTCCGGAGCCACAGACCTTATTAACGGTGGTACAGGGAGTACCCACCGGGATTCCAGCCCCCAGAGATGCCTGGCGCGCCGGAGCCTGGCCAACGCCCGCCGGCAGCACACAACCCATAAGTACTTCATCCACATCGGCAGGTGCCACACCCGCATCCTCCAGGGCTGCGCGAATTGCCGCTGCTCCCAACTGCGGGGCAGTAAGGGCTGAAAGGCTGCCCTGCATAGCGCCCATCGGCGTACGCGACATTCCGACAATCACCACGGGGTCCGAAGTTACATCACTCATTCTGGCTGCTCCAAGTTCTGTGCCGCCATCAATGTAGTGGCGGCAATTGTTTTAATGTCGCCGCATTATAGCCGAAGCGCCACCCCGCTCCGCCAGAGGCGTGCGACGGATGCACAGTAGTATCAGCCTATCGTGTTACTATTTACGCCATTAACAGGGATATATAGGGAGGCGCCATGGGGTCTACGGGACTTATTGTGTTGGTAACCATTGCCGCACTTTTGTTTTACATCATCAGTATTTTCAACAAACTGGTTTCACTCAAAAACCACAGCGAAAACGCATTTGCGCAGATTGAAATACAGTTAAAGCGACGTCACGACCTCGTACCAAATCTGGTAGAAAGTGCCAGGGCATACCTGAATCACGAGAGGGAAACCCTGGAAGCGGTTATCAGTGCGCGAAATACCGCGATTTCAGACCTCAAAACCGCCGCTAGAAACCCCACTAATGCCGCCGCAATCGATAAGCTCGGCCGCGCCGAGGGGTTTCTCAACAACGCATTAAGCCGCCTGAATATGGTGATTGAGGCCTACCCGGAACTGAAAGCCAACCAAACCCTCGCCGAACTCAGCGAGGAGCTAAACAGCACCGAAAACCGGGTGGCATTTGCCCGCCAGGCCTTTAACGACTGCGTCACCATTTACAACATCTACAAGCAGAGCTTCCCACCGGTATTCCTGGCCGGCTTATTCGGGCACAGGGCCAACGCCAAACTGCTTGAGTTTTCAGACTCAGAAACCCTGCAAGTCGCCCCACAAATCGAGTTTTAAACCATGAACTTCTATGTTCATCAGGATAAAGCCAAGCAAAGCAGTCGCTTACTGGTTTTCTTATTTAGTCTGGCGCTTATTACCCTGATTGCCCTGAGCACTCTGGCTACAGCTGCGATGGTATCACTATCCCGCGGCCAGCCCTTTCTCCCCTCGGAAGTTGTACAGGTTCTGGGCTGGGAAACCCTCGCACCAATAGCCTTTGCCATCGCCATCATTGTTGCCTTGGGCAGCCTGTACAAATTCCATCAGTTATCCCCCGGGGGGAAAGCTGTGGCCGAATCCCTTGGCGGACACAAACTCAATATTGCTGCGAGAAGTGACCGGGAAAAGCGCGCACTGAATATCGTAGAGGAAATGGCTATCGCAGCGGGTATCCCGGTGCCCGATGTCTATATCATCGAAGATGGAGCAATCAATGCATTTGCCGCAGGCCAAAACCCGACCGACGCTGTTATCGGTCTGACGCGAGGCTCATTAGAAAAACTCACACGAGAAGAGCTGCAAGGAGTTGTCGCCCACGAGTTCAGCCATATTCTGAACGGCGACATTCGCCTTAACACCCAGATCACTGGACTCCTGCACGGAATCTTAATTATTGGGCTTTTGGGGCAACTTTTGGTCAGAAGTCCTGCGCCACACAAACGTGTAACCCCGTTAAGGTTCCCTCTACTGGGCCTTGGAATAATCCTGATCACCCTTGGCTATATCGGCACACTGACCGGTAACCTGATCAAGGCTGCGGTCAACCGGCAGCGAGAATTTCTTGCCGATGCCTCTGCAGTACAATTTACCCGCAACAACCTCGGCATTGCCAACGCACTGAAAAAGATCGGTGGCCACAGTTCAGGCTCGGAGCTAAGCAGCCCCAGCACCGCGGAGTTCAACCACATGCTTTTTGCAGTTGGGGTGAAACGTTCTTTGCTCAGCCTTTTTGCCACTCATCCTCCGCTAGCTGTGCGCATCAAGAGGCTGGAGCCCACCTGGAGTGGCCACTTCGCCAATTCAGAAAAACAGGCGTACAGTGAAATGCAGACTGCAATATCCCAAGATCCGAAAAATGCGCAGCTAGCCATGGTTGCTCCTACGACTCCTTTTCAGGTCGCACTGGATGCGATCGACAACAGCATCACTAAACCAGATACACACCAAGTCGAATTTGGGCACCAGCTGCTGGAATCCATCCCGATCTTGATCCAACAGGCTGCACACGAACCCTTTACAGCCCGGGCGCTGGTTTACTTTCTTCTTTTACACAAGGAGAAAATCGAGAGAAACAAGCAGCTGCAGCTTTTGGAGAAAATTGCCCACCCCGCTGTTATCCGGGAGATGCAAAGACTTAAACCGCATATGGAGTCAATGCCTGGCAGCGCCCGCCTCGTATTAATTGACCTGTGCATCCCTGCTCTGCGCGCCCTTGTTCCCCAACAGTATCAGGTTTTTAAGCGAAATCTGATTAAGCTTCTCCACAGCGATGGGAAAGTAGAAGTTTGGGAGTGGGCCCTTTATAGGGTTTTGATGCACGCACTCGACGGCGCTCCAGATCAACAGCGCCTTTCCTCCAACAAAAATGCCAATAAGGATGCGTCGCGATTTATCATTGCCGCTATAGCCCACGCGGGAAACAGCCAATATCTCCCAGCAAAGCGTGCTTATGAGAAGGGACTTACTGCTCTCGGCCTTGAAATAACCCCGCTACCCGGTATCGCTGATATCACCCTGCCGAGACTGGACAAAGCCATTGCCATCGCCAGCCTTATTCCACCCCTGGAAAAACCTAACCTGCTGAAAGCGATAGTGACGACCTTAAATCACAACGGCGTTATTAAAGCGGAAGAAATCGAATTATTGAGAGCCGTCGCTGACAGCCTGGACTGCCCAATGCCTCCAATTATCAACAAGACTTACTAATATCGATAGCGCCGACGCAGAGGACGGCGCTGCGAGCCATCATGGAACATGATGCTGATAAACCGGCCCAATACCCACGCTCCAAAGAATTACTGAGCCAATAAGCACCGTAACCATCATTACCAGCGCGACTGTCAATACAGCGCAAGCATATAGAAAAGCCCGATCCTTATTCATATTCATCAGGATCGGAATACCGGCAAAGACCAGGTAAATCGAATACATCCCAGCAATACCCACTGATGCCATTGTCAGCCAGGGATGTGGATAAAGGACGACAATACTAGCCAGAAAAATTGGTGTAGTAATAAACACCGCAAGTGCCGTGCCCTCGTAGTGGCGTGTGGGTTCATCACCCTCAACACCGTAGGACCGCGCCATCCAGTTGATAAACTCACCGAGGCAATAGACGCCAACCAGCAACGCAAAATAGGTGACAACCGACAGAACAGCCGCGCTCTCCGGCGTCAGCTTTGCAAGGTGCCCCCCAACCTGGAAACCCACTCGGGTCACACCAAAGTAACCGGCAACAGTAGGAATCAACGCTAAAAGCGGCACATGGGTTACGAACACTTCAAAAAATGAGTGTCGATCAGCGCGTATCGCCTCCCACTCTTTTTCGGGGTTGGTAAGAATACCTATTGTATGACTGAGTAACCGCACGCCAAATCTCCCTTTTAATACCCTGTTTTGCAGTATCGGTGGCGCGCAACAGATTGACCAATGCCAAAAGGGAATTAAGCGTCAGTTTCAAATTTACTTGATTTATATCAGCTGTGAACAGACAGACAGTTTCGCCCATTTCTCTTTGCTTTATACAGCGCCTGGTCAGCCGCTTTGAGGATACCCTCAGGTTTCCTAAGCTTTTTACTGCGGTGGGCAACACCAATACTCACGGTAATTTTTAGAGGTTTTCCCCCACCCTTACCTCTCTGTGACACCCCTGTTGAGATACGCCCCGACGATCTCAGACGCAACGGATAGCATGCAATTTTTTCTCGCAACGCTTCCAGCTGGGCCTCTTTCGCCTTGCGATTTCGCCCCGGAAGATAAATAACAAATTCCTCTCCTCCATAGCGAAACACAGTACCATTAGCATGACGGACGAGCTGGACAGCAACCATTTGCAAAGCCTGATCCCCCACTTGATGGCCATAGCGATCATTCAATTTCTTAAAATAATCTATATCCACCATGGCGATACTGTAATTCCATGCAGGTGTCAGCATCTGATAGCGAAAAGCCCGCCTGGAATGAAGCCCTGTCAATTCATCGCGAAACGCCAACTCATAACTGGCTCCAAGTAGCGATGCAACCAATAATATTCCCGCTACAGACCCGGTAAATTCGAGGGGAAGCTCTATCCAAACACTAAACAGCAGCAAAAGTGTGCAACTAAAAAGACCCATTGCAGTGGGACCGGGATAGAGGAAAAGTAAGGCGAAGGCACCAACTGCAGACACACTGCCAACGAGTTGCGGCAGCGAAAATGACTCGGGGGCAAATCTGGACAACCAGCCAGGTAAATTTTCGATAGGGAAAGCCAGTCTCAGGGGAGAGCAACAATCGTAGAGCAGGACAAAACCCACACCTTCAGCCAGTAAGAGCAGAGTCCATAGCACCCCAAAAATACTGAATACACTGCGGTCTCGGCTACAGGTAAATAGTACCAAATTAACCGCGACCAATGAGAGAAAAAGCGGAAGCTCCCTGGGTGAGCCGGGTAGAAGCTGAGAACTGGCCGCCATGTAAAGAGCCATAATAAGCAGCGCTGCAAGCACCACCCGGCTCGAGCGAAAACCAAAACCGAGCAACGCCGCCATCCCCAGCAGTAAAATTGGAAATTGTGGGCTGTATAAGGGGGTCAGATCGATCCAGGGAAGATACTGCGCAACGAGAAGCACCAGAAGCATCCCTGGCAGCCAGATAAAGCGCAGCCATTGAAGATACGGCGGCATGAGATTTGCGGCAATAAAATATAACGCGCCATTATACAGACTTAGAGCAAGAGCATACCCGGAACTGGATCACAGAAAAAAAGGAAAGGGGGCTGGCAGGGCTACAGGGTTTCGCCCTGCCAGAGAAAGGGAACGTTATTTGACGACACGTAATGCCGGCTTTTTAACCGACTTTTTACCCAAACTGGTAGGCGGTGTAGGCTCTGGCGGCTCTGGAGTTTCCTCGGCCTCAAATACCATTCCCTGTCCATTTTCCCGCGCATAGATGCCGACCACAGACCCCACTGGAACCTGAATATCCGTCGGCACACCGCCAAAACGAGCATTAAACCTGATGGCGTAGTTATCCATGGTCAGGCTGGCAACCGCTGACTCCGAGATATTCAGAACTATCTGACCATCATCGTTTACATGCTGCTGCGGTACCAGAACACCAGGGAGGTGTGTATCAACCAGAATATATGGAGTGCACCGGTTATCGGTTATCCACTCGTAAAACGCCCGCAGAATGTAGGGACGATTGGATGTCATGGCCGGCTTGCTCACCAGTATTCCCTCAACGCATTTCCCGTTCGTATTCGGTCAGACTCTGCTGGAACGCCTCACGGGCAAACAAGCGGTCCATATAATCCAGCAATGGTTTAACCTGCTTGGTTTTCGGAAGGCTGATCTCAAACTGCTCAAGGCGCCACAACAGCGGAGCCATGCAGCAATCCACCAGAGAAAACTCTTCATTAAAGAAGTACGGCAGGTCGGTAAACATCGGTGCAATACCAACCAGGTTATCGCGTAACTCTTTACGAGCAGAGGCCGCGTCCTTACCGCCAGCAAGGATCTTGTCGACCAGGGGACACCAGTCGCGCTCGATACGATGCATAATCTGGCGGCTCTGTGCCCGGGCAACCGGATAAACCGGCAGCAGCGGCGGATGCGGGAAACGCTCGTCCAAGTACTCCATCATCACCTTGGTCTCAAACAGAACCAGATCGCGATCTACCAAGGTTGGCAAGGAGTTGTAAGGGTTGAGGTCAGCGAGTTCAGCTGGTTTATCGTCGGCGTCCACATCAGTGATATCGACGGAAACCCCTTTCTCGGCAAGTACAATACGTACTCGATGGCTATAGTGGCTGCGACCATCAGAGAAGAAGGTCATCGAGGAGCGCTTGTTGGTAGGCACACCCATGTTCAAACTACCTCAAACTTTAAGCCGGCTGGAGCCGGCCTTTTATTCAAAATATAAAAGGGCAGTGAGTAACCCCACCACCCATTAGAGACAAAATATCGACGGCCTTAGTGGTGCACGTCTTTCCAGTATTCGCGGTTCAGCAACCAGGCGAAGATAAAGAACACAAAAATAAATGCCAGCACATAGAAGCCAATACGTTTGCGATCCTCAGCCATCGGCTCAGCAATGTACTCCATAAAGTTGACGAGGTCATACATAGCCCCATCAAATTCTTCTGGAGTCATAGAGCCTTTCACCTTGCCTACCTCCAGGCTACCACAAGCAGCATCCATAATCGGGTTACCCAGCTCATCCCGGACAATTTTTCCGTGATCACGCTTGGGTCCGGGGGCACATTCCTGCAAACCCTGCAGTTCCATCAGGACATGAGGCATGGCCACGCTGGGGAATACCTTGTTATTAACCCCAGTTGCACGACTGTCGTCCTTATAAAAGCTGCGGAGGTAAGTGTAGAGCCATTCCGGTGAGCGAGAACGAGCAACCAGCGTCAGGTCCGGCGGCGCGGCGCCGAACCATACTTTGGAGTCATCTGGACGCATGGAGATCGCCATCAGGCTGCCGATCTTGTCGTCACCCAAAACCAGATTCTCCATCATCAACTCAACCGGGATATCCAGGTCAGTGGCCACACGCTCCCAACGGGAGTAATTGGCACTGTGACAACCCATGCAGTAGTTGACGAAGTACTTGGCACCGCGCTGCAGGGACGGTTTGTCCCGCAGGTCGATGTTGATGTGATCCAGCTCCACCTCAGATTCTGCACCTACCGCTTTAATCGGGATAAAGGTCAGCAGGCCAACAACGATAATACCGATAAACAGGATGCCGAAAGTTTTACCGCCAGACGGGCTGGTTACACGCTCGGGCTCAGGGTAGACCTCATCACGATTGGTAATCCAAGGCAGCAAAGTAAAGAAGGCAGCGAGCAGCAGAGTTACAACCACCATGAAAGTATTCACAGAGTAATTAGCTACCGCCATCCACAGGAACAGCACGCCGAAGATGACACAAACAGCCCAGGAGCCAATGCCTTTCTTACTCTTCGGATTCGTCCAAACCGGCATGGTCAGGAAGAAGGCAAAGTAGAACAGGGTCGCTACCTGAGACAGGAAGTTGCGATCCGGGGTCGGAGATTTAACGCCCAGATAGCCAAGGATAATAAATACTGCAGCAAACAGAAGCAGCAAGCCCTTCGGCAACCAACCCTTGTAGCGGATCGAGCGAACCGGGCTCTTGTCCAGCCAAGGCAGCACAAACAGGATCGCAATAGCGGCACCCATGGCTACCAAGCCAAGGAATTTCGCAGTAAGCGGACCGATATCCATAGTAACCGCACGCAGGATTGCGTAGAACGGCGTAAAGTACCAAACCGGTGCAATATGAGGTGGTGTCTTCAGCGGGTTCGCTTCTTCGAAGTTAGCGTGCTCCAGGAAAAAGCCGCCCATCTCCGGGAAGAAAAACACCACGGTAGCGAAGATAAACAGGAATACCGCGATACCTACCAGGTCGTGAACAGAATAGTAGGGGTGGAAAGGTATGCCGTCTTTGGGGATACCATTCTCATCCTTGTTCTTCTTGATCTCGATACCATCCGGGTTGTTGGAGCCCACTTCATGCAATGCCAGGATATGAAGAACTACCAGCAGCACCAATACCAGCGGCAGCGCAATGACGTGCAGGGAGAAGAAGCGGGTCAGGGTAATACCGGAAATCAGGTAATCACCGCGAATCCACTCAACCAGACTGTCACCAATGCCGGGAATCGCTCCAAACAGGGAAACAATCACCTGGGCGCCCCAGTAGGACATCTGGCCCCAGGGCAGCACATAGCCCATAAAGGCTTCTGCCATCAGCACCAGATAGATACACATGCCGAAGATCCACACCAGCTCGCGAGGCGGCTTATAAGAGCCGTACATCAGACCGCGGAACATATGCAGATACACCACTACGAAGAAGGCGGACGCACCTGTCGAGTGGAGATAGCGTATCAACCAACCCCATTCCACATCGCGCATGATGTACTCAACTGAGGCAAATGCCTCCTCGGCGGAGGGGTTGTAGCTCATAACGAGCCAAATACCGGTTAACAGCTGGTTAACCAGCACCAGCAGGGAGAAAACACCAAAGAAATACCACAGGTTAAAGTTTTTGGGCGCGTAGTACTTGCCCATGTGCTTATCCCAGGCCTGATAGATTGGCAGTCGCTGATCTACCCAATCACCGAAATTTACAAGCCATTTCATGCGGTGCCCTCCTGGTCTACGCCAATCACGATTACATCGTCGTTCTCATAGGAATAAGGCGGCACCTCCAGGTTGGTAGGCGCGGGAACACCGGTGTAAACACGGCCAGCCATATCGTACTTGGAACCGTGACAAGGGCAGAAGAAGCCACCCATCCACTCATCGCCGCCCAGGTCGGCGGCACCTACTTCCGGACGGTACATAGGCGCGCAGCCCAGGTGTGTACACAGGCCAACCAATACCAGAAGTTGTGGTTTGATGGAGCGATTTTCCGGATCTACATAAGCCGGCTGAATGGATTCCTCGGAGTTGGGGTCGCGCAGTTGAGGCTCCACTTTCTCCAGGTCTTGCAATATTTCGTCGGTACGGCGCACAACATAGACCGGCTTGCCGCGCCACTCTACGGTGACCATCTGGCCCGGTTCAATTTTGCTAATGTTGTACTTAACCGGAGCTCCAGCAGCTTTCGCCTTGGCACTCGGCTTCCAGGAAGCGACGAAGGGAACGGCAACCCCCACCGCACCCGCGCCACCAACAACTGAGGTGGCAGCGGTTAGAAAACGGCGCCGTCCTACATTTACACCGTCATCACTCATGACGTAGTTCTCCCATCACAGCGACCCCGATAGCCCGGAGATTCGCTGGCCCAAACCCAAAAAGTCTTGAAAGAAGTCCCGCCCCGGCAGATTGCCCGCGCGAATAAACCCCACAAATCAAGCGGATACAAATCGGCGCAATGTTAAAGAAAATGCCAATTTGATACAAGGCAATGCTATGGGGAACGTCGGGAATCACGCGGCGAAAGCGCGATTAATCCAGCAAAAGTCATAAGAGCGCTGAATAACCACAGATACGGGAATATAAAAAAGCCCGGCAAAAGCCGGGCCAAAAAGAAAGCTTAACGCTTGGAGAACTGCGGCTTCTTACGCGCTTTGCGCAGACCCACTTTCTTACGCTCAACCTCACGGGCGTCGCGGGTAACATAACCAGCGGCGCGCAGCGGTTGACGCAGCGCTTCGTCGTACTGTATCAGGGCACGGGTCAGGCCGTGACGGATAGCACCCGCCTGACCAAAGGAACCGCCACCTTTAACAGTAACAGTGATGTCGAATTTCTCGACCATTTCAACCTTTTCCAGCGGCTGGCGCACGATCATGCGAGCCACTTCACGGCCGAAGTATTCGTCCAGAGTGCGACCGTTTACGGTGATCTTACCTTCGCCTGCTGTGAGGAATACACGAGCAGTAGAGGTTTTGCGGCGGCCGGTACCGTAGTATTGAGTAGTTGCCATCAGATTTATTCCCGTTTAGATCGCCAGTTCAATCGGCTGTTGAGCCACATGAGGATGTTCACTGCCGCTGTATACTTTCAGCTTCTTGAACATGGCACGACCCAAAGGACCTTTCGGCAGCATGCCTTTAACGGCGCTTTGAACGGTGCGCTCGGGCGCTTTTTCGATCAGCTTTTCGAAGCTGATGGATTTAAGACCACCGGGGTAGCCGGAGTGGCTGTGGTAGATCTTGTCTTTGGCCTTATTACCGGTCACGCGAACCTTTTCAGCATTGATTACAATGATGTAATCGCCAGTGTCCACGTGGGGCGTGTATTCAGGCTTGTGCTTGCCGCGCAGGCGGGTTGCGATCTCGGCAGCAATACGGCCGAGGGTCTTGTCCGCAGCGTCAACAATATACCAGTCGCGTTTTACCGCCTCTGGCTTGGCACTGTAAGTCTTCATGTTATAAACACCTGTAATATGACCCCCAGAATTAGGGGCCGTCCCACAAAAGAGCGCGGATAGTACAAAAGGAGTGTATGCTTTTCAAGCGGAATTTACCCCGACTCGACAGACTTATTCGGGGCGGTGGGGCCGCTCCAGATATTCGCGGGACTGCATCTCCAAAAGCCGACTCACCGTGCGCTCAAACTCAAACTTAAGATTCCGGCCGACGTACAGTTCCTCAGCTGGGACTTCCGCAGAAATCACCAACTTCACGCACCGGTCGTAAAATTCATCCACCAAATTAATGAAGCGACGCGCCTGGGCATCCATACGCTCATCAAACTTGGCCACCGACCCCAGAAGCACCGTATGGAACTCCCTTGCCAGCTCGATATAGTCATTTTGCGATCGCGGCCCATCGCACAGATCCACAAAATCAAACCAAGCAACATCATCCGCTACTTTCAGGGCTCGAATTGGGCGCCCCTCCACTTGCAGCTGAACCTCGCTACGAGCTTCGCAGCCGCTGACACTCAGCTGTGAAAAACTCTGCTCCAGACTGCTATCCGCCTCAGGCCCCAGCGGAGAATGATATAACTCCAATATCTCCAGGGTACGCAGCCGGTAATCGGTACCGCTATCGACATTGACCACCTTGGTGTATTTCTCCAGCAGATCGATGGCCGGAAGAAACCGCACCCTCTGCAACCCATCCTTATATAAGCCTTTGGGCACAATATTCGAGGTCGCCACCAGGGCCACCCCCCGGCGGAACAACGCATCCAACAGACCGGCCAATATCATGGCATCGGCAATATCTGAGACGAAAAACTCATCAAAGCAGAGCACCCGAGCACGACGGGCAATCTTATCTGCCACCTTCTCCAACGGATTCTTCTCCCCAGCGTACTCCTTTAGGTCCTGGTGAACCCGCCGCATAAAGCGATGAAAATGAGTGCGCTGTTTTTCCGCGAACGGCAGAGACTCGAAAAATGCATCCATTAAGTAGGTTTTTCCGCGACCTACCCCACCCCAAAAGTAGAGACCCTTCTCAGGCTCAGTAGCACCACTGCGAAAGCGGGACAAAAAACTGACGATGGCACCGCGCTCAGACCGGGCCACCAGGCGCCGATGAAGATCCTGCAACTCCTCAACCGCCTGACGCTGGGATTGATCCTCAACAAAGTCAGGGCGCTGAAGATCGCTCTCATAACGCTCAAGAGGGGAAGAAAATAGTGGTTTGGCGGGCAACATAGAGGAAAATTTCTTCGACTACTGAATAACTGGCGCGCACTCTATCAAATTCAACCAATCTGCGCATGACCACAGAGCAACGGAGTTGGCACCCTTTACAACAATGTAACCGCCCGAAATAGCCAGCCCTCCCCACAAACTGGAACCAGGCACCAACCATTCTGTCGCAATTGACCGACAACATTAATTGTCAGCGTAATAATCGCGTATACTGGCCACTCTATTATGAGAGCCAATAGTCACGTAACAGGGGCTACCCATAGTGCAGAAGCCAGCATAGCCAGACTGAGGCTGCTTCACCTCCCCTGCGAGGTAATCTGTACAATAAAAAGTAAGTTGAGGAGGTAGTAAGTGCACTCTACATCGGTATTAATTCTAGTTGGCGTCCTCGGTATGACACTGGGTGCATTCCTCGCATTCCTTGCTGTGCGTGGGCGTACCAGTGTGGAGCGCTCAGAAGAGCTGGAACAAAGACTCCGCGAGGCCAACAACAAACTGGAAGACTTCCAGCTGCAGGTTAACGACCATTTTGACCAGACGTCACAACTTGTTCACAACCTCACCGAAAGCTATAAAGAAGTTCACGAGTATCTATCCAACAGCGCCCTGCGCCTATCCAGCCAGGATATCGGTCGCCAGATGCTGAAAGCTGGCAGTGGAAAGTTGAAAGACAACGATGAGAAGCTCCAGGATATAGAGCCCCCTCGTGATTGGGCCCCCAAAGAGCCTGGCGCCAAGGGCACCCTTGCCGAAGACTATGGGCTCGAAAAGGAAGCTCACGAGAGCAGCTAGAGGGTGAGAAAACCTCGCGCGACAGTAAAGTAGATGCAGTTTCCAGAATTAAAAAAGGCGGGTAATTACCCGCCTTTTTTAATCGACACTTACAGACTCTGATAGTAATCCATCAAAATCTGTGCAACTTCAGGACGGGAAAACTCTGGGGGCGGTGCGATACCATCACCCAACATTTCACGAACTTTGGTCCCCGAGAGCAGAATAAAGTCTTCTTTAGTGTGATCGGGAACATCACGCATCATCACCACCTTATTCAGCTTCTTTGAATAAGCGGTGTGGTCTGCACGGAAAATTTCAATCTCAAGAGCACCTTCAGGAACCTTCTCATCAAAGATTGTCTGCGCATCAAAAGCACCATAGTAGTCGCCAACACCGGCGTGATCGCGACCAACAATCAGGTGGCTACAGCCACAGTTCTGGCGGAATACCGCATGCAGTACCGCTTCACGCGGGCCGGCATACAACATATCGAAGCCATATCCGGTAACCATCACAGTATTCGCCGGGAAGTACAATTCCACCATCTTGCGAATCGAGGCATCACGCACCGGAGCGGGAATATCGCCCGGCTTGAGCTGACCGAGCAGCATGTGAATCAAAACACCATCTGCTTCTACGCCATCCAGAGCCATCTTACACAGCTCTTCGTGCGCACGGTGCATCGGGTTGCGAGTCTGGAAAGCCACAACCTTATTCCAGCCGCGCTCTTTAAATTCATTCCGAATCTCGACCGCAGTGCGGAAGGTATCCGGGAAGTCGTTCTGGAAGTAACTGAAGTTCAGCACTTCGATCGGACCTGAAACCAGGGTTCGACCAGCAGATTTGAAAGTTGCTACACCAGGATGCTTTTCATCCAATGTACCAAATACCTGCTCAGCCATAATATCCATCTGCTCTTCAGAGATGGTTTCAATCGCCTCAACATCCATAACGGCGAGAACAGGGTTGCCCTCTACGTTCGGGTCACGCAGAGCAATACGGGAAGCACCGTCAATTTCACTGGCATCTTTGATGACATTGACAACGGGTACCGGCCAAAACAAACCATCTACCGTACGCAGGGTTTTAGCTACGCTCATGGCATCAGCCAGGTTCATATAGCCGTGCAACGGATTAAAGTACCCCGCCCCAAGCATCACCGCATTAGCGGCGGCAGCAGAACTGACCACGATTGACGGCAGAGACTCTGCTTCGTGCATCAGCTCGTGATGCCTTTCACTGTCATATACAAAGCGTGGCTGTAGCTCAACACTGCCATGGGGGCGAACTAGGGACATTTAGGTCTCCAAATACAGTAGTTACCGGTTAGTCTTAAATTTTCGATTGGCCATTATACGCATCTATCGCATATGACCAATGTCAATGGGATACAGAGGGCATATTATACTCATCAAATGCGCCTCCCCCTGAGTGCTTTCTCAATTCTCCAGCCCCCCCAAACACAAAGCGAGCCCATCCAGGGAAGAGGAATCACTATAAGAAATAACCCCAGGCCCAGGGACCCTACAAAATATGCCAAACTCCGCGGCCACACCGTGATAAAAGCTCGTAGTAAATGAAGCAACAATTTCCTCTATCCAGCGCTATATGCAGCGATTCCACCTGAAGACGTGTGTATAATCAGCGCAAAGAGGAGTCACGAGTGTCCCAGAACCGATTTCTACAAGATTGGGCCCTACCCGCCCTGATAGGCCTTGCCATGGCCGCCCTGCTCTTGGTTATATTCCCACAACTGCGTGGCGTCGCCCCCAAAGCCAATGGAAATAATGTCCAGGGCCCGGTTTCCTACGCCCACGCCGTGAATATGGCTGGGCCCGCTGTAGTCAATATCTACACCCGCATGGCCATGCCTCAGCGCCAACATCCCCTGTTTAACGACCCCCTTTTTAGGCGTTTATTCGACAACATGGATGTCCCGCAAAGACAGAGGATGCAATCTAACCTTGGGTCAGGGGTCATCGCCAGCGACAATGGTTATATTTTAACTAACCATCACGTGGTCGATCAGGCAGATGCTATCGTTATTCTTTTGGCCGATGGAAGGGAAGCACAGGCCAAGCTTGTAGGAAGCGATGCAGATTTTGATCTGGCCGTTCTCAAAATTGACCTCGACGGCCTGACTTCCATCTCTGTAGGCGAACCCGACAGGGCTCAGGTAGGTGACGTCGTACTGGCAATTGGCAACCCATTTGGAGTCGGACAAACCGTTACCCAGGGTATAATCAGCGCAAAAGGTCGCCACCTCGAGAACTCTGGTACCGGTAGCTACCTGCAGAACTTTCTGCAAACTGATGCTGCGGTCAATCCAGGAAACTCCGGCGGTGCTCTGGTTGACTCACGCGGACGCCTGCTCGGCATTAACACATCAATCCTCAATCAATCCGGCTATTCCGGCGGCATCAGCTTCGCTATTCCCGCCAATATCGCCTTTAAGGTAATGCAGGATATTATTGCTTACGGCCGCGTCGTACCCGGCTGGCTGGGTATTGAAGCTCGCGGCATCAGCCCTCAAATGGCCAAGGAGTTCAATTTAAACTCTACTGGCGGCGTAATGGTAACAGCCATTTACAATGAAGGTCCCGCTCACATTGCCGGCCTCAAGCCAGGAGATGTCATTACACATATCGATGGCCTGCCCATCGGCGATGGCAAGCAAGGGGAGGCAACCATGGCCACCCTTCGCCCTGGCGACACTATCTCCATTACCTTTATTCGTAATGGAGCGTCCCACACTGTTGAAGCAACTGTTTCAGAAGAGCCCCAGACAAAGACAACAATAGAATAAATCCTTAAGGAGAAGTCTCTATGCGCTCACTGTTTTTAGCCTTGCTTTTTACAATAACTGCAACTCCCGCAGCGGCTGGGGATCGAGAAGATTTACATAAACTGCTGACCCATTTTCTTGGCAAAGCTGCCACTGACTCCAAGGCCCACCAACGATTCTGGGCCGAGGAGCTCGTATACACCAGCTCCGCAGGGAAACGCTTTGGAAAAAGCGAAATTATGCAAGGAATGCAAACCCCTCCTAAAGAGCCCATAACAATGAGTTATGCCGCCGAGGAAATTGACATCAGACTACTGGGGGATACCGCTATTGTTGCATTTAAGTTATCTGCAAACGACAGTAGTAAAGGTGAGCAAAGTTACTACTTCAATACCGGTACATTTATAAAGCGGGATGGTGAGTGGCGTGCTCTAGCCTGGCAGGCTACCCGCACCCCCTCCACAAACTAAAATTTTTTATAAAAACCCCGGCAGAAGGAAACCTGCAGGGGTCTATAAATCAAGATTCCTTGACCCGAAAACCCGCAGAGCGGGCATGGGCTTCCAACCCCTCACCGAGAGCAAGGGTACGCGCTACGCGCCCCAAAACATCGGCACCTTTTTCCGAACAGTGGATAACCGAGCTACGCTTCTGGAAGTCGTAGACTCCCAAAGGGGAGGAAAATCGGGCAGTGCCACTTGTGGGAAGGACGTGATTGGGGCCTGCACAGTAATCCCCCAAAGCCTCCGCTGTATAGCGTCCAAGGAAAATCGCTCCGGCATTGCGAATCTTTGAAAGGTAAGCCTCCGGATTATCTACCGAAACTTCCAAGTGCTCCGGTGCAATACGGTTAGAGATCTCTATCGCCTGCTCTACGGACTCTACCTGAATCAAGGCCCCGCGATCAGCAAGGGAGCGGGAAGCGATCTCAGCTCGGGACAACTCAGCCAGGAGTCGCTGCAATGAGCTCTCAACCTGATCTAAATACTCGGCGTCCGGGCACAACAAAATAGACTGCGCCTGCTCATCGTGCTCAGCCTGCGAAAGCAGGTCCATTGCAATCCAATCTGGGGAGGTTCGCCCATCGCAAATCACCAGAATTTCAGAGGGGCCCGCGATCATATCGATAGCAACATGACCAAAAACAGCCCGCTTGGCACTGGCAACAAAGATATTACCCGGCCCCACTATTTTATCTACAGCAGGGATTGACTCAGTACCATAAGCCAGCGCCGCTACTGCCTGGGCACCCCCTATCGTAAAAACCCGGTCCACTCCGGCAATTGCCGCCGCTGCCAATACCAGGTCGTTCAGGTCCCCTTTCGGCGCCGGCACTACCATATTAACCGCATCCACTCCAGCCACCTTTGCTGGAATTGCGTTCATAAGGACGGAAGAAGGGTAGCTTGCTTTACCCCCGGGAACATAGATACCGACACTTTGCATGGGGGTAATTTGCTGGCCCAATACAGTTCCATCAGCTTCCGTATAGTGCCAGGATTCCTGCCGCTGATGCTCATGGTAGCGCCTAACTCGATCAGCAGCCGTCTCCAGGGCATCGCGCTCCTCGGTATTAATACGCTCCAGAGCTGCAGTGAGCTCAGTTGCCGGAAGGGCAAACTCTTTTGCAGCTTCGAGATCTCGATGATCAAAGCGGTTGGTAAACTCGATAACAGCCTTATCACCTTGAGAGCGAACCCGCTGCAATACTTCCGCAACGATATTTTCGACCTCTTGATTTGCCACTGCTTCCCAGGCCAGTAGCTGCTTCAATTGGCCATCGAAATCTTTATCGACCGTATTTAGCCGACGAATTACTTTGTTCGTCATAATGCTTCAGAGATCTACTTGGTTTGTGCCACAGCCGCTGCCAGCTTCTCAATCAGACTGTTGATTCGTGCATATTTCATTTTCATGGCTGCTTTGTTGACAATCAATCGACTACTGATTTGCGCGATAGTCTCTCGAGCTTCAAGGCCATTGGCCTTTAGCGTATTGCCACTATCCACAATATCTACAATCTCGTCGGCCAAATTCATTAGCGGAGCAAGCTCCATAGCCCCATACAGCTTAATGATGTCAACCTGACGACCAATAGAGGCATAGTGCTTTTTGGCACTTTGTACAAACTTGGTAGCGACCTTGATTCGGCCACTGGGCAGTTGCCCTCCTTTGACACCAGCGGTCATCAGGCGACAGCGAGCAATACCGAGATCGAGGGGTTCGTAAATACCATCGGAACTGTGCTCGAGTAGCGTGTCTTTTCCCGCCACACCGATATCAGCAGCTCCATGCTGCACATAAGTGGGCACATCCACGCCCCGCAGCAGAAGAAGATGCACCCCTTCGCAATTCGTTGGAAATATCAACTTGCGACTCTTAGTTAGATCCTCAGCAGGCTCCAACCCCGCCGCTTTGAGAAGCGGCAGAGTCTCCTGCAGAATCCTTCCTTTTGTCAGTGCGATTGTAATTTGTGCAGTCATTATGGTTTACGCCAGTCCGTCAATCGGCTTTAAAGATAATTTGGCAGCAACTAGCCCGGAACACGCCGAATATTCGCGCCGAGCTGTCGAAGCTTCTCTTCGATACATTCGTAGCCGCGATCGATATGGTAAATACGGTCCACCATAGTGGTACCTTCCGCCACCATGCCAGCAATAACCAGGCTGGCTGATGCACGCAAGTCAGAAGCCATTACAGGAGCACCCTTGAGTTTTTCAACACCGGTAACAATTGCCGTGTTGCCCTCCAGTGTGATATCCGCTCCCATTCGATTCAGTTCATGCACCTGGATCAGGCGGTTCTCAAAGATTGTCTCGACTACCGTACCCTTTCCTTCCGCCACAGCATTCATTGCTGTGAACTGCGACTGCATGTCAGTGGGGAAGGCAGGGTAAGGCGCTGTGCGAAAGCTCACCGCTTTAGGGCGATTGCCTTTCATATCCAGCTCAATCCAGTCGTCGCCACAACTTAAGTGGGCGCCGGCCTCTTCGAACTTGACCATCACCGCATCGAGGATATCAGCGCGAGTATTGAGCAACCGAACTTTACCTCTCGCCGCAGCAGCTGCAGCCAGGAAAGTGCCGGTTTCAATACGGTCAGGCATAACGGTGAACTTGCAGGGGGTGAGCTTGGGAACACCGTGAACACGCAGGGTGTCAGTGCCAACCCCTTCTATCTGAGCCCCCATCGCGATAAGGAACTCTGCCAAATCGACGATTTCAGGCTCCCGCGCAGCGTTGTGCAGAGTCGTAGTTCCCTCTGCTAGTACCGCTGCCATCAGCAGGTTCTCAGTGCCACCAACCGTCACCTTCTCCATGACGATATTGGCGCCCTTAAGGCGACCATTGGAGCGAGCCCGGATAAAGCCACCATCGATAGTAATCTCCGCACCCATAGCCTCGAGGCCCTTAAGGTGTATATCGACCGGTCGACTGCCGATTGCACAACCTCCGGGGAAGGAAACATTTGCCACCCCATGCCTGGCCAGCAAGGGCCCAAGCACAAGAATCGAGGCCCGCATGGTCTTAACCAGCTCATAGGGAGCAGTCAAGTCATTTACTGAACGGGGGTCTATTTCAACACCCAGCTTTTCATCAATAGTGACATCACACCCCATACACCTGAGCAGGGTAATCATGGTGGTAATATCGTTGAGATGCGGCAAATTATCGATTTGCACAGGCCCGTCAGCCAATAAAGCAGCAGCCAATATTGGCAAGGCTGAGTTCTTCGCGCCGGAGATGCGCAAAGTTCCGGAGATTGGGCTGCCGCCCTCTATTATCAACTTATCCATTCGATCTCTTATCTAGATCGCCAACACCTCAGCGGCAATGGCAGGTTAACGACTGGCTTCTTCTGGAGTCAGAGTCTGCATTTGCACGGCATGCAAGGTGCCATCGGCGATTTTTTCACCAAGAGCGGCATAGACAAGCTGTTGTTTTTTTAAGCGACTCAGACCTTCGAAGGCACTGCTCACCACAGTCACCATCAGATGACTACCTTCGAAAGCCACTTCAACAGTGCTATCGGGAATTTGCCCTTCGATCAGGGACTTGATTTCGTCTGGTTGCATAGGAGGGAATTGCGATTAGTTAAAAACAGCACGCAAGTGTACTTGAATCAATCGGAGTGCGCAGCTGCGCACTCCGAAGTTCGCAGATCAACTCACTTTATTCGCTGCATCGTCTGCCGCCGACCAATTGGAAATCACCTTATCGATATCTCCATAAGTCTGCATTGACTGCGAGAACTGGCTGCGGAAAGTTTTACCCAGGTTAACTCCGTTTAGAATTACATTGATCAACTTCCACTGGCCCGCTCGATTGCGCACCAAGGTATACGAAACTTTTGTGATCCCCTCTTTACTGCGAACTTCCTGCAGCACATTGACGCGATTGCCCTGCGGGGTAGTACCAGGGTTAACCACTTTTACATCAAGGTCGCCAAAATTTGCCACACCGCGGGCAAATGTTGCTACCAGGTCACGGCGGAAAGCATTCGTAAAGCGTGAGCGCTGCTCCGCGGTCGCCTGCTTGGCATAGCGCCCCATAACACCCCGAGCGATAAAGTCGAAATCAACAACTGGGGTCAGCACCCCCTCAACAGCACTGTAATATCTTTGCGGATCTGAATTTGCATACTGAGCGTTGGAGCGAATTACACCCAGCAACTCATCGGAAACCCCTTTAATCATTACATATGGATTTTGGGCTGCATTGGCTGCAGGCACCGCTGCAGACGCAAAAACAACACAAAGCGCAAACCTAATCCACCGCGACAAACCGTTCCGGCCAATCCAAAATGATGCGTTCACAAATTATCTCCAATTAGCAAATCATTCCTTGGACGCATATGGCAGAATTTAGTGCCATAGCAATACCACATATCAACCTTCCCGCAGCCCAACTGAGAGTGTGTCGATCATCCATTGAGTGACATAGCTGACAGCGGAGACGGCAAACTATACCATGGCCGCACCCGGTAATGTGGCGGTGTACGAGTGTGTCATTTGACACTACTGAGAAGAATACTGGCTTTTTCCACCGCCAGCAGCCCGCTAATATAGATTAGCACGACAGCAAAAAGTCGAGTCCTTATCGAGAACTGGGCTCATATGACAAAAATTATCCACGCTGTCACATAAGGAAATATGGAAACTGCCGCATAATAAGGCAGTTCACAACAATTTGTTATAGAGCATTAGTAAGCGATTTGAGGCAGTTGATGACACAGGATCTAATTTTGGAAGCTGGGCGCCGCACCGTCCGCATGGAAACTGAAGCGGTTGCAGCACTGGAAAACAGAATTAACGGCGAATTCCAGCGAGCCTGTGAAATGATTATGCAATGTCGCGGTCGCACAATTGTTACCGGTATGGGGAAATCTGGACATATCGGCCGCAAGATTGCTGCAACACTTGCCAGCACTGGCACACCAAGCTTCTTTGTTCATCCCGGTGAGGCAAGCCACGGTGATCTCGGCATGATCACCCGAGACGATGTTGTTATTGCTATTTCCAATTCTGGTTCCTCTGCCGAAGTCCTCACCTTACTTCCTCTGCTAAAGCGCCTGGGCATCCCGTTGATTAGCATGGCCGGAAAAACCGACTCCCCACTTGCACAAGCAGCGGAAGTCAATTTGGATATTTCTGTAGCCACAGAGGCCTGTCCTCTCAATCTGGCCCCCACTTCATCAACCACGGTTACTCTCGTGATGGGAGACGCCCTTGCAGTAGCACTACTTGAGGCCCGCGGCTTTACCGCCGAAGATTTCGCTTTCTCCCATCCAGGAGGTGCACTCGGCCGAAGGCTTCTATTGAAAGTAGAAGATGTGATGCATGCAGGGGATGAACTTCCGCAGGTAACCCCAGATACCCTACTATCAAAAGCCCTATTGGAAATGACTAGTAAAGGCTTCGGTATGACAACCATTGTGAATGCCGATGACGAACTGCTCGGGGTATTTACCGACGGGGACTTGCGCAGGGTAATCGATCAAAAAATTGAACTCGACAAGGCTACTATGGAAGAAGTAATGAGCCGCCGCCCCAAAACGGTCTCCGCTGACACGCTCGCTGCAGAGTCCTTGCGAATTATGGAAGACTATAAAATCACTGCACTCGTGGTGGAAGATAAGGCGCACCATCCAGTAGGTGTACTCCATATGCACGATATTCTGCGCGCCGGTGTTATCTGAGATAATCACAAGCTATTAATACGCAGTTTTGCCCACGCGACCAAAGGCGAAGAGAGATAATCCCGGTGATACCCGAACAGCAAATAAATGATTCTTTGAAAAATATCCGTTGGCTTGTCCTGGATGTAGACGGTGTACTGACAGACGGCAAGCTTTATTTTGACAACAGCGGCAACGAACTCAAAACGTTCCACACTCTGGATGGACACGGCATTAAAATGCTGCAGAATTCCGGAGTTCGCGTAGCAATTATTACCGGCCGGCGCAGTAACGTCGTAGAGCGCCGCGCACACGACCTGGGTATCAATAAATTGATCCAAGGACGGGAAGACAAGTTTACCGCCCTACAGGAACTGCTCTCTGAGGAGTCGTGCCGTCTGGAAGATATCGCCTATGTGGGTGATGATTACCCCGATCTATTGGTGATGACCAAAATCGGATGCCCTATTGCGCCACCCAACGCTGCCCCGCCTGTGCGGGAGCGGGCCCTGTGGATTACCGGCGCCCGCGGTGGTGAGGGGGCCGTGCGCGAAGTGTGTGATCGCATAATGATTGCCCAGGGGACTTTTGACGCCGCGCTCGCCCCCTATATTGGAGAAAAGTAATGCGCTCCTGGCTGCCTCTCGTACTGGTCATTCTGCTCATCAGTGCAGGGCTCTGGTTTTCCGAGAGCCCGCCAGAACAGTTCCTTGGCAAAAGACCCACTCCACAGCAGCAAAATCGCGCTGCCGACCTTATTATCAAAGGGGCTGAGACTCGCCATTTTGACCAAACAGGCAACCTAGCTTATCGCGTCGATGCGGAACAAATTACCTATTTTCAATTTAAACGCCGAGATCGCGCCAACCTGAAAGAACCGCGCATGCTCTTCTATACGGACGACCAACCCAAGTGGGCAGCCCGCTCTAAGCGCGGTATTGCCTTCAATCGGGGGAAACGCATAGTGCTCAATGGTGATGTTCAAGTTGATGAACTCCCAACCCCGGATGGCATCCAATTAAAAACGCAACGGCTTACGATCTTCCCTGACAGGGAATTCGCCGAAACCGACAAAGTTGTTACTATTAGCTCTGGCCCCAACCGGACTGAAGGGACGGGCATGCGCGCTTACCTGAAAGAAAACCGGATGGAAATTCTATCCGACGTGAAGAGCAGCTATGACACCCAATAACCGCCACCTCCCAATCTTGAAGGCCTTCGCTGCAATTACGCTGGCAGCTTTTACTGCTGTAGCGCAGGCATTGCCCGATGACCGGACCCAGAAAATCTCTGTGGGCTCTGACTCCATGTCGGCCGACCGAGCCAACAACCTGGTGGTTTATACCGACAATGTAGTCATCACCCAGGGATCTTTGCAAATCAGGGCGGACAGAGTAGAAGTTTACTTTACCGCAAGTGATGAAATAAGCAGGGTTGTCGCCGTGGGCCGCCCGGCACACTTCCAGCAACGGATCCTGGACAGCCAGGAGCCGGTAAAAGCTCATGCTGAGCGCATAGAGTACGTCATCAGCTCTGAAGAACTACAGCTCAACGGCCAGGCTTATATCGACCGCGATGGCAACACCCTGACTGCCGAGAAAATTGACTACGATCTCGCAACCGAGCAAATGAGCGCTCGCAGCCAGCCGGGCCAAGGCAGAGTTGAGATGATCTGGAAACCTGAAAGCACCGAGACCAGCGAACCCGCCGGCACCGACGCCAATCAGTAACCCAGCAGAGCTTTAAAGCCTGTAAAAACAGCGCTATTTACAATGATGTAATCCGCAGCCTTATATGGCTGCGGCCAGATTTCAGGACTCACTATGCCAACGCTACAAGCGTTACACCTCGCCAAACAATACAAGAAAAGAAAAGTTGTTCAAGATGTCTCCGTCAGTGTCTCCAGTGGACAGGTCGTTGGCTTGCTGGGACCCAACGGAGCCGGTAAAACAACCTGTTTCTATATGATCGCAGGGCTGGTGCAAGCCGACGCCGGGCAAGTCCTGATCGACAACGAAGATATCACCCGCCTCTCAATGCACGGCCGCGCCCGTAAAGGAATCGGTTACTTACCCCAGGAGGCCTCTGTATTTCGGCGCCTGTCAGTACGCGACAACATTCTCGCAATCCTTGAAACCCGCAAGGGACTCAGCCGGGCCGAGCGCGAAAAACAGGCCCAGGAGCTGCTCGAGGAATTCAATATAACCCACATTGAAAACAGCCTCGGAATGGCCCTCTCCGGGGGGGAGCGACGCAGGGTAGAGATTGCCAGAGCCCTGGCTACAGACCCCAGTTTTGTCTTGCTCGATGAACCCTTTGCCGGTGTCGACCCTATTTCTGTGAACGATATCAAGCAAATCATTCGCCACTTGCGCGACAGGGATATCGGTGTCTTGATCACAGACCACAACGTGAGAGAAACCCTGGATATCTGTGAAACTGCCTATATTGTCAGCGAAGGCCACATTATCGCCTCTGGAACACCAAATGACGTACTGGCCAATCAACAGGTACGCGAAGTCT
Organism: Microbulbifer sp. A4B17; assembly: GCF_003076275.1. Taxonomy (NCBI): domain Bacteria; kingdom Pseudomonadati; phylum Pseudomonadota; class Gammaproteobacteria; order Cellvibrionales; family Microbulbiferaceae; genus Microbulbifer; species Microbulbifer sp. A4B17. The sequence continues at coordinate 3,888,235 of NZ_CP029064.1, forward strand.
ATTTGGGACACGAATTTACCATTTGACGGCAAATGGTGACAAATGTAATCAAACAGTCAGTATATCGAGAATCACATCATATTTTACAAGCGGACTGACTCCTCAAATCACAATAGTCGGCACGCTTATTGCTTGTAATAGTTTGTAGGCCGGGGTAGTCTGCGCCATCTCGGGTTAACTTTGACAACCCCATTGTCGCACTGGCCTGCACCCCTAAACTATGAAGCAGTCTCTCCAGCTCAAGCTCGGCACACAGCTAACCATGACCCCGCAGTTGCAACAGGCAATACGCCTCTTGCAACTCTCAACACTGGATTTACAGCAGGAAGTCCAGGCAGCCCTCGACGGCAACCCAATGCTGGAGGCTGAAGGTGAGGATCTGGCTCCAACAACAAACACAGAGACTAACGGACAGCAAGAACTGCCACCCTCCACCACAAGTGAAGAGATAAACCACACCGCCAGTGAGGAAAAAGAGCTCGGAGAGACAGACTGGAGCCAGGATATCCCCACAGAGCTGCCGGTTGATTCTCATTGGGACGATATTTACAGCAGCTACAGCGCTCCTTCGGAGGGCGAAGACCCCAACTTCGAGCGCAACACCTCCACCGACACACTCCAGGATCACTTGCTCTGGCAATTAAATCTCACTGCACTATCCAGCCATGACAAGTGGATTGGCGAGCACCTCATTGATGCCATAAACCCAAATGGCCTGCTCAACACCAGCGTTAATGACGTTGCAACTTCCCTTCAAGTTGAAGAGGATGAGGTGGTTGCAGTCCTAAAAGCCGTACAACAATTCGAACCTGCCGGCTGCGGCGCACGGAGCCTTCAGGAGTGCTTGTTACTCCAGCTCCACCAGTTGCCAGAGGAAACTCCTTGGTTAAAAGAAGCGCAGACCATTATTGAGCGCCACCTGGAATTACTAGGGAAAAGAGATTTCAGGCAGCTCAGCCGACGTACACGCCTAAATGAAGCCCAGCTCGGCGAGGTAATTCGCCTTATCCAAACCCTCACCCCTAACCCAGGAGAAGAATTTAACGGCGAACAACCCGCCTATGTCATCCCCGATATTATTGTGTCTCGCAAGGAGCATCGCTGGCTTGTCGAGCTGAACCCGGAGATTACCCCCAAGATCCGTATCAATGGCCACTACGCTTCTCTAGTAAAACGGGCTGATAACTCGCAGGAAAATAACTTCCTTCGGGACCATCTTCAGGAGGCACGCTGGTTCCTTAAGAGCTTACAGAGTCGCCACGACACCCTACTAAAAGTCGCTACGTCCATTGTGGATAAGCAGCAAGGCTTTTTTGAGGAAGGCCCAGAAGCAATGAGACCGATGGTTCTGGCAGACATTGCTGAAACCATTGGCATGCATGAATCCACCATATCCCGAGTGACCACCCAGAAATACATGCTTACACCACGCGGGGTGTTCGAACTCAAGTACTTCTTCTCAAGCCACGTCAGCACAGATTCCGGTGAAGATGCCTCATCCACTGCTATTCGGGCCCTTATTCGTAAACTGATTGATAGTGAAGTGCCACGAAAACCGCTTTCAGATAATAAAATCACCCAGGAATTGGATAAACAGGGCATCAAGGTTGCGCGCCGAACGGTAGCGAAATACCGCGAATCCATGGGTATCCCCTCGTCAAGCGAAAGGAAACGGCTAATTTAGTGCCCTCCCCTGGCCGACCAATTATTTTGACCCACGATTCACCAGCAGTCACCACCTGCTGGCGCCCTCCACCGCCCAGCCTGCAACCAAAACCCAAAATTTGAGTGTATCCTTCCATTCTGGCCCACTTCCTAGTAGGGTTGCGACCCGATAGGGGGGTGAGTGCCGGCTTGTGATGCACCGTTAAGGAGAAATCCATGCAGATCAATATCAGTGGCCACCACGTCGACGTTACCTCACCTATGCGCAGCTACTGCGAAAGCAAAATGGAGAAGCTGTCCAGGCATTACGACAACATCACCAACGCGCAGGTTATTTTATCTGTCGAGAAGCTGATCCAAAAAGCTGAAGCGACAGTACATATCAATGGTCACGACCTCTGTGCTGGATCTGAGGACAGAGATATGTACGCGGCAATTGATGCGCTCACCGATAAGCTGGACCGCCAACTGAAAAAACACAAAGAGAAGTTGCAGAACCATCGCTGAACTATGACACTGGAAGCATTACTCTCTCCCCGCCTCAGCCTTTGCCATCTGGCGGGGAGCAGCAAAAAAAAGCTACTGCTCAATATTGCCCAGGCCATCGCCGAACAATATCCCCAACACGACTCCGATACAGTTTTTAACCAGCTGATCGCCCGTGAGCGCCTGGGCTCCACCGGTATAGGTGATGGTGTCGCCATCCCCCATTGCAGGCTGCCCGGCTGTGATAGCCCCATCGGGGTTCTCTGCACCACTCAGCCCGCCATAGATTTTGACTCTGTCGATCGCCAACCTGTCGACTTACTGTTTACTCTCCTGGTCCCCGAAGATGCGGAACAGGAGCACTTGGATACGCTGGCAGAGATTGCCGCTCTGTTTTCCGATAGCTTGGTAAGAGATAAGCTAAGGCAGGCACAAAGTAGTGATGAGCTCTATGCCCTAGCTATTGACAGCACTGCGGCCGCCTGAGGACGTTTCGGTTAACGACTGACGCCCAGCACTGAAATGCGCCCCCGGTGCCCGGGTAGTGCAGCAAGCGGAATAATAAAGACTTGACCAAAGAGAAGGGCTCTCTATGCGCTTGGTGATAATTAGTGGCCGCTCTGGATCCGGCAAAAGTTCTGCCCTACAGCTATTGGAGGATGTCGGTTTTAACTGCATCGACAACCTTCCCACCAGTCTGCTCCCGGAGCTGGTTAAACGGGTAAGAGCACAGCCGCCTAAAGAAAATACCCCGCTGGCCCTGGGTGTCGATGCCCGTAATCTCTGGCAGGACATCAGACAGGCTCCGGGCGTTATTGAGTCCCTGCGCGAGGCTGGTGTCCAGTGCGATGTTATCTACCTCGATGCCCGCGAGCCGGTGTTGGTTCAGCGATTCAGCGAGACACGGCGCAAACACCCCCTCAGCAACGATTGCACTCATTTGCTCGAAGCTCTCAATCAGGAAAAAGAGCTGCTCACCCCCATCTCCACTATCGCGGATATGGTTATTGATACCAGTACCCTGAGCTTGCACCAGTTGCGCGAATTGATAAAAAACCGCGTTGTCGGTGAACAATCAAGCAGTATGGCAATCCTGTTCCAATCCTTTGGATTTAAGCATGGGGTACCTGTAGATGCGGACTTGATATTTGACCTCCGCTGCCTACCCAACCCTTATTGGGAGCCGGCCCTTAGGGAAAAAACCGGAAAGGATATTGAGGTTGCGGAGTTCTTGCGCTCACACCCTGAGACAGCAAAGATGGAGGCCGACATAACCGGCTTTCTGGAGAACTGGCTGCCCTATTACCAGAAAAGTAACCGCAGCTATACCTGTATCTCTATCGGCTGTACTGGAGGGCGGCATCGATCTGTGTACATGGTCGAGCAGCTGGTAAAGAAGTTTTCCAAAGAGTTCGATAATGTGCAGATCCGCCACCGGGAACAGCAAAAATAAATTTTCGCCAACCAGAGCTATGCAGAAACACCAGCTTACCATCATCAACAAACTCGGCTTGCACGCCCGTGCCGCAAGCAAGTTCGCTCAGACCTCCTCTCGGTTCTGCTCCAATATCAAAGTGCACTGCCAGGGCAAGGCCGTAGATGGAAAAAGCGTTATGGCCCTGATGTTACTGGCCGCAGGCAAGGGCACAGAGCTGGAATTGGAAATAGAGGGCGCTGACGAAACGGCTGCCCTGGAAGCTATCAGCTCACTGATCTCCGATCGATTCGGCGAAGCCGAATAGAGGCCGGTATACTATTGCCGGGAAAAGGCTCATCCATAAATTTTTAATCATTGGGCTTTTTCACCACCTCCCACATTCACCATTAGCAGTAAGGATTTGTTGTGCCCAGCTCCCCCCAAGCCGAAATTAAATTCCGCGCGCAGAATCAGCTGGGTGAGCTGTATGCCGCGCTGGATAGCGGTACAGGGCAAGAAGTTCGGCGCATGCTCAAGACCCTGACTCCCCAGAGTATTGCGCAGCTGCTGGAGAGCTCCCCACCGCGTATTCGCCAAGTGCTTTGGAATCTGGTGGACAGGGAAATAGAAGGTGAAGTCCTGCAGGAACTCACCGACGATGTGCGCAGCCAGATTCTCGCCACTATGGATACCGAGGAAATGGTAGAGGTGATGGAAGGCCTGGATGCCGACGACATCGCCGATATACTCCAGCAGCTGCCAGAGCGAGTCGTTGCCGAAGTGCTCTCGTCGATGACGGAGACCGACCGACTCAGGGTTGAAAGTGTCCTCGCCTACGATGAGAGCACTGCCGGCGGCTTGATGGATACAGACACCATCTCTGTCCGCCCCAACCTTACGCTGGATGTAGTACTTCGTTACCTGAGGCGCCATGAGCAGTTGCCAGAGTCCACCGACAGCCTTTTTGTTATTAACCGCAGGGGCCAGTATATCGGCCTCTTACCACTGTCCAAACTCCTTACTACCGACCCATCGGTAACAGTTCGCGAAGTGGTCAATACCGATGTGGAGCCAATTCCGGCAGATATGCCCGACACCGAAGTTGCGCGGCTATTTGAAAAGTATGACTGGATTACCGCTCCCGTAGTCGATGAGGACAATCGTCTTCTAGGGCGTATTACCATTGATGATGTGGTAGACGTAATCCGCGAAGATGCGGATCACTCACTGATGAGCCTCGCTGGCCTCGATGAAGAGGAAGATACCTTCGCCCCCGTAAGACGCACCGCACGGCGACGGGCCGTATGGCTGGGTATAAACCTGCTCACAGCACTTCTCGCCTCCTGGGTAATCAGCCTCTTCCAGAATACCCTGGACAAAGTGGTAGCACTGGCAGTCCTGATGCCAATTGTCGCCAGTATGGGAGGCGTGGCCGGCAGCCAGACGCTGACGGTTGTCATTCGCGGTATGGCCTTGGGCCAGATAGGGCGTAGCAACTTGAGTTGGCTGCTCTCCCGTGAATTGGGCTCTGCAGCGCTCAACGCCCTGCTCTGGGCTTTGGTGATGGGACTGATAACCGCCATGTGGTTTGGCGATATATGGATTGCGGTCATTATCGTTGCTGCCATGATAATCAACCTGTTAACCGCCGCACTCGCCGGAGCCATATTACCCGTTGCATTACGCGCCATGAATATAGACCCCGCACTGGCCGGCGGGGTAGCCCTGACTACAGTCACCGATGTAGTGGGCTTTATGTCTTTTCTGGGCTTGGCTACCTGGTACTTTACCTAAGCCCCCTTATCTACCGAAAGCGAATTGAAGATGTACGAATACGACGATTACGATGGCGACCTGCCAAAAAGTAAAACTCAGGTCAAAAAGGAAATGCATGAACTGCAGGATCTCGGCAAGCAGCTGACCGAACTCTCCAAGGCCCAGCTGGCCGAAGTCCCCATTGACGAGGACCTTCAGGAAGCGATCGAGACCCTGCACCGGATCAAATCCAACGAGGCCCGCAGGCGTCAAATGCAGTACATCGGCAAGCTGATGCGCAGTGCCGACCAAGAGGCCATTGAAGCGATATTAAACCGCTTTAAAGAGCGAGACCAACAGCACCTGCGATTCGACAAAATGGCCGAGGATTGGCGCAAACGGCTGCTGAAAGAGGGCAACAGTGCCCAAGGCGAATTCTTCAATCAATACACTGGTGTCGACCACCAGCAACTGCGACAACTGATTAGGGATTCCCACAGGGAAATCAAAAATAATAAGCCACCAACCAATCAGCGTAAGCTATTCCGCTATCTTCGCGACTTCTTTATTCAGGAAGCAGAATAAGGTCTCAGGGCGCTGTCGTGTAAACTAGCAGTCAGCGCCCCGCCCCCACTCAGACTACAGGGAATTATGGTGCATTCTTATCCCCTGGGGCGGGTACAAAATCCAGGGCAAGAGAATTGAGACAATAGCGAAGCCCGGTTGGCCCTGGACCATCTTTAAAGACATGCCCCAAGTGCTCCCCGCACTTCGACAGCACCTCCGTTCGCTTCAATCCCCAGCTGTAATCGTCCTTTAAAACAATATTTTGTGGGTAGGCAACATCCCAAAAACTTGGCCAACCGGTGCCCGATTCATATTTTTGCTCGGAGCTGAAAACTGGTAAACGACAGCCCGCAGTGACGTAGACCCCCTTCTCTTTGTTGTACAGAAGCTTTCCACTAAAAGCCCGTTCAGTGCCTTTTTTCCAAAGTACCTTATAGCGGTCTTCCGGTAAAATTTGCTTCCATACCGACTTCGGTATCTGATCGAGGTCTGTCCCTTCGGCAATATGCTTCTCAGCTTGAGCGACTGTCATCGTCTGGTCGCGCTGGTGGTCATCTGCCTCAGAGCACGCAGAAAGAGTGACGGCGGTAAAAAGAAGGAAGGGAAATAATGAATACAACGCCATCTACAGTGCTCCTTTCACAGGGGATCATCACTAAGATTAGATGGCTATTGCACGCTATCCCTGGATATTAAAACTCAGGCTGCAGGTGGGGACTTCTCTTCAGAACTGACCCCAACCTGTGTCTTATTCTCCTCATTCTCCAGAACCGCGCCCTCACGTTTGGCGCCATCTCCATCAAACAGTTTCTCAAATCGCATTTGCGGGTCTGCCCAGCCACCACTAATTCGGTAACTGACACTGGCGACCTTTTTAACCTGCTTTTTAAATGCCTTACTGATCAGGTAGACACCAGCAGCTGCAGGCAGACCACCGGCCAAGGCTGCAACCAGAGCCAGGTTGTTGCCTACTGGCAAAGTAGCCACCAAAGTTAAATCCAGATCCTCGCGGATTAAATTAACCCTTCCCGCCATCTGCAGCTCACTGGTGGGCCCCTCCACCTGGATGGGTACTGCGATAAGGAGCTGGCCATCGCCTTCAAAGACCACTTCACCACGCACCCGATCAAAGGCCATACCACTTTTGTAGAGATCGGTAAAATCCAGGCGCAAACGCCGGGCCCAGGTATCAAAATTAAACAGTGACAGTAGGCGCAATACAGTGGAGCCCGTCGCGCCGGTTGAACGCAGGAAGCGTCCGTCGCGAATATCAATCTTGAGCTCTCCAGAGAGAAGACTACCTTTTAGCTGGGTTGGAGGTCCGGCCCACTTCAAAGCAGTTTCAAAGCTCGCAGACTTGCTCTCAATCAACGGTTCATGGCCCATCTTCCGCTGGATATCTGCAAGATCATCAGCAACCAACCGACCGATAAACTGCGAGGATTGCTGTCCCTCAGAATCCCTCATCCACACCAGTTCTGCACCTACCTCACCACTGTGTTTGCCCTGTCCCTCAAGACGGAACCCCCTTACCGCGCCATGGATATCACTCACCACCAGGCGATCTGCTGATGGCCTCAGCTTAAACGACCAGGGACCCAGCGCCTCCTCACCAACCTGGAGGCTTTCAGTACTGAAATCGATCTGCGGCAAACTGGTAAAATCAAACTCCGCCAATGGGTCCGATACCACCTCCTCCATAAAGGGGTCCAGAGACAACACCTCTTCATCAAACCCAGGCCGCTTCTCTGGCTGAGGAAGACGTAAGTGAGCGAGTTTAAAGCGCAGCGGAGCGCTGCCATCCAACACTCCAGTTAGATCACCCGCAACCCTTTCACTATCAAATTTCAGCTTCCAGTTTGCCCCTACTCCTTCACCGGTAACATGGATATGCTCAATATCCACAGAGCCCAACTGCAACCGATCGGTACTGAGATCCAGTCGTATCGGGATCGGCTCGCTCACCACCTCGGCGACTTCTACGGGCTTTTCTTCTGCATCAACAGCGGCATTATCTTCGCTTGGGCTCACCGGCTCAGAGGATTGATAAATACCCAACAGCGCCTTCCAACGGGGAAGGTCCACACTGGAAATATCCCCGGTGACTGTTAACTCTCGATTAGAGGGCAGAATTGCCTCAGCATTCAACGCGATTGCAGCGCGATCCAACTCTCCATTGATGAGCCAAAACTGCCCCTGCAAATGCTCTCCGTAGTCCATATGGAACAGGCTGCCCTGCTCTCCAATCGGCGCACGCAATACAAAGTTGGTTTCCACTTCCGCAGTCTTGCCTAGGGGCTCAGGCAGGTTTACAGCCACACCAGCGAGGTTGGAAGTGAGTTCAAACACTGCGGCGTAAGGCGCTTCCTTTGATTTTGCAGGGATGGTAACCAAAGCCTGGTAATCCATCTCACCTTCCAACCATTGCAGCTCCGGGCGCGAACTCCAAGCGTGTACTGATTCAACCAGCGCATTGCCATCGATAACCACCTGGGTATCCCGTGCATCCCCTTCACCAAAGTGCTGGATACGCGCAGTTAGTGGCCGTCCCCACAACTTGCCATCCAGCCGGGTCCCCTCAAGACCCGACCTGGTGTCATATTTAACCAAGCCTCTCAGCTCGGTCGTATTCAGGCGCAGACCTTCCAGTTCGAGAGCAGCACGATTTAAGTTGAGTTCAACCTGCTGTTTAGGCTCTATCGATGCCTGTCCCAATGGCAGAGTCAAAGACACAGCGCCATCAAGCTGCCCGTTAAGGGTCCAATCATCAAAGGCCGTGCCTAAGTGATCCCTGAGAGGTGATTCACGCAACAGTCGCAGCCCATCGGCTGCGGGCCCAGTCACGTCAGTTTGCACATCCAGGCGCGAACCTCCGCCTGCCTGGGGAATTACCGCAACATGAATATTCCCCGCATCCATATTCCAAAGCTTGGCTCTGTCAGCGTTGACCCGCACAGTGTCATCATCCAGCAACAAGCGACCGTCAACGCTCCTGACCCCGGGCCAGTCACTGGCGTAGTCCAAGCTCGCATTAGAAAAGTCGAGCGCCAACTGAATAGTTCTGCGCTTGGCGTGAGCGCCGAGAAGTCTAAGGGCTTCATCCTTGCCATCTTTGCGATAACTACTGCCGCGATAGATAAAGGCCGCACTCTCAACTCGCCCCTGATTATCCTTGCCCAGACCGGTTTTCAACCACTTGCGCAAATCATCACTGACAACAAATGGCACCAGCTCTTCCTGGGTAACCACTCCCGTATCTTTCAATGACAGGGAGAGGACCAGATCTGCCGGCCTTGTCTGAGCGTAAAAAGGAAGTGACAGCATAAACTGGCCACCAACCTGGCCAAGTTCCCCGTCCAGCATCAGTGGTCCCGAAAAGACACTGACTTCGTTCAACTCCTTATTAACACTCCAGGCGATGGTGCCGCTGGCCTGCTCAAACCCGAAAGCGTTTTTATACAAGCTCGGAAAGTGCGCACCGAGGGGAGTGCCATCGAGTTCAACCCGACCGTTAGTGCCCTCAACCCGCAGGTATCCACTCAGCTGGTCAATAGCCGGGGCTCCCCGGAACGCCTCAACCGAAATATCTTTCAGGTTTGCACTGATCTCTAACTGCTGGTCAGCACCTGCTCGCAGACGCACTCGGTGTAACTGGCCGCTGGGCTTGAGCGCACGCAACCACTCATCGGCAGCCCCCTCAAGCAGTGACAGGCGATTTAAGATACCACTCCAACCTGCAAGATCGACCACATCGGCCATCAGGGCCAAACCCTCTTGATCGCTGCTGACCTGCAGGTTCAGTGGCGGCATCTGCAGGTCCTGCCAATCAATTTGAATATCCTGCAAAGCCAATCGCCAGTGCTCCCCCGGCAACCAGCGTCCGGACAAATCTCCGGAAAAAGCGCGCAACGGAGCCAGTGTCTGCTCCTCTATTTCAGTATCGGCTGCCTTTTCCATAGCGGCCAGGCTTTCAACCTGAGCCAGATCCACCTGTCCAACTATGCGATAGCCGCTGAAGGCATCACTGTGAAGCCACAGGCGACCGTCTGCCCACTTCTTTCCCCTCCAGTGGAATCGGTCAGGCAATGGAGTAAGTTCATGAAGCAAACTGACAATATCTTCATCGAGCAGCAACTCGTTGAGCTGCATATAGCCGCGCAGGGAAAAGTGTTCTTTATCTTTTGGGTTGCCACGCCCCTCCAGTAAAACCCTTAAAGTCTCTTCGTCAACTTGGCTATTTTCCCCCTCTCGAGAAATAAATGCCCTCGCGGTCAACCTCTGGAAATCTCCACTATTTTCCAACTGAATTTCCGGCAGATTAATTTCAGCCAACTGCTCATCGGGAAGGCGAACAGTGATAGCCGCATCACTAATCTGGATTTTGGGGCTCAACTGGAAGAGACGAGCCGGATCTGCCACCTCTGGATTGGGTGCAGTGCCGCCTTCAAGTTTTAGCGGAGCGTCGGGGAAGCCCTCCAGGCGCCAGAGACCATTTTCATCGCGACTGAGTCCTGCGGAAAACTTGTTCATCTGCAGGTCCTTCCAGACCAGTTCCCGATTCCAGAGGCTGGAAAGCAGATCCAGTTGGAACAGCCCGTGCCCCATGCGCAACTCGCCGTGTTCACCCAGGCGCAGCCCATCCAACTGTAAGGCAACTTCAAGGGCCTCCCAGCGCAAGGATATGCGATCCATTTGCACCGGAACACCGAGCTGCTCGGTCAGCCATCGACTAATCTGCGGGCGATAATTCTCTACCTGCGGGGAAAGCAGCCGGCCCGTTTGCACGATGATTGCCAGTGCAATCACCAAACTTACCGACAGCAACCAGAATTTTCTTGCGATCCAGCGTATTACAACCATCGCTATACCCTCGCCACCGAACAGACATCGGCCAAGTGCTGACAACAGACACTGAGCACCTGCGGGCGGGTGAATAATGGATTACACAAGAACAATGTCATACTGCTCCTGGTTGTAAATGGGCTCCACCTGGAACTGGATCGGCCGGCCGATAAATTCCTCAAGGTCCGCGACATTAGCCGACTCTTCATCGAGCAAGAGATCTATCACTACCTGACCGGCCAGCACCATAATTTTTTCACTGTCATAAGAGCGCGCTTCGCGGATAATCTCGCGGAAAATCTCGAAGCAAACTGTCTCCGCACTCTTTAATGTTCCCCTCCCGCTACACACAGGGCAGGGCTCACATAAAATCTGTCCCAGGGATTCCCTGGTGCGCTTGCGAGTCATTTCCACCAGCCCAAGTTCGGAGACTCCTGTAATGCTGGACTTGGCATGATCCCGCTCCAAGGTCTTTTCCAAGGTGCGCAGGACCTGTCTCTGGTGCTCGGGGTCTTTCATATCGATGAAATCGATAATAATAATCCCCCCCAGGTTCCTCAGCCGCAGCTGGCGGGCTATTGCGGTAGCAGCCTCCAGATTGGTTTTGAAGATAGTCTCCTCAAGGTTGCGATGGCCAACAAAAGCACCGGTGTTGACATCAATTGTACTCATCGCCTCCGTCTGCTCTACGATCAGGTAGCCACCAGACTTCAAGGTTACCTTGTTATGCAGCGCCCTTCTTATTTCCTCTTCAACACCATATAAGTCAAACAGCGGCCTCTCACCGGGGTAATGCTCCAGCCGGCCGGCAATTTCCGGCGCATATTTGCCGGCAAATTCTGCTGCGCGGCCGTGAGCCTCACGGGAGTCTATACGAATCTTTTCGGTATAAGGGCGTGCGAGGTCACGCAACGCGCGCATAAACAGTGGCAGGTCCTCGTAAATTACCGAAGGCACTGGGCGCTCTTTAATGCGCTCGTCCAGTTCCCCCCACAGCTTGTAGAGAAATGGGATATCACGCAGTAGCTCTTCCTCACTCACTCCCTCGGCAACAGTGCGTAAAATAAAGCCACCGTCAGCGGATAACCCCTCCTCCGCGAGACGCAGGGAAGCTGCTTCAACCAGCTTACGCAATCGCTCCCGCTCGCTTTCGTCTTCAATCCGATTGGAAATACCGATATGGCGAGTTTGCGGCATATATACCAGGTAGCGGGCAGAAACTGACAAGTGTGTCGTCAAGCGCGCTCCCTTACTGCTAATCGGGTCTTTTACCACCTGCACGACCAGTGACTGCCCTTCCCGGACCAGGGCACGGATGTCTGCCACTTCCGCATCCCGAGCCTCCATACCCTCATCATCAAGAGGCGCAATATCCGAAGCGTGGATAAAGCCCGCGCGCTCGAGACCAATATCGACAAAAGCCGCCTGCATCCCAGGCAGTACGCGAATAACCTTTCCTTTATAAATATTACCTACAATCCCACGCCGCGCACTGCGTTCCAGGTAGACCTCCTGAAGCACACCATTCTCTACCAGAGCCACCCGGGTTTCGGTCGGCGCGACATTAATTAACAGCTCTTCGCTCAAGATTGGCCCTCCTGCCAATAGGAAATCCCCGCATGTTCCAGCATCGGGACCAGGGCTTCCAAAGGAAGCCCAACAACATTGCTATAACTGCCACTAAAGCCTTCTACCAAAGCGGCACCAAAACCCTGGATGCCGTAACCACCCGCTTTGTCGGCGGGTTCTCCGGTCTTCCAATAATTTTCTATCTGGATTTTGGATAAATGACGGAATCTGACCCGCGTTTCCACCATGCGGCTAAACTGACGCTCATTTGAGCGCAGGCACACTGCTGTGAATACTGAATGCTCAGTTCCCGATAGAGCCAACATCATGGATTCGAAGTCAGTGAAGTCTTTGGGCTTTTCCAACAGCCTCTCACCCGCCATAACCACAGTGTCCGCCCCTAAGGACCAGAACCCTTCTGGAGCACCAGCAGCTTGAAATCCAGCAACGGCCTTGTCGTGAGCCAGGCGTTCTATGTACTCAAGAGGGCTTTCATTAGGTTGCTGCTGTTCTACAATTGCGGGGGAAAATTGGGAGAAAGACACCCCAATTTGAGCCAATAATTCGGCGCGGCGCGGCGAACCCGAGGCTAGAAGAAGTCGACTGTCTGAAGCGCTTTTTGTCACTCTAATACATATTCCCTGTGGGCCAGCGGCTGATTATAGCGGTACTGTTCGAAAAGTGATCGATTTTTTACACTGATTTACAGTGCCGACGAGACGGTCAACGAACGTGCAAACGCCCGGAAAGGCTCCTAAGCCATGGGATCACCCAAGGCCAGAGCAGGGCTGTAGTCAGGGCAGGCCATAGGAAAGTCAGCCCGGGCACCGATTTGCCTTCTAGACCATGCACCCAATTGCCCACTACCTGATGAATACCAACAAGAACAAATACCCACAGCAGTTGCTGGGCCGGGTTAAATGCCCGGGTGCGCTGGTAAGTGAGCAGGCTGAAATAGGCGAGGACCGACAGCGCGAGGGCGTGGGTTCCCAGGCTGGCTCCCGTAGCTAAATCCTGGACAATACCGATCATCCAAGCGAACCCCACCCCCAGGGTCTGGGGCATTCGGGTAATCCAGAATATCACCAGCAAAGCCGGAAATGCCGGCCGAAACCAGAGCCACTGCTGTGGCAGGGGCATAACCGCGAGAAGCAGTGACAGCAGAATAGTGACCGCGATAAACCAGCGGTTATTCGCTTGCAACAGAATGTCCTCCATTGCCGATAACTGCCAATACAAAACGGCTGCGATTCATGCGCCCCCTTGGCAACACTTCAGCCTCCGCAAAAGGTTTACCCGGGTCTCTCTGCACCGAGATAACCTCCCCAACCGGATAACCCGCGGGAAAGCGACTACCCAACCCAGAACTCAGCAGCAAATCGCCCTCGCGAATATCGCTGGTATTGGCTAGATGGCGTAACTTCAGGCGATACAGGTCACCAGTGCCCTCAGCGACGGTGCGCATACTGTTGCGCAGAACCTGGACGGGAATAGCGTGGCTGGAATCAGTAATCAGCAGGATACGGCTATAGGAATCACCAGCTTCAATGACCTGCCCCAGCAATCCACTGGCATCCATTACCGGCGTGCCGATATCAATGCCGTCATCGCGGCCCTTGTCGATCAGTAGCACATGCTCCAATGGATCGGGGGTAACGCCTATCACCTGCGCCACCAGTACCCGGTCGTCAACCATTTCTGCCGAGTTCATCAGCTCTTTAAGCTGGGTATTCTCCGCTTTGACGGCAGCCAATAGCTGGCTGCGCTGCTCCAGTAGCAGCACCTGGCGCTTGAGACGACTGTTCTCCTCTTGCAACTCCTCACGGGAGCGAAACTGTTCATCTGCCCAGTCGCCAACGCGCTCAGGAGCACCCGTAACCCAGTAAAGTGGGGCAATAATCCCGGATAAACGTTCGCGCACAGGCTGGAACCAATTGGTGTAATGATCGGAAACAATCAGCGAGATGGCGAGTATGGCGAGAAAGCCCAGGCGGTATTCGGCAGAGGGACCGCGGGTAAATAGCGGTTTCACAGGCAATCCCCTCTTAGCAGGTCAGTCAAAGATGGTGAGAGCATTACAAGTCACAAAGACTGCTTGCACTGTTTTTATTAAGGGAGCTTACGGATCAACCCCAGGCCCCCTACTCGTTTATACAATACCGTCTAATTAGACATCAGGTAGAGGCGGCTGCGATCCAGCATATCCAGTGCTTTGCCGCCGCCCCGAGCCACACAGGTCAGAGGGTCATCAGCAACAATCACTGGTAAGCCCGATTCTTCCATCAACAGGCGGTCCAGATCGCGTAACAGAGCACCACCACCAGTCAGCACCATACCGCGCTCAGCGATATCGGAAGCCAGTTCGGGGGGAGATTGTTCCAGCGCACTTTTTACAGCCTGAACAATACCTGTCAGAGGCTCTTGCAGGGCCTCAAGAATTTCATCGGAGTTCAAGGTAAAGCTGCGAGGTACACCCTCGGCCAGGTTGCGTCCGCGCACGTCGATTTCACGAACTTCACTGCCTGCATAAGCACAGCCGATTTCCTCTTTGATCCGTTCAGCAGTTGCATCACCAATCACGCTGCCGTAGTTGCGACGCACATAGTTGACGATAGCTTCATCAAAACGGTCACCACCGATACGCACTGAATCGGAATAAACCACACCATTCAGGGAGATAATGGCGATCTCAGTGGTGCCCCCACCGATATCCACCACCATGGAGCCGCTCGCTTCCTCGACATTCAAGCCTGCGCCTATGGCAGCAGCCATGGGCTCTTCAATCAGTGACACTTCGCGAGCGCCTGCACCCAGGGCCGACTCGCGAATGGCACGGCGCTCCACTTCTGTGGACTGGCAGGGAACACAAACCAGCACTCTCGGACTCGGGCGCATCCAGCTATTTTCGTGCACTTTCTTGATAAAGTGCTGCAACATTTTCTCGGTCACTTGGAAGTCGGCGATAACACCGTCCTTCAGCGGGCGAATAGCGGTAATATTGCCAGGAGTCCGGCCGAGCATGCGTTTGGCTTCTACTCCGACAGCCTCAACGATTTTCTGGCCATTGTAGTGACGGATTGCGACGACTGAGGGTTCGTCGAGTACTACGCCGCGATCGCGAACGTAAATCAGCGTGTTGGCAGTTCCCAGGTCGATGGAGAGATCACTGGAAAACATACCCCGCAAACGTTTAAACATGGAATTCGATTACCTTGTACTAATTATCAGCCCCCAGGTCGGGCACTGCGGGCGCGGCTTCTTTTATGGATACAAATCCTAATTAGTCCGCAAAAATAATTCTGAGTTCCGAGCCGCATTTCGAATCGGATTCTACGCAAAATACCGGAGTCTCTCATCACTCGGCAGGATTCGGCAAACTCTAACAACCGCTAAGCATCAGGGCAAGGCTGAAGGGAGGTCATTTGAGGCCCACTATCCATTACTGCCGGAGCCGGTGAGAATATACCCTCATTGTGCTAAATTTGCCGGTTCTGTCCGCCACATATCATACGGGCAGCTTTCGACTCGCAACTCAAGCTGGAGGAGTCCATCACCATGACAGTGGATACGCAAACTGTAGAAAAACTTGCGGAACTGGCCCGAATCGCCATATCCAAAGAAACCATCGAAGAAGTCAGCAACCGTCTCGGCGATGTATTGCAACTGGTCGACCAGCTGCAATCCACCAATACCGATGGTATCGCCCCGATGGCGCACCCACTGGACGAAGTCCAAAAGCTGCGTACCGACGCAGTGACAGAGACTGACAATCGAGAAGACTTCCTAAAGCTGGCTCCCCAAACCGAAGAAGGCCTCTACCTGGTTCCCAAAGTGATTGATTAGCCGGCCCAACACTGACGAAGTTCACCTAAAAACTCAGCCCTCAGCCCGTCAAGAGCCTTTAAGGGAATAACATGCATCAGCTTACTATCGCCGAGATCATCCGTGGATTGCGGAGCAAAGAGTTCTCAAGTACAGAACTAACCCACCATTTACTCGGCCGCATCCAGCAACTGGACAGCAACTACAACAGCTTTATTACCGTCACTGAAGAGAGCGCCCTAGCGCAAGCCGCGGCCGCCGACCAACGCCTGGCCAACGGGGAGGCACCAGCACTGTGCGGTGTGCCTATTGCCCACAAAGATATTATTTGCACTAACGGCGTGCGCACCAGCTGTGCCTCAAAAATGCTGGATAATTTTATCCCTCCCTACGATGCCACAGTGGTAGATAACCTCAACGCTGCCGGCACCGTCTCCCTGGGCAAGACCAATATGGATGAATTCGCCATGGGCTCATCCAACGAAAGCAGCTTTTACGGCCCAGTAAAAAACCCTTGGAATACCCGCTGTGTGCCCGGCGGTTCCTCCGGTGGCTCAGCTGCGGCAGTTGCTGCACAACTGATACCCGGCGCCACAGCTACCGATACCGGCGGCTCTATCCGCCAGCCGGCAGCGTTGACAAATACCACCGGGCTGAAGCCCACCTATGGGCGCATTTCCCGTTACGGTATCGTTGCCTACGCCTCCAGCCTGGATCAGGCCGGCCCTATAGCCCGCAATGCGGAAGACGCTGCTTATTTGCTCTCCGCCATGGCCAGCCACGACCCGAAAGATTCCACCAGTCTGAAGCAGCAGCCCACTGACTTTACCGCCGAACTGAATAACCCGATCACCGGGCTGCGGATCGGAGTACCCCGAGAGTACTTTGGGGAAGGCCTTAACCCTGAAACCGCAAGTCGGGTTCAAGAGGCTTTGAGAGCGTTTGAAAAGCTGGGGGCGCAACTGGTCGATATCAGCCTGCCACATACCGAGTTAGCGATACCTGCTTACTATGTGATCGCCCCCGCTGAAGCCTCTGCCAACCTGTCTCGATTCGATGGGGTTCGCTATGGCTACCGCTGTGAAGAGCCCAAAGACCTGCGCGATCTCTATATGCGCTCCCGTGGTGAAGGCTTCGGCGAAGAAGTGCAGCGTCGAATCCTGGTAGGCACCTACGCCCTGTCCGCCGGTTATTACGATGCTTATTACAACAAAGCCCAACAGGCCCGACGCCTGATCAAGCAGGACTTTGTCGAAGCATTCGAAAAAGTGGATGTGATTATGGGCCCCACGACCCCCTCCCCCGCTTTCGAGCTTGGCGCAAAGAGCGCTGACCCGGTAGCTATGTACCTGGAGGATATCTACACCATCGCCACCAACCTAGCCGGACTACCGGGCATGTCTGCACCCTGTGGCCTGGTGGACAATATGCCGGTGGGCCTGCAAATAACCGGCAATTACCTGGAAGAGGCGCGCATGCTCAACATCGCCCACCAATACCAACAGGTAACCGACTGGCACAAAGCCAGCGCCGTATAAGGAGATAAATTGTGGAATGGGAAATCGTTATCGGGTTGGAAATTCACGTCCAGCTCTCCACCCAGTCAAAACTCTTTTCCGGCGCTAGCATCCGCTTTGGCGCCGAGCCGAATACCCAGGCTTGCGCCGTGGACCTGGCTATGCCGGGCACACTGCCGGTACCGAATGAGGAAGCATTTCGTTTTGCAGTAATGTTCGGCCTGGCGATGAACGCAGAGATCGGCAAGCGCTCTGTTTTTGAACGCAAGAATTACTTCTATCCCGACTTGCCCAAGGGCTATCAAACCACTCAATTGGAACAGCCGATTGTCGGCCCAGGTGAAGTGGAAATTCACCTGGAAGATGGCAGCAGTAAGAAAGTGCGTTTGCATCACGCTCACCTGGAGGAAGATGCCGGTAAATCCCTGCATGAAGATTTCCACGGAATGTCCGGTATCGACCTGAACCGCGCAGGTACGCCACTGATTGAGATTGTCTCTGAACCGGATATGCGCAGTGCCGCCGAGGCTGTGGCTTACCTGAAAAAAATTCACAGTATCGTAACCTACCTGGGCATTTCCGATGGTGATATGTCCCAGGGCTCACTGCGCTGTGATGCCAATGTATCCGTGCGTTTGAAAGGCGAAGAAAAACTCGGCACCCGCACAGAATTAAAAAACATCAATTCTTTCCGTTTTGTCGAGCGCGCAATTAAAGTCGAAGCTGAACGTCAGATCGACATCCTGGAAGACGGCGGCACCATTACCCAGGAAACCCGCCTCTACGACGCGGACAAAAATGAAACCCGCTCTATGCGCAGCAAAGAAGTGGCCAATGATTACCGCTACTTCCCCTGCCCGGACCTTCTGCCAGTTGTACTCACTGATGAATATGTCGAGCAACTGCGCAACATCCTGCCAGAACTGCCTGATGCAAAAGCAGCCCGCTTCCAAGCGGAATACCAGCTATCTGCTTATGATGCAGACCAGCTGACACAGGAGCGTGCCAGTGCAGACTATTTTGAAACTGTGAGCAAATCCTGTGGCGAATCCAAGCTTGCCGCCAACTGGATTAACGGTGAACTGGCAGCGCTGCTCAACCGTCGTGAACTAACCATTTCACAATCCCCGGTTTCTGCCGACCAGCTGGCTGGACTAATCGCGCGCATCAAAGACAACACCATTTCCAGCAAAATCGCCAAACAGGTATTCGAGGCTATTGCCGACGGCGAGGGCAGTGCCGACGAAGTCATCGAAAAGCGTGGCCTGAAACAGGTTTCCGATACCGGCGCTATCGAAAAAATGGTGGATGAGGTGATCGCTGCAAGCGATGCTCAAGTGGAAAACTACCGCAAGGCCGATGAATCAAAACGCCCCAAAATGATGGGGTATTTCGTCGGGCAAATTATGAAAGCGTCCAAAGGGCAGGCAAACCCGCAGATGATTAATAAAATCCTCAAGCAAAAATTGGACGCACTACTTTAACCCTCAACATTTCAAGACCTGGGTCGGGCTTCGCCCGCCCCCTATTTATGTAGCAAGGATATAGTTTTGAGCCTGAAAAAAGACAAACAGAAAGTACTCGGAGAAGTTTTTGACGAGGAGCGTATTGCTGGATTCTTGATTGGTGAAGCCCCCGCAGGCGTAAACCGGGATTTTCATCTGCTCGAGCGCGCCTACCGAAGCATGAAAGCAGAGAGCTTTGCCACATTTGTTAAGCTGTTTCTCGCTGAAGGCCTGGATCTAAACAGCCCCGGCCCCGATGGAAAAACCCTGCTGGCACGTATTGCTGAACACCGCCAGGGCGCAGAATATAGCGAGATTTTAAAAGCCGCTGGTGCCAACTGAGAACTCTGGAAGTTTAGGCATCGTACCAGCGAAAGGTGAGAGTATGACTTCAAATCCCGTTCACGGTATCGACGCATTGGTGCGCGGTATCCACTTGATTACCCGGCGAGAGTTGCGCCCTTTTATCCTGGTGCCGCTACTGATAAATCTGGTGCTGTTTATTATTATCACCGGAATTATGATTTCTCAGCTGGGAGGACTTAGCGACTATATCGGCAGCTTGCTCTCCCACACGCCGGTAAATACGGAAAACATGTCCTGGTGGGAAGCCATTATGGCCAAGGGCGCTGCCTGGACCGCCAGTGTTTTTCGCTGGCTGGCCTGGATTATTGCACTAATAGTGCTTTTTCTATTTTTCCTTGCCTACGGCTATTTATTTAGCGTTATCACCAACATTATTGCAGCTCCCTTTAACGGTTTGCTTGCTGAGAAAGTGGAGGAGCTACTAACCGGTAAAGCTCCTCCTGCCGAG
This sequence comes from Microbulbifer sp. A4B17, assembly GCF_003076275.1. Classification (NCBI taxonomy): domain Bacteria; kingdom Pseudomonadati; phylum Pseudomonadota; class Gammaproteobacteria; order Cellvibrionales; family Microbulbiferaceae; genus Microbulbifer; species Microbulbifer sp. A4B17. The sequence continues at coordinate 3,908,194 of NZ_CP029064.1, forward strand.
CCGATAATGCAAATGGTATGGCGTACCCTTGGCCGGGAATTGCGTAAGCTGGGTTACTTTATATTTTGGGGTTTGATCGTATTTATTATTGCCACCATCACCAGCTGGACCATTATTATCCCCGCAGTGCTCACCGCAGTTTGGGGCGCTTGGTGTATGGCTATTCAATACGTTGACTACCCACTGGATAACCACCAACGGCCATTTGATGAATTAAAAACGGTACTGCGCCGCCGTAAGCTCACCAGCCTTACATTTGGCGGGACCGTGATGCTTGCCAAAATGGTGCCGATTTTAAATATCTTTATTATGCCTGCGGCAGTAGCTGGCGGTACGGCTCTGTGGATTGAAAGATTGCGTATCGAGGGAGATCCGGGAACTCAAACTCCGGTACTTCAATAACCTTACCAGCAAAATAAAAAGCCCTCTCGTACAGAGGGCTTTTTATTTCGACACTATCTTCCCGATGTTTTCTTCTTTTTCAGTGCGCGATACCAGGGCTGCTGATCCTTGGCAACATAAGCGCTAGCCGACAGGCAATTTGCCAAATCCTCGAGTTCCTGGGTGAGCACTTCACCTGAAAATTTTTTCCTTACCATCTGCTGGAGTTTGTCTGCCAACAATGCATCACGCAATCCCTCTGGCCTCTGAATACCTGCAGAAAGAATTTCAGGAGTCCACCCAGACAGATCCCGAACCGTTATCCAATCATTTCCCTGCTCAGGATAGCCAGAAAAATCAGTATCGAATGCCAGGCCGGAATCGTTATTAAGAAAAGTATTATTTAACAAATGATTAGATTGCTTGAACCTCATAAAGAATTGCCTGGCATCACTCCTTGATGGCAGCAACTGAGAGTCATCCTCCAGCATCATTGGCTTCAGCTTAATCAATTCAGACTCCGCCACCCCCAGCTCCAGTAATTTGTGGGTCAGTAGGAACTCCTTTCTGCCTACTCCCTCATTCACCCGGCGAGCAGAAATCTCCATATCCCCATCAAGCAAAGCGAGGAAGTCACTCACAATATCACCACCGTGTAGGGCTTCCCGGCTGAAAAGCCTCACCTGGAGGGAATCAGTCCCAAATACAGTCTCCCATAGCTTCAACTTGCTAAAATAATCGTAGTAAATCTCAATATCTTTATTGAGAGTGGGAAAAGCCCCCTCACTATGGCCAAGCAACTTACTAGAGGAGCTTCGATTGGAAGCGGCCCCACGAGCTCCTTGTTTTTTAAAAGATATTGCCTGTAAATCCTGCCTGCGCAGATAAACAATCACCTTAACGTTATCAAAGTACTTGGCACACACCTGCTGAACCAGCTCAATACTCTCGCGTTGATGCAAAAAGCAAAGGTGCTCCGCCGATACAATGGTTTGCTTACCGCGGCTAGCTGCAAGTAGCTCATCGAGCCGGGAATTGAGCTTAAAACGGACCCGCCCTTTCTCCCGCAAAACTTCAATACACCCAGAGGAGTTTCCTTTTTTTCCAAGGGAAAGGAATTCAAAGCCCGCCTTATTCAGGGCTTGTGTCTGCTCCTTCATTGCCAACTGGAGAGAGCTGGAGCCGGTTTTATGGAAACCGATATGTAAGTAGAGGGTGCGCATCCGAGTATTTACTTTAATTCTTATTGAGTAATGGATGTCAGAATGCAAGCTAGCCCCATACTATAGGAGCAACTTCAACCTGCAGAGTCTTGACTCATGCAACTGGCTAAATCCGTTTAATTTTAGGACAGAAATGGACATTAGAAAGAAATATAAGCCATTAGTGGTACATTTGTCACAACTTTAACGCTAACAAAGCACAGAAAGATTGAACAGAAAAGTGGATAAAAGCCACTGCTGTCCAATTCTGGGCAGTGGCTCATAGTCACAAGTGGAGGGAAGCTGGTGTGTAAGAGAGGGGAGACTTCGATTCCTACTATTTTGAGTAGTGGTATCAGCTAACCACCTGGCCTTATATTCGAGCTCGCCATTAATAGTCGATTCATCAAGCCTGGTACCAGCATCTCTGAACCAAAAGTGCTTAGATGATCATCGTCGCGATACAGCGACCGCCCCTCCACCTGTATTTGGCATTCTGAAGGGCAAAGCTCCGGCACAAGACTACCTCGCTGTATTTCAAACTCCTCCGACAAGGCCTCAAAAGTCGCCCTTACCCGACTGTTACGCTCCACCACTTGTTCTAGTGTCGGCGCCGCTTGTACCCGAGCCCCAATAAACTCCGCGCTAGCAATAGCCAATGGTACGGAAAAAGAAATCTCTGGAATCCCCTCAATAATCACCACGCTGCGGCCCGAAGCACGAATTCTGGCGATAGTTTGCCGAAGTCCATAATCAAATAACTCATAGTTTCGACTGGATTGGACTCCATTTATCTGAGGGCCATCTTTATCTCCCGCCAATCCCAAAACTGCCGACGGCCCGCCTTCTCCAGGAGATCGAGTGCCCTCGGCTAATAGGGCCCAGCGAGCCACCAAAACAACTGTGCCTATATCAGAGCGACGCTCCAGCATCCCCATGACATCTTCATTAAAGCGGTCACACCCATGGGATGCACCCATTTCCAAACGAATTACATCCAGAAGCGGCGCACAAGCAGACTTTGCAGCTACAATTCCACTGTACCCCTCAGCCTCAAGCCAACGCTCAAACCCTGGAATAAAAGCACCCGCATGGGAATCTCCCCAGAGTAGATAGTCTACCTGGGAGTCGTCGTCGGGTGCCCCCACCTCACAAAGCCCCTCGGAGGGTGCAAGCTTCATACAGCGGCGCTCTTCGGGTGTGCGTGATCTAGCGCTCTCATAAGCTGAATATACCGGCTCCGGCAGCCTTGAGGGCACTCCTTTTTTTATATTGATAACCAGGGAAACACTCATGATAAGTGTTCCTACAGCTCCCAGTGACAAAGCCAGGCCCCGACGGGAAAGCCCCTTCGCGGGGGTACGGCGAAACGGGGCTTCTACAAACCGCCAACTGAGCCAGGCTAAAATGAGAGATAAAACAATCGCAGCCAACGCCAGTATCAGGGGAAGTTCTGCTGCCCCGTTAAGAAGCCGGAGCAAAACCAGAATTGGCCAATGCCATAAATACAGGGAATAGGAAATTAGTCCTACCGCCACTAGAATCCGTAATTGCAGCAGCCGAGCAACAACCGTTTGCCGACACCCTCCTGTCCATATAAGCGCGGCAGCTCCAATACAGGGCAACAAAGCGGCGATTCCAGGAAAGGGCGTGGAGGAATCGTAAACAAAGACACTGCAGAGAATCATCGCGATTCCGGCAGCCGCCACCAGCTCCAGCAGCCAGGCTTTACGCACCTGTGGGAAGGCCCCCAGGGCCAGTAGAGCCCCGAGCCCCAACTCCCAAATTCGAGAAGGGGTCAGGAAATAATTGGCAAAAGGCAGGGCATTGGTTGCCCAAATTGAGTAGCCGAGAGAGAGTATTGATAGCCCCGCCACAACCAGCAATTTAGAGCGCCGGCTGCGAGAAGCCAGCAAACACAGCAATAATGGGAAAAACAGATAAAACTGCTCTTCAACTGACAGTGACCAAGTGTGCAACAGCGGCTGCCAATCTGCCCCCGCGCCAAAATAATCTTCAGTGCTCTGCCAAAACCAGAAATTTGATACAAACAGGAGTGTTGCCAGTACCGACTGCCCAAGCTCTTTAAACGGTTCTGGCGGCAATACAAACCAGCTCGCGGCAATCGTGGCCGCCAGCACAAAAAATAATGCGGGCAGGATACGGCGAGCGCGACGCTCGTAAAAATTAGCCAGGGAGAAACGGTCTTCGCCGATTTCCTTCACCAGGATACTGGTAATCAGGTAACCGGAAATAACAAAAAAGATATCGACCCCAACAAAGCCACCGGAGAAACCCGGTAACCCTGCATGGGCCAAAACAACAGGAAGAACTGCTAATGCGCGCAACCCATCGATGTCTCGACGGTACCCAATACTGCTCATAGTGTATAACCGTAAAACCGTAAGTCCCTTTATCCCCAAACTTAATGTCTGCGGGAGCGACGGTTACCACCAGGGCCACCGCGTCGTCCGTCACGATCACCGTGACTGCGCTGGACCTTTACTTTAGGAGGCTCTACCAATAGCTCTTCGGGCGGAACTTCACACTTGAGCTTACCACCGAGCAGCTGCTCAATAGGCTCCAGGCGCATGGCATCATCTTCACAGGCGAAACTGATAGAGGTGCCCGTTTTACCTGCTCGGCCAGTTCGACCAATGCGATGAACGTAGTCCTCCGGCTCTTCAGGCAAGGTGAAATTCACCACATGGCTGATACCATCAATATGGATACCGCGCCCGGCGACATCCGTAGCCACCAGCACCTTGGTTTTGCCAGATTTAAAGTCATCCAGGGTCCGAACCCGCTTGTTTTGAGCCACCTCACCTGAGAGCAGGCCCGCAGAAATGCCGTGGGCCAGAAGCTGCTCGTGCAAGCGGCGGCACTGGTCTCGGCGGTTGGCAAACACAATGAGGCTGTCTACCTCCTCTCGCTGCACAATGTTGTAAAGCAAGGTGTACTTTTCTTCGCTGGCAGAAAGGTAAACATGCTGTTCTACGGTATCCGTGGCGACCCTCTCAGGCTCAATCTCAACAACCACTGGATCATCCGTCCACTGCTCCACCAGATCATCGACTTCAGGGGTGAATGTCGCGGAGAAAAACATGGTTTGACGGTGGGTTTTGCGCGGGGTCTGGCGAACAATACGACGCACCTGGGGAATAAAGCCCATATCCAACATGCGATCCGCTTCATCAATCACCAGGACTTCCACCTGATCCAGGTAGCAATCCCGATTACCGACAAAGTCCAGCAGGCGGCCCGGCGTTGCAACCAGGATATCCACCAGTCGCTCATTCAGGTTTCTCTGCTGCTTGTCGTAATCCATACCGCCAACCAAGGTATGGATTTCAAGGTCCGTATGTTTACACAACCCCTTGGCATCATCGGCAATCTGCATCACGAGTTCGCGAGTAGGAGCAATAATGAGTGCGCGAGCTTCTCCGGCATAGCGCTCACCTTCAAACGGGTGCTTTAGCAGATCATCGATCACGGTGATCAGGAAGGCTGCGGTCTTACCGGTACCGGTTTGCGCCTTACCCACCAGGTCATGGCCATTCAGGGTGTGGGGAAGGGATCGGCCCTGGATAGGCGAGCAATACTGGAAACCCAGGTCGTAGATAGCGCGCATCAACTCATTCGGCAGTCCAAGGTCGTGGAAGCGAACCTTGCCCTCTTGCTCCGGAACCTGGAATTCATCCAGGGACCAAGGGGCAACCACGGGTGCCTTTGGCTTTCTGCTGCGTTGGCGCCCTTTTTGAGCGCCTCTGCTACCGCCTCTGCGCGACTTCCCCTCCGTCTGTGCGGATTTTGTACGCCCCTTGGCAGCCTTGTCAGACGGCTTTTGCCCTTCTTTTCGGCGTCCGGAGCTGTCTTCTCCCCGGCGGGAGCCCTTATCCTCTTTGGAGGAGGATCGGCGGAACAACTTTCCTATCAAGTGAAATACTCGCTCAAATGTTCAAATAATCGGCGAGTATAACATCTCTAGGTGGTACCCTGCCCGCTATAGTGACGGCACAGCCAGTAATCCACACTAAAAAACCGCCCCGCACCACTACACAACAGTGCTAACAGCATAATGAAGTAGGTTGCCGCAAACTCAATACCATTCTTCAGGATGGTCACTCCCCCGGTTTCCACCAGCCATTCATAGTTACCGTGCTCCTTAAGCAGATCGACAATTTTTTCTTTGCGTACCGAGGCTTCATCAATCAGGTCCTTGCGCCACTCCCAAGGTACGCTCAGGGTTTTATCCGGCAGGGCCGACCAACCATTCTCCCAGTGGGCCGTAAATGCTGCTACTGCCATCACAAACATTAAGGGAATCGCTACCAACCGAGTCGCCACCCCCAGCAAAATGGCAATACCGCCAAAAAACTCTACCAGGGCCGCAATCCACGCCATCAACATAGGCGCCGGAAGCCCCAACCCCCAATCAGGATTGCCAAACCAGGCGGCAACATCTCCAATGTTATTCATCTTGTTCATACCGGCCAGGATGAAAATCGGTGCCAAATAAATCCGCAGCAACAATGGCCCCAGCCAGTCTATTTTGTGCACATAGTGTACAAAGCAGTTGTACCAGTGGCTCAGGCTATTCATAACTCCACTCATCTAGCTCAATCTCTCATCAGTGTCTTTGTTCACTTTAGTCGAGTGATACCGCCAACTCTTACACTGCCTGCACTCCAGCCATGTGAAAAGCACATCTATGCTTGCAGGATTCAAGTAACTTGAGAGTGATCAGGTGGGAAAAATTTACGTGCTGGTCCACGGGTTATTTCACGGAGGCTGGTGCTGGAGCAGGGTCGCCCATATCCTGAGAGGTAATGGACACCGGGTATTTACTCCCACGCACAGCGGCCTGGGGGAGCGCAAACATTTACTCTCTCCCTCCATCGGCCTGGATACCTTTATTGAGGACCTGATCAATATGATCCTGTGGGAGGAGTTGCAGCAGGTAACCCTCGTAGGGCATAGCTTTGGGGGAATGGCCGCCACCGGCGCTGCCGATGCCCTTCCTGAGCGGATACACCGACTTATTTATCTGGATGGGGCTGTTCCCGAATCCGGACGACCATTCAGCAGTCAGCTCCCCAGCGGTATTGAAGAGCAGCGGCTCAAACAGGCCCAAAATATCAATGGCACTCTGTGTATTCTACCCCCGCCACCAGAAGCACTGGGGATTACCCAGCCCAACGACATCCATTGGCTGAAGCGCCGTATGACTCCACACCCTATCAAAACCCTGTTGGACCCCATCCACTTACAGCGCTCACCGGAGCAGGGGCCTCCATGTACTTTTATTCACTGTACCCAACCCGAGTACCCACCGGCTATCTACAGTAGCCACAGAGCAAAGCAGATACCTGGATGGTTGTATCGGGAAGTGGAAATTAACCACGATTGCATCATCAATAAACCGGAAATGGTGGCCAAACTACTTGAGGAAAGTCCTTAATCAACTCTGGGCGCAGGCGCCATTTGTACCGTAGAATGTCGGGCCTTTTTGCAGTATCGCCTCACCAGCTCCCAAGCAGGCTGAAGGCCTTTCCGAACTTTGGCCCACCGTCCGTTTTCAGCAGCATTGCAAAGGTCAGGGCCTGTTAATACTCCCTCGCAGGATTAATTTTTTGTCAAAATTAGCCCAGACCCCAGAACCCCTTATCGAGATCAGTAACAAAAGCTCAGGTTTTTCTTTGTTCAAGCTTTACCGGAATGCCACTAAAACTGAATTGTCGCACCTGACCACTTTGGGAGGCCCTCTGGTGGTCAGCAACCTGGCAGTGGTGAGCATGGGGGTTGTCGACACCCTGGTGGCTGGGCGCGCCGGTGAAGTGAGCCTCGCTGGACTTGCACTCGGTGCCAGTATTTGGGCCGTTTGTGCAGTGACATTAATTGGCCTGCTCGCCGCTATCTCCCCTGTCGTTGCACACTTGCGCGGTGGTCGCGATGAAGCCGGCTGCGCCAGGCAATTGCACCAGGCGCTGTGGATCGCACTGATCGGTGGCATTCTGGTGTTTTCCGCCCTGCTTGCGGTTCCTATCTGGAGTCACTGGATAGACACGGAAGAGCCAGTTCGCAAGGTGATGGAGGGCTATGTACTGGCCCTGACCGTCGGCACCCTGCCTTTTGCACTCGGCACAGCGTTACGCGGTTATTGTGAAGGTATGGGGCAGGTGCGCCCGGTGATGCGCATCTATATCACTGCCGCAATTTTAAATATTCCCCTGGATATTCTTTTGGTCTTTGGTGCCGGCCCCATACCGGCAATGGGAGGAGCGGGATGCGGATGGGCTACAGCAGCGGTCAGCTGCTTGATAGCACTGGCGCTCTTCTGGCACGCAAATACCGATCCGGTTTATCACAAACTTAAACTCAAGCTGCTGCCGCCTCGCCCCCACTGGCCAACCCTGCGCCACTTACTCGCAGTTGGCCTGCCAATTTGTGTGGGTGCAGCTAGTGAAGTCACTTTTTTTGCCAGTCTTACTATTTTGCTTGCCCCCTATGGCGCTGCAATTGTCGCTGCACATCAAATTAGTATGAATGTAGGTTCAATTTTTTACCTGGTTGCTCTGGCCCTGGCCCAAGCTCTGAGTATCCGCACCGCGCACCTACTCGGTCAGGGACGGCCAAAGCGTGCCCGCTTTTGCGGCAAGGTGGGTATCAGTACCGGGCTGATCTATGCACTGGGCACTGGTGTACTTTTGATTATCCTGCGCACCCTGTTTGTTCAGGCCTACACCAGCAACGAAGAAATTATTGCAGTGGCAACCAACCTGCTACTGCTATGTGCCGCATTCCAGTTGGTGGATGTCACCCAGGCAATGACCTGGGGCGCCCTCCGCGGATACAAAGACACCAGCGCCCCAATGTTTATACAACTCTTTTCCTATTGGCTGGTGGGGCTTTCTAGCGCCTATTGGCTGGGGGAAAATTTCTGGGGCGTGTACGGCTACTGGACCGGAGTCTGCATTGGCTTGGGAGCAGCTTCAATTCTGTTGGGAATTCGCTTTTGGCGAACCAGCCGCAAAGCGATCGAGCGCACCTACGGATACGCGTAATTCGGCGCGTATCACATTCCTCGGGAACGTATTGACTATACTGGCGCTCCAAAGTCCCAATCTGTGCCGGACACAAGGCTCTCCGGCACGCCCAGATATACGAAGTTGACCGGAGTGCCGAATGACCCCGCGCCTATCCCCCATAAGGACCCGCCACCTGTTAAGCCTGGCTCTATTGCTTTCATCCACCCAGGCCCTAAGTGCAGATGACAGCGCTGATGCACAAGCCGAAGAGATGCCCCAAGCCGCCAATTTACAATTGGACCAACCTGTAATTACCGAACTGGGGCCTCCGACAAAAACCGACTCCACCGTGAAAGATACTGAGGTAGCGAGTGAGAGCTCCGAAGAAGTATCATTGCCAAAGGCGGAAAACCTGCAACTTGACCAGCCCATTCATGAACTGGAGCCTCAACAACCTGCCGCAAAGGCAGAAACAGCGCCGGTACCTGCCAAAGAAGCCGAAGTCATCAAACCAAAAGCTGACCTGCCAGAGCCCGGCACCATTTCCCTGGTCCCAGGCGAATCCGCCAAGCCGCTGCGCTTGCTGGGTTCTGAGGTTCCCCCAGCAACCTCCACACGCCTGGCCTGGTCCCCTAGCCAGCACTTCGAGGGAGTCTACAGCCCCACCGCAGTACTGGTAGTTAATGGCGCCAAACCTGGGCCGGTGCTTTGCCTTACCGCTGCAGTCCACGGTGACGAATTGAATGGTGTGGAAACTGTGCGTCGGGTTATGTACGACCTGGACGCCGATCACTTGAGCGGTGCTGTGATCGGCGTACCCATTGTCAATCTGCAGGGTTTTCACCGGGGCTCACGCTACCTGACAGACCGGCGCGACCTGAACCGGCACTTCCCCGGCGACCCCAATGGCTCCTCGGCCTCACGAATTGCCAATTCATTTTTCCACGAAGTGATCAGCCACTGTAACGCCGTAGTGGATTTACATACCGGCTCTTTTTATCGAACCAACCTCCCACAGTTACGCGGTGATTTAACCAATCCCAAAGTGGTGAAAATGACCCAGGGTTTTGGCTCCACCGTGGTACTGCACAGCGCCGGAGCCAAGGGCACCTTGCGCCGCGCCGCCGTGGAAGCCGGTATTCCCACTGTCACCCTGGAAGCAGGGGCACCGATGGTGCTCGATGAGCTATCCGTAAGTCACAGCGTCAAAGGTATTCGCACTCTGCTCAATCAACTGGGCATGGTGAGCAAATTCCGCCTCTGGGGCGATCCCGAGCCGGTTTACTACACCTCGACTTGGCAGCGAACTTCAACCGGAGGGGTTATTTTCAGTGAGGTACAACTAGGCGAGTTTGTACGCAAAGGGGACCTGCTGGGAACAGTTACCAACCCGATTACCAATGTGCGCACGGAAATTCGCTCCAAACACAACGGCCGTATTCTTGGGATGGCTTTAAACCAGGTCGTCCAACCGGGATTTGCTGCCTACCATATCGGCATCCAGGCTCCCCAGGAGCAAATTAGTCAGCCTCAGGAGGTGATAGCGGAGGAGTCGGTTGCTGACAAATCAGAGAACAAAGTACCTGCAACCCCAGAGAGTCGCCAACCACCAACAGAGGGTGAGGAGTAAATCCTCATCTAAGAGTCACTGACTTTGTCGACCACCTTAACTTCAGGCTTAATTAAAGGTTCCGGCTGAAGGGTGATGTGGTCGATATCGAAGCGCTTGACCAGGGTTTCCCGCAAGCGCTCCAATACACTGGGCCAAGCCAGCAAATCATCCACCACAATATGAGCTGAAAGGGAAATGGTGCTGGAATCCAGCCGCCAGATATGTAAATCGTGCACGGAGCGCACACCGGTTACCGCCGCTAAAGTCTCACCTACAACCGGTAAGCTCAACTCCCTAGGCACCCGCTCCATCAATACATCCACCGCATCCCTGAGAAGACGTACACAGGAAACCAGGATTAACAGGCAAATAAGAAGTGATAGCAGGGGATCAATCGGGACCCAACCAGTAAAGTAAATCACAATCCCGGAAGCCAGTGCTGCAATAGAGCCCAGCATATCACCCATCACATGCAGAAGTGCTCCGCGAATATTGAGCGTACGCTCACCTTTTAGTAAAACCCAGGCCGCAAGGATATTGATTAATAAGCCCATCGCAGCAATTAACATCACCGTACTACCGTGCACCGGCTGGGGGTTGCGCAAACGGTTAATCGCCATAAAAGAAATGCCGATCACAATCAGCAGCATAATCAGGCCATTGGTTACAGCCGCCAAAACCTCCGCCCGCCCCCAGCCGAACGACAATTCCCTATCAGCCGGTTTCTTTGCCAATACCGCGGCAATAGCCCCCAGTGCCAAGGCAAAAGTATCGGTAAGCATATGGGCAGCATCGCCGAGCAAGGCCAGGGAACCAGACAGCCAGCCACCTATGGCTTCAACTATCGAAAAACTGAGGGTGAGAACCAGTGCAATAATCAGTGGGCGCAAAGCGCCATTGCCGGTTCGGTGGTGGACATGATCATGCATAGGCTCCCTCCTCAAATCCCTGTGGTAGCTCCGCAGGTATAACTATTTTTGCCCTAAGGTAATTCGCTCCCAACCGGAATAATCCCTGCGACTTGAGACTTTATTCAATCCCGCCGCAGAAAAAATATCCCGCACACGCTCAGCTTGCTGCCAACCGTGCTCGACCATCAGCCAGCCACCGCTTTCCAGGTAATCACTGGCCGTTATGGCGATATGCTCAATATCTGCCAAACCCTGCCGCTCTGCCACCAACGCAGAGCGGGGCTCAAAGCGCACGTCGCCCTGCACCAGGTGCGGGTCAAATGCATCGATATAAGGAGGATTGCTGACGATCAGGGAAAACTGCTGTGGCTCCAAACTGGAAAACCAATCGCTCTGGATGACTTCCACATTTTGCAGCTTGAGGGAACGCCGGTTTTCCTCTGCCAGTGCTATCGCAGCGGGTGATTTCTCCGCTGCGATAATTTCCCATCCTGGTCGCTCCGATGCCAGAGCCAGTGCAATAGCACCAGTGCCAGTGCCCAGGTCCAATGCCCGCAATCTGCCCTGAGGGAAAAACTCTAGCGCGGCCTCTACCAATAATTCAGTGTCCGGGCGGGGGATCAGGGTGGAGGAATCCACCTTTAGCGGCAGGGACCAAAATTCGCGTTTACCAATAAGGTGCGCCACCGGCTCTCCCGCTTGCCGGCGCTGGAGCAACTGGTCAAAGCGCATTTGCTCAGCTTCATTTAATTCGTATTCCGGCCAGGTATAGAGCCAGGTGCGCTCGCGCCCCAATACACTGCCGAGCAGAAGTTCTGCATCCAGGCGTGCGCTGTCGCTTTCGGTTAATTGGGCGCAGCGTGCGATATTTTCCTTGACGCTGGTCATGGAGAAAAACCTATAGAAACGCCGCTCGAGGCGGCGTAAAAAATCTGGATTTATTGGGCCAGGGCCGCCAACTGATCGGCCTGGTATTCCGTGCGCAATGGCCCGATCACCTCCTCCAGAGCCCCCTGCATAATCTCATCGAGTTTGTAGAGCGTGAGGCCGATACGGTGATCGGTAACCCGCCCCTGGGGATAATTGTAGGTACGGATTCGCTCAGAGCGATCACCGCTGCCCACCAGGCTGCGGCGTGCATCGGAAATTTCCTGGGCCGCTGCCGTTTCCTGGGCAGTATTGAGCTTCGCTTGCAACAGTGCCATCGCCTTGGCTTTGTTTTTGTGCTGGGAGCGCTCGTCCTGACACTCCACCACAATCCCCGTGGGAATATGGGTTAAGCGCACAGCGGAGTCGGTTTTGTTAACGTGCTGACCACCGGCACCGGATGCGCGGTAGGTATCCACACGCAAATCCGCTTTATTAATTTCAATCGCATCGCGCTCATCCGGTTCCGGCATCACCGCTACCGTACAAGCCGAAGTGTGGATACGACCCTGGGATTCTGTTTCAGGAACCCTTTGTACCCGATGCGCACCGGACTCAAATTTTAATTTTGCGTAGACATCTTCGCCAGCGACGCGAGTGATAATTTCCTTGTAGCCACCGTGCTCACCGAGATTTTCGCTGACAATTTCTATGCGCCATCCCTGCTTCTCCGCATAGCGAGAGTACATGCGGAATAGATCGCCAGAGAAAATAGCCGCTTCATCACCACCGGTTCCTGCGCGAATTTCCAGGAAGACATTTTTTCTGTCATTGGGATCGCGCGGCAACAACAAAGTCTGTAACTCTCGCTCCAGCGGCTCCACTTGACCTTCAGCCTCACGCAACTCTTCCTGAGCCATATCGCGCATTTCCGGGTCATCTTCCCCCAGCATCTCCCGAGCCGCGACCATATCTTCCTGCAACTGCTTGTAAGCGCCATAGCATTTCACTACTTCTTCCAGCTCAGAATACTCGCGGGAAAGATCGCGGAATTGATCCTGATCAGCAATTACGTCGGCGTCGCCCAACAGCGCAGATACTTCCTCGTGGCGCTCAAGCAAGGTTTCCAGTTTATTCAGTAACGATTCTTTCATTGATGCTTTTTCTCTAAATCGATATCGGTGAGATCATCCAAGCCAACGACCTCGCGAGCGATACGCAAACGCTCAATATCACCCTCCGCCGTAGCTTTTTTCAGGCTGACGGTGGGTGCATGAATTAATTTATTAGTGAGAGAGCGCGCGAGCTGCTCCATCAGTCGACGAGGGTCCTCGCCTTTTTCCAGCTGTAACAGTACCCGTTCAAGTTCGGAAGTACTCACTTCCTGGGCTCGCTGCCGGTAGCTGCGAATACTATCCACAGCCTCCAGGGAGCGGCTCTCTTTGGTAAATTCAGCCGCAGCGGCATTCACAATTTCCTGAGCTGCCTCCGCCGCTTTCTCGCGGGATCGCTTGCCCTCGTCAATGACTCCGCGAAGATCATCCACCGTATACAGGTAAACATCATCCAGTTCACCAACCTCAAATTCGATATCCCGAGGTACTGCAATATCCACCATAAACATGGGCCTGTGACGACGCTTACGCAGCGCCGATTCAACCGCACCTTTTCCCAGAATCGGTAGCTGGCTTGCAGTGGAGCTGATCACGATATCCGCACGCGCCAGATACTCTGGAATATCCGCAAGCAAAATTGCCTCGGCCCCAAAGCTCTCGGCGAGCAACTGTGCCCGGCTCAGTGTTCGATTGGCAACGATGACCTGCTTAATCCCCTGATCGAGTAAGTGACGGGCAACCAGCTCAACTGTCTCCCCCGCACCAATCAGTAGAGCGGTCTGTTTTTTCAGGTCGGTGAAAATACGCGAGGCCAAAGAGACAGCGGCATAGGCGACAGAGACGGGGTTCTCACCAATTGCGGTTTCGGTTCGAACCTTCTTGGCGACCGTAAACACTCGCTGGAAAACCCGGTGAAGTTCACTGCCAACACTGCCGGATTCCCGCGCCACCGCATAGGCGGACTTGATCTGGCCGAGGATTTGCGGCTCTCCCAACACCAGGGAATCGAGACCACAGGCGACGCGCATCATATGGCGTACCGCTTCTTCGTCGCTGTACACATAAGCACAGCCCTTGAGCTGCTCCAGGGGCACCTGGTGGTATTCAGACAGCCATTTCAACAGGGCTTCTGACTCGACATTTCCGTATATTTCGGTGCGATTGCAGGTAGACAGGATGGCCAGCTCGCGGCACCCCAGTGCCTTTCGCGCATCTCCCAGTGCGCCGGGCATCACCTCGGGGGCAAAGGCCACCCGCTCACGCACTTCGACCGACGCGCTATCGTGGTTGATACCCAGGGTAAGAATTGGCATAGACTTCCGTTAGCATTAAATCTTAAAAGGCGGAAACCGCACTGGGAGCGCATTTTCATAGGCAGCCGCCTCCCTTGCAAGCGTATGAGACAGTAAAATTGCCCGCCGATTTGGCAAGAGCCCCTGCCCACTACCGTTCCAAACCCGATTCACGACTAGAATTATATGGCGATAATCGTTTAAAACACGCCAGTAATACCCCGCTTTCAGCAACAACGTAACGTATGGACACGATCTATGCTCCCACCTCGCGCACATCGGCTTCCAGCCCGTATTTTAAGCCACTTGCTCAAAGCTGCGGCGGTACTAACGGCACTTGTAATATTGGCCGCCTGCAGCCATAGCCAGGCTCCAGCGACCTCTTCAGGGGATCTGGCAGGCGCAGCGGTTGAGCCGAGTAACCTGAACAAAAGAGGGACCAGTGAGTCAGTCGAGCCGGAAGCGAAAACCTTCCCGATTGATACCTTCTACACCCTACTGGTTGCTGAAGTTGCTGGCATCCGCGAGCAGTACGATGTCGCACTGGCCAATTACTATCACCAAGCGGAGATCACTAAAGATGCCGGGGTCGCCGCCAGGGCAACACGCATTGCCCGTTTTCTAAATGCTCGCCAGGCCGCTTTGGATTCAGCTCAACTATGGGTGGAACTGGAGCCACAAAATGCCGATGCACAACTGGCTCTCACCGCGGAGCTAACCCTGGCAGGCGACTTACACACAGCCCTAATTCACGCCTCCAAAACCCTGGAACTCGGCGGTAATCCGCCCATGCAATCCCTCGCGGCAACTGCTATTGGTCACGAGCAGCTGACAGAACAGATCAACCGGGAGTTTGCCCGTCTGGCCAAGGTCTATCCCCTGAATGATGAGGTCGTACTCGCCTACGCCATGGTATTGCGCACGGAAAAAAAGTTCACCCGCGCACTCTCCCTGGTGCGCCGTATCCAGGAACACCACCCGGACCAACTGGATGCCCCACTGCTTGAGAGCCACTTATTAGTTGATCAAGGCAAGCGCAAAGAGGCGATTTCCCTGCTCGAACGGCTTGTCGGTATCCACCCCTCGGAGAGTCGCCTGCGTCTTCAATATGCCCGCCTGCTCATTCGAGAGGATCTGGCCCTGGCTCGCAAGCAGTTTGCCGAATTGGTCAAGCAGCGCCCAGAGGACGGCAACCTGATTTTATCCCTGGCTTTAATTCAGTATGAGACCGATCAAACTGACGAAGCCAAAATCCTGTTTACCCAGCTGCTTGAATTGCAGCAACATGAATCCGCCGCACATTTTTACCTGGGTGGCATCGCAGAAAAGTCTGGAGAATTCTCCAAAGCAATTAGCCACTTCCGCCAAGTGGGTCCCGGCAATGATTATGTGGAGGCTATTACTCGGGGCACAGAGTTGCTGGCAAATCTAAGGGAGTACGAAACCAACCGGAAATGGTTTGCTGAACTGAGAAAAAAACACCCCACTCAAGAAGAACATTTTTACCTGATGGAGGTCGAATTACTTCGTAAAAGTGGTGAAGCCAGCGCGGCTTTGCAACGAGTTGAAGAAGCACTACAAACTAACAGCACCAGCGGTCGCTTGATGTATACCCGCGCGCTGCTGCACGACCAGCTCGGCAACACACAACAATTTGAAAAGGATTTGAGAAACCTGCTGGAAAGAAACCCCGATAACGCGACGGTTCTCAATGCTCTCGGCTATAAACTGATTGAAGATAAATCCCGGCACAAAGAGGCCTACCAATTAATCAGCCGCGCCCTGGAACTCGAACCGGAGGACCCGGCGATAATCGACAGCATGGGGTGGATAGAGTACCGTCTTGGCAATTTCGACGCAGCGGAAAAGTATCTGCGACAGGCGATGGATAAATTGCCCGACCACGAAATTGCCGCACACCTCGGCGAAGTATTATGGGTTCAGGGCAACAGGGAAGCAGCGCTGAAAATGTGGAGAAAAGGTCTTCTTCTCAACCCTCACAGCAAGATTATTCCCGCTGCCATGAAGCGCCTACAAATCAAAGAGTCACTGGAACAACATGCATCAGATAGCTGAAACCACAATTGCGCGAAAAATCTATCTGTTATTGCTGGTAAGCCTGGCAATGATGATTGCCGCCTGTGCAGGGCAAAAAACCAAACCGGAAGCCGAGCCGGATTCCACCACTGAAAATCCAGCGCCGCAAACAGTAGCGCAATTTACCCAGTGGAATCTCAAAGCCAAGCTGGGGGTTCGCTCCCCCAAAGAAAATGGCAGTGCAAACCTGGCCTGGCTTCAGGGCGGTGCCGAGAATTTCCGCCTTCATTTGAGCGGCCCCCTCGGTGCAGGCACTACAGTCATCACCGGATCAGCCGGGGGCGTCAGCCTGGTACGCGGCAGCGAACCGCCAATTTATGCTCGCAATCCGGCACAACTGACCCAGCAAGCACTCGGCTGGCCCCTGCCCGCCCGGGAAATGTTTTATTGGGTGCGAGGCCTTCCTGCGCCCGGAGCCAAGACTGGTGAGCAACGCAACGCCCAGGGCCAACTACAGAGCCTGCAGCAATCGGGCTGGGCATTGAATTTCAGCGATTACCGCAGCGAGGGCAGCTTCGTCCTGCCAACCCGGATAAAAGCACAAACCAACAGCCCAACCGGTCCCGTATCGGTCACCCTGGTGATTAAAGATTGGGGTTTATAAATGCTCAAGTGACAGCATGCAGGTATTATGTCGGTCTGTAATTAATCAACCGCACAACACCTCATGCTGCTGACCCTGCCCGCTCCTGCAAAACTCAACCTGATTCTGCGCATCCTTGGTCGCCGCCCGGATGGTTACCACGAATTGCAAACCCTGTTCCAACTTCTCGATTTCGGCGACTCACTGGAATTCAGTGAGCGCAGCGATGGGGTTGTCAGTGTCGATGCCGGCCAGCTGGATGTAGCTGAAGAAGACAACCTGGTTTATCGCGCAGCCCAATTACTGCGCAAACAAGCTGAGCCGGACCGACAAAATTCTCTCGGGGTCTCTATTCAGCTGATAAAAAAATTGCCTCACGGCGGTGGCATCGGCGGTGGCAGTAGCGATGCAGCCACCACTTTGCTCGGGCTCAACCACTTATGGCAGTGCAATTTATCGATCGATAAACTGGCAGAACTGGGGCGGCAACTGGGCGCCGATGTCCCGCTTTTTGTGCGTGGACGTACGGCCTGGGCTGAGGGCGTTGGTGAAAAATTAACCCCAGTAACGACCGGGCAACAGCACTACCTGGTAGTCTCAACTGGTTGCGAAGTGAGCACTGCAAAAATTTTTCACGATTCACGTTTGACAAGAGATTCAGTCGCAATTACATTAGCGGCCCTTCGCGAGGAGCAGGCCAACGAGATGCGAATCGGCAGCGAAAAACTGGAAGCATTTTCCGGTAATGACTGCCAGCAATTAGTTGAGAAGCTCTACCCTGAAATACGCGATGCCAGAGAGTGGCTCGAGCAGTTTGCTCCAGCACAGCTCACCGGCACGGGGGGCTGTGTTTTTACAGTATTTCCCACGGCAGAGGCAGCCCTTGAGGCACATGCCAGCTTGCCAAAAGCGTGGCAGGGTTTTACAGCAGCAGGCGTGCTGGTTTCACCCACACATCGAGCGCTAGCGAAAATCTCCTCACTTTATTGAGGAAACATTACTGGGGCGTAGCCAAGCGGTAAGGCAGCGGGTTTTGATCCCGTCATGCGAAGGTTCGAATCCTTCCGCCCCAGCCACTTTCTTATATGCAATGGCACACTCAAAAACCGGTCCCGACATGATTCAGTCTACGCTGATCCAGCCGGCCCAGGCCATTCGCACAGGGCTTTGCAAAGCCACCCCCCAAGTTTTAAAGAATCCTGAAGGCAGGCTTGAATACAAGCACCCGATGGTTGTGCGAGCACGCACTCAGAGCAACCTGTTGAGCAAGGAAAAAAATTGTGGCCAAAGCCCAGTTTTTATCCACACAAAAGTGCACCGCCCAACGGAAAAGTGTTGCAGCAAAAACCCTGACTGCTAGCAAATATGCAGGCATCTACACTTCAATTCACTTCAAGACAGAATTAAAGGAACTCGCAGTGGCTGACTTAATGGTCTTTACCGGCAACGCAAACCCGGAACTGGCGCAGAAGGTTGTCGACCATATGGCGATCCCCCTGGGTGAAGCCACGGTTAAGCGCTTCTCCGACGGCGAGATTGCAGTAGAAATTACCGATAACGTACGTGGCCGCGACGTTTTCGTGGTGCAATCCACCTGCCAACCTACCAACCGCAACCTGATGGAACTGATCCTGCTGGTAGACGCCCTTCGCCGCGCCTCCGCCGGCCGCGTTACCGCAGTGGTCCCCTACTTTGGCTACGCTCGCCAGGATCGCCGGGTAAGATCCCAGCGCGTGCCGATCTCCGCAAAAGTGGTTGCCGATATGATGGTGAGCGTAGGTATCGACCGCGTACTGACCGTCGACCTGCACGCAGAGCAGATCCAGGGTTTCTTCGACGTGCCTGTGGATAACGTTTACGGTTCCTCTGTCCTGCTCGACGATATCGAGCGCCAGAAGTACCAGAACCTGGTTGTCGTATCCCCGGATATCGGTGGTGTTGTACGGGCCCGCGCCGTGGCCAAGAGCCTCGACTGCGACCTAGCCATTATCGACAAACGCCGCCCGGCGGCCAATGTTGCCGAAGTTATGAATATTATCGGTGAAGTCAGCGGCCGCACCTGCCTGCTGGTAGACGATATGGTGGACACCGCCGGCACCCTGTGTAACGCCGCCAACGCCCTGAAAGAGCACGGCGCCGAGAAAGTTGTCGCCTACTGTACCCACCCGGTACTGTCCGGCAACGCCATCACCAACCTGAACAACTCCGTTCTGGATGAGCTGGTGGTTACCGACTCCATCCCCCTGGGTGACAAAATGGAGAAGGCACCAAAAATTCGCCAGCTGACCCTGTCTGCAATGCTGGCCGAGTCCATGCGCCGCATCAGCAATGAGGAATCCCTGTCCGCAATGTTCCGCTAGGAGCTTGCCGGTCAAGGTATCCCTGCGCCCCGTATGCCGGGGCACTTTGCGTTTAGCGCTGATTCCCGTAGAATACGCGCCCGCCCGGCACTGCCGGGCAATTACTTTTGGGCCCAGTGCCCATTTAACATCCATGCCAGAGCGGTCCGGTCGCAGGTCACTCTGGACAGACAACCCGAGGTTTATCCCATGTCTGATATTAAATTGAACGCCATTGCCCGCAGCGATGAAGGGAAAGGTGCGAGCCGCCGCCTGCGTCGCCTGGAAGGCCGTGTACCCGGCATCATCTACGGCGGTGAAGCAGAGCCTGCTTCTATCTCCCTGCTGCACAAAGACCTGACCAAAGCTCTGGAAAACGAGGCTTTCTTCTCCTCCATGCTGACTGTGGACGTAGACGGCAAAGAAGAGAAAGTTATCCTGCGCGACCTGCAGCGTCACCCGGCCAAGGCCCTACTGCTGCACATCGACTTCCAGCGCGTATCTGCCAACACCAAAGTACACGTTAAAGTACCTCTGCACTTCCTGAACGAAGAGAGCAGCAAAGGTGTTAAGGCTGGCGGTATCGTTTCCCACACCCTGACCGAGCTGGAAGTTAACGCTCCCGCCGGTAAATTGCCTGAGTTCATCGAAGTGGACCTGGCTGACCTGGATATGGACGGCGTACTGCACATCTCCGACCTGAAACTGCCAGAAGAAGTTGAGTCTGTGGCCCTGAGCCACGGCGAAGACCACAACCTGGTTGTAGCTTCTATCCACAAGCCTCGAGGCGCTGTAGAAGCTGAAGCCGAAGAAGCTGGCGAAGGCGAAGAGTAATCGCCTTGGCTGCGGCACCGGACACCCCGATCCAGTTGATTGTCGGCCTGGGAAATCCCGGACCGGAATACGATCGGACGCGACACAACGCCGGTGCCGACTTTGTTGTCGAGCTGGCCCGCCAACAAGGCACCCAGCTCAGCCTCGACAGCAAATATCATGGCCTCTCTGGCCGTGTGCGGATCGGCAGCCAGGATATTCGGCTGCTGATTCCCACCACCTATATGAATCGCAGTGGCCAGTCTGTCGGCCCACTGGCGAACTTCTTCAAGATTCCCCCGGAAGCCATTCTGGTCGCTCACGATGAGCTGGACCTGGCCCCCGGTATCGCGCGCCTGAAAGCCGGCGGCGGTCACGGTGGACACAACGGTCTGCGGGATATCATTGCCGCACTGGGCAACAACCGAAACTTTATGCGACTGCGGCTCGGCATTGGCCACCCCGGCAGCTCGAGCGAAGTGGCCCGGTTTGTACTCCAGCGAGCCCCCAGGGCGGAACAGGAAACACTGGCTGATGCGATCGATCGCGCAATCGACGTACTGCCCACCGCCGCTTCCGGCGACTGGGGCGCAGCCATGAAAACGCTGCACACCAATAAATAGATCCTAACCGTCGGCTTGCCTTTTGCCGCGGAAATCTCGATAGTGTGCTGCGCTAAATTGCCGGTATTTTCCCGGCTGGCCCGGACCCTGTGGTGGCCGAGACACCCCGCCCATCCAAAATCCCGCCAGCGCAACCACTACCGGACTTCAAACGCAATTAGCAGAGCGCGCGGTACGCGCCTCGGGCAAACGGAAAAATATCACCATGGGTTTTACTTGCGGTATTGTCGGCCTGCCTAATGTGGGCAAATCCACTCTATTCAACGCACTGACCAAAGCGGGAATCGATGCGGAAAACTTTCCTTTCTGCACTATCGAGCCCAACGCCGGTGTGGTGCCGGTGCCTGATCCCCGCATCGATAAGCTGGCTGACATCGTCAAGCCGGAAAAGGTAATTCCCACCACCATGGAATTTACCGATATCGCCGGTCTGGTTGCGGGCGCTTCCAAAGGGGAAGGTCTGGGTAACAAGTTCCTCGCCAATATCCGCGAGACCGATGCTATCGCCCACGTTGTGCGCTGCTTCGAAGACGATAACGTTATCCACGTCGCCAACCAGGTACACCCGGTAGCGGATATCGAGGTAATCAACACCGAGTTAGCCCTGGCCGACCTGGACACTGTGGAGAAGGCCCTGCAGCGCTTTACCCGTGCCGCCAAGGGACAGGACAAGCACGCGATCAAGATGAAAGCGTTGCTGGAAAAAATCCAGCCACACCTGGATGAAGCCAAGCCGCTGCGCTCTTTCGAGCTTTCAGAAGACGAACTGGCGGACCTGCGCGAGCTAAGCCTGCTCACTATCAAGCCCACCATGTATATCGCCAATGTGGACGAAGATGGCTTCGAGAACAATCCGCACCTGGATGCTGTAGCTGCCATCGCCGCTGAAGAGAACGCGGTACTGGTACCTATCTGCAACAAGCTCGAAGCGGAAATTGCCGAGCTGGACGACGATGAAAAGCAGGAGTTCCTGGAAGAGCTGGGTATGGAAGAGCCCGGACTGAACCGCGTGATCCGCGCCGGCTACCAACTGCTGGGCCTGCACACCTACTTCACCGCTGGCGTGAAGGAAGTACGCGCCTGGACAATTCCACTGGGCGCAACGGCTCCCAACGCTGCCGGCAAGATCCACACCGATTTTGAGAAAGGCTTTATCCGCGCTGAAGTGATCAGCTACAGCGATTATATCGACAACAATGGCGAGGCCGGCGCTAAAGATGCTGGAAAGTGGCGCTTGGAAGGCAAGGACTACGTTGTCGCCGACGGCGACGTAATTCACTTCCGTTTTAACGTCTAACTGTCTCCCCTTTTTTGCCTCTCCAGCCCGGGGAGGCCCTCCCATCAGCGTAAAACCCATGGCGCAATCAAACTGGAAGATCGGTCTGCCCCTGGCATTGATTACCGTAATTATGTGGGCTGCCCTGCCCATCGCCCTGAAAGGGCTCCTCGAATATATCAGCCCTGGTACAGCCACCTGGTATCGTTTTGCCGGAGCAGCCCTGCTAGCAGGTCTCTACTATGGCCAGGCGCGCAAGCTGGATCTCAAACCTCTATTCAGTCGCGGGTTGCTGCTATTCACCTTCCTGGCCGTTGCCGGCCTTCTGGTGAATTATCTCGCCTACGCCAGCGGACTCAATTACATCACTCCCGGTGCCGCCCAGGTCGTGATCCAGCTGGCTCCCCTGCTCCTACTGATATCCAGTGTGCTGTGGCTGGGCGAAAGCTTCTCTCCGCGCCAGTGGGGAGGTGTAGCGCTGGTGGTCATTGGCCTGATGTTATTTTTTAACCAACGGCTGGAAGAGCTGACTAGCGGAACGGGCGGTGACTATCTGCTGGGGCTCGGCTATATCCTTATAGCTGCCGTCACCTGGGCAATTTATGGCTTCTTCCAGAAAAAAATATTGAGCCGCGCCACACCCCAGGACTTATTGGTGGTGATTTATATCGCGGGGACCCTGTGCTTCCTACCCATGGCGGACCCAATGAAAGTCTCACATCTGGGCTGGCTTGAGTGGGTGCTGCTGGCATTCCTCACCGCCAACACACTGATCGCCTACGGCGCCTTCAGTAAGGCACTGGTGCACTGGGAGGCATCCAGCGTCAGCGCAACCTTGGCACTGGTTCCCGTGATTACCCTATTGTTCAGCACGGTGATCAGCAGTATCTGGCCGGACTATATTGCAGTAGAGCCCCTCAACTGGATCAGCTGGGCCGGCGCCGGCGCAGTAGTACTCGGTTCCGCCCTAGCCGCAATCAGTTCCAGGCGCCGTTCTGAGCAGTCCCGCGCTGTAGATGAAAAAAATCGCTAACTAACTGAAAAGAATACAAAAAAAGTGTTGACACACCCAGCCCATCGATTAATAATGCGCGCCCTCGGGACAGCCGAGACAACAAAAGAAATGGCAAGGTAGCTCAGCCGGTTAGAGCGCAGCACTCATAATGCTGAGGTCGGGAGTTCGAGTCTCCCCCTTGCTACCATTTCAAACCATAGAGACTATTCTTTGTGGACCTTGAAACTGGGGCGTAGCCAAGCGGTAAGGCAGCGGGTTTTGATCCCGTCATGCGAAGGTTCGAATCCTTCCGCCCCAGCCATATTCTCAAATTACCTAGCAGGCCCAATTCAGGGCAGCAATCAAAAGAACTTAAGCCCAATATTTTTTTGCACCCTGTGAATAATTCGCAGAAGTCTTCCAGTGGGCCTTAGCTACCAATAAATTACTCAGGCAGCGGCACACCGTTAGCCCCCACCGATCCAACTCCAGCGTTTTCGGACTTCAGACTGCAAGCCGCTGTATTGGGAGCAAGAACACGTTTTTGTTCCCTGCGTAAACCCATGGCCCGCAACCATTCGAATCCCGCCAGGCAGAGCAGCAGTGCCAGCAATACAAGTGGACCGCCATACCCCTTAAGAGCATCTCCCTCAGAAACGCAGGTCCAAACAAGCTGTACAACGCATAGGAAAGCCACTATCAGCAGTGTCGGCTTGCGCCCCAGCAAACTCACCACAAAAACGCCCAGAGGCGCTCCCAGGGCCACTACCGGCGCTGCCGCCAGCCAATTCCCAAATACCCCCGGCTGCCAGTCCCCGGCAAGCGATTTCACCAGCACACCAAGCACCGAACAAAATGCCATGATTACCACCGAAGTGGGAATGGCGACCTTGAGATCGACGCGGCTTAACAGTACCAGTGCTGCGTATATCAGCATATCCACACCCACACCGGTAACCGCCACCACACAAAAGCCTGCAAAAACGCCCAGCAACAAGCCAACACGAAAATCTGTCGGGCACTGGGGGTCTCCGGCATGTTCGCAATCAGTAATTTCGCTCAGTCGGTACAAATGGAATATCCCAAAGCTACCCCACAGGACGGCGAAGGAGAGTTTCACCCAAAGCTCAGGTATCAGAGGTGCAAACAGCAGGATACCGGCAGGAGTCGCCAACAGAGAACCCAACAATGCCCCCCTTAACATCGACCAGGCCAACTGCTGGCGCCGACAGAGGATAAGCAGGCTGGCACTGACCATCCCTATAGACTGCACCGCAAAACTAAAATCGCGACCTAGACTCGCCGGCATATCAAAAAGCAGCACCAGCACGGGAAACCCAACCGTTCCCCCTCCCATAGGAGTAGAGCCAGCTGCGTAGCTACCGAGTGCCATCGCAAGCGCCATAGACCAGTGTTCAAGCGCCAAGGCCAGGTTTCCTCCCTGAAAGATCAGGAACAGCCATACACCGTAAAACAGGACTAACCCGGCAAACCAATAGCGGAGTGAGAACCGCGCCACGTTTTTCATCTTATTATTTGTGAGCTTAAGCGTCAGAGGGGGCTAATAGTGGTACGAGTATGAGATGGGATCAAGACAAGAATTGAAGAGCTGCCAACCTATCGCCAAATGCCGATGGGAATAGCTGCCCGGCAGTCACAACTGCCGGGCAAAGCGCTGTTAGTTTAAGCGCTTCTTGCGAATCAGGCTCTGAACCTGCATAGAGGACATCATGGAAGCGTAGATCGCTGGCAGGGCACCACGCTTACGCAATTCCAGGAAGTCTTCATCGGAAAGTTTATTCAGCTTCTCTTCGTCAATGACGAAGAAACCAGTCAGGTCGTATGGCTTGTCATCTTCGCTGACACGCAGGGTCAGCTTCTTCTGGGTCAACAAGTCCTTGGAGACCAGGAACTCGATAAAGGAATCGGTAACCGCAACACGCTGTGCAGTTTCCACAACCGCCTGGGCACGATTCTTCAGAAATTCAGTTTGCTCACCTTCACCATCGAACAGAGCCTCACCCTCAGAGTCGCTCAGCATCTTGGAATCTTCATCGATGCACAGCACGGCCTGATCAGCATTATCTGGATTCTTAACCAGGATAAAGGGATAAGTGCGAACCTGCAGCGGAATGTAGCTGCCGTTCCAGCCATCAGCGCCGGAGAAAAGATTTTCGCCGGGACGCAGGCCAGTCAGCGCGACTACTTTGAACTGATCGGTATTCTGGTCTTTGACGAACAGGATCGGGTAGCTCTGGGCTGCCTGTACGATCTCCTGAACCACCAGCGGCAAAATGTGGTTACCGCTTACATGATCAAAAGTAATGTCCTGGGTGAGTTTCAGGTTGGCATGTGCCTTCTTATCCAAAGCTTTGATCTGTGCCATAAGTACAACTCCTAGCTACTTTTATAGTTACTAAATTTCTGAGATACCCTAACGTACCACTTTTTTGCGCATCTACGATGACAAGAGCTTCCCGGCAGTCACCGGAAACCAAACCCAGCATTAAACAGGGAAGCGGCCCAACAGGCAAACAAAGTCCATCACAACCACCCTAAAGACAAATTTATTTGGTTATTTTTGCACCACTTAAGACTATAGAGACAGCTAAAGTCACAACCCGAGTCTCTAGTGACTCAAGCCCCCTCCCAAAGCATTATTAAAGTACCAATTAGCTATTCCTGGCAGATAGTTCCACAAAACAAACGCAGCCTACAGCTATCGTAATAGGTGGTTGTTTTTTAAGCGGTCGGGGAATGATAGGAATGAGGGCAGTACTAAAGCCGCAGGAAATCTCATCATGATGAGCCTGCTATTCCTCTTCTACCTACTGGCAATGTCCCTGGCCATTAAGAATTACCGTTCCCTCGCAACTGCAACATTCATTTTTGCTTTGGTATTAAGTTTCGCGTGGCTGGGCCACCACGCCAGTAGCACCCTCGATTTAGCCTTGTAGTCAGGCGGAGACATGGAGCAAGCGTTTAGAAATCTGAATGCACTGGGCATGATCACAATATGTGCAGTGCTCGTCGTCGCTGAATACTTTCAGTTACGCAATGGGGAATTACCCTGTCCACTGTGCTTACTTCAGCGCATCGGCCTCACAGGAGTATCATTCGGCCTGATGCTGAACCTGCTCTACGGCAACCGTCCCCAACACTACAGCCTGGCCACACTCGCGGCCCTGTTCGGTGCAGCAACTGCACTGCGCCAAGTGAGCCTGCATGTTATTCCCGGAACGCCGGGCTATGGCAGCCCAATAATGGGGTACCACTTCTACACCTGGGCATTCCTTACCTTCTGCCTGATTATCACCGGAATCGCGATTATTAGCGCATTTGAAAAGCAGTATGGAGAAAAGAAATTTGTCAGCTTTCGCGATCAAGGGTTACTGGGAAAAACAGCCATACTTGCCACACTTTCCATGGTGACAATTAACACTTTTATAACTTTCACAGAGTGCGGTCCCGGTATCTGCCCTGATAATCCAAATGGTTACTGGCTATTTGGGTCTACCTGAAGCGCTATAAGTTCGCTGGGACCATTCAAGAAAGCAACCAAGGAAACTCCGGCTGAAATATCTTTCCCCATACATCCAGAAAGCTGATTTAAAGGCGGGGTAAGGCGAAAAAAAACTTTCCTTACGCAATCTATAATACTGCCGAATATAAACCGTATATCGACAAAATAAAAAATTGGAGGCCAGGACCGGATTCGAACCGGTGGAAAACGGTGTTGCAGACCGTCGCATTTCCTCTCTGCCACCTGGCCATAAAAAAACCCGGCGCTTTCGCTCCGGGTTTTTTAGACACGACGGAAGCGAAAGCGCTTCCGAATACATTTACAGAAGCGCAGGGTTTGCCTGACAGCAACATATACAACGATATTTGTGCGCACGCTTCATAGTAAAGTGTCCTGTTAAGATGCGACCAAGAATAATTGAATAAAACTTCAATTTCAACCTTATCTAAATAGCCTCTGTGTACTGCCCGACCTTAACCTCATTACCTGGCCCCGGTTGCTCTGGAACCAACTGCGCTAACCCAAGGGAAACCAGAGCCATCAATGAACCCGCAAAAAATACCATAGCCGGAGAACTCAGCCAAAGTAAGCCAAATAACACAGGGATAACAACTGCTGCAACATGATTAATGGTAAAACTAACCCCAGAAGAGGCTGAAATATCACGCTCATCAACAATCTTCTGGAAATAAGTTTTGATTGCAATGGCCATGGAGAAGAATAAATGATCAATAATATAAAGTGCGGCCGCAACCACGGCGCTCTCTACCAGAGCATAGCCGGCAAATACCATGGCTAAACCGATATATTCCAAAGTGAGGATACGACGCTCACCAAATCGAACAATAAATTGTCCAATCTTAGGTGCGATATACAAATTAAGTAGATGGTTAACCGTATAGAGTGCAGCGATCTCCCCTACACTGTAACCAAATTTTTCCACCATCAGGAAACCGGCAAATACAATAAAAATTTGCCTCCGCGCGCCGCTCATCATAGTGAGTGCATAGTAGAGCCAATAGCGCTTTCTAATGACCAATGTTTTACGCTGGCTATGTGGCTGGGGAAACTGTGGAAAAAGAACCCAGGCTGCTAAAGCAATGATGACAGTCGCACCACCACCAATCAAGTAAACCCACGTATAACCCAGGTTCACTACATCCATCAAAATCCAAACTATGCCATAAGCTACCAAGGCGGCAAAAGAACCTGCGGCAGCCATGCGTCCCATCCAAACTGCTGCTGTTTGTTTAGGAAACCACTGGAGTGCCAGCGAGGTCTGCAAGGTTTCATAAAAATGAAATCCCGTAGACATTAATAGTGTGGTGAGCAACAACCCCGTCAATGACGGATACAGCCCTGTCAGCATCACCCCAATACCAGTTGCTACCAGGGAAATTATCGACAGCCGCTGCTCTCTAACCAAAAGTAATACAAAAACTACCAGGAAGGCTAAAAAGCCAGGTATTTCACGCACACTCTGCAGCAAACCAATATCTGCACCGGTAAATGAAGCTCTATCAATCACAAAGTTATTAAGCAGTGTATTCCAAACTGCAAAAGAAAGCGGCATTGATGCTGCCAGCAAAAGTAACAGAATTTCTGGGCGACGAAGACCTTGTAGCATGGTGGAACTCCAGCGATGAGAGCCACAATATACGCCATTTACTCTTTAAGTGAAAATTGCCCAAAGTTAATGGGTTTGTAAAAAATTAAAACTCCTTGTCATCTCCCCTGCTACCTATAATGATGGTAAATATGATACTTAGTGAGAAAACACCTCTGACATTCACCAACGAACTGGAGAGCTTTGGCTTTGCTGCCATCATCCATCCAAATACATTCACTTATGTATCTGCCAAGATTGCCACATAACTCGTGGAAGGTTTAAAGTAAACTGGCTCAATCACTAACAGGGTGGACAGAATGATCGAATTCCCTGAGTTCAATACCCTAGTCGGCCTCAATGAAATCCGAAGAAATGAAAAAATATTATCGACAAATAAACTCTTAGGGCTTGAATAGAAACCTATAAAAATCAGCTTACAAAGCTTATTATCTTTTTAATAGTTCTTTAAGATAACCACGAAATCTGAAAATAGAGACGTAATATCTCTGCATAGCCTGATGAACTCAGACGTAGTCGTAATTCTCCGCATATAATCGCAAAACTTCGTTGCAGCAGATACAGGTTTCACGAGACACCTTACTAAACTCATTTTTCTGGTGGCACTTCAATCATCACGGTTTATCACCCCCGTTAACTCCGAGGTAATAAGCCAGTCACCTATACTTGGAATAAGAAAATAAAACTATTTATCCACTATACCGATTAATCACAGGAGTCAGTAAATGTCCCCTCAAAGTAAGGCAAGCCACCACCTGCCGTTCATCATCACTGTCGCCATTTACTATCTCTTTTTTGCTCCTTACAGTTTTTCACAAAACAGTGCACTACCCGATAAACTTGATCTAAATGAGTGGAAGGTCCCATGGGAAGGCTTACCCCGTGACCCCTATGTAGATAACAAGGGAAATGTCTGGTTTTGTGGACAGGCAGGCAACTATATTGGCCGGTTTACACCCAGTGATCAGCAATTCAGGCAGTTTGAAGTTCCTGAAGGCACCCATCCACACAACCTAATTGTGGATAAACAGGATAACATCTGGTACGCCGGTAACCGCAACGCACATATTGGAAAAATGAATCCAGAATCCGGGCAAATTCGTCAATTTGTCATGCCTAAAGGGGTCAACGATCCCCATACCCTGGTCTTTAACAGCGAGGGCAATATATGGTTTACCGCCCAGCAGAGCAACCGTATTGGCCTGTTAAATGTCAACAATGGGCAAGTGAAGATCGCTGCGCCACAAACTGAAAATGCCCGCCCTTACGGTATCAAGGTTGATGCCCAGGACAGACCATGGACAGCATTATTTGGTACCAATAAATTAGCTTGGGTGGATCCAAAAACCATGGATGTCACCGAGATTAACTTGCCACGGCCCGGCGCCCGCCCACGCAGGCTCGATATCGATCCCAATGGCAACATCTGGTATGTAGACTACCCGGAAGGCTATCTAGGACGCTACTCCCCAACGACAAAGAAGTTTAAAGAGTGGAAACTACCAACCAAAAACCCACACCCCTATGGAACAGCACTCGACAACAAGAACCAACTTTGGGTAGCTGACACAGGCGCCATTCCAAATATCATCTTTGCATTTAATACATTGACAGAACAGTTCACCAGTAAAACTGCTGTACCAAGTGGAGGCAATATTAGACATATGTATTTCAATAATAAGGATGGTAGCTTTTGGTTTGGAGTTGATTCTGGGTTTCTAGATCAAGGAGTACCAAAATAAACTCAAAAATCAGAAAATCATATAAATCGAATTCAAGCAGTACCACAAAAGAAGAAGTAGATTTTATGAACCCTAAACAGACTGGAGAAGCATATAACACAATCACTCATCTATGGGATAGTGAAGTCTTCAATATGGAAAATGGTATTGACCAACATAAACGGGCACTTACTTTTGCTAAAAATAGATATACTGCACTAGATGTAGGGTGTGGCTGTACAGGGAGATTTATTAAACTCTTGAAAAATGAAGGCTTCATCCCTGAAGGAATCGATATTTCAGAGAGGATGATAGAAACTGCCAGAAGCAAGCATCCAGAGATCAATTTTTATCTTCAAGATATCTGTAAATGGGAAACCTCAAAGAAATATGATTTTGTCAGCGCTTGGGACAGTATTTGGCATATCCCAATCAGAAAACAAGAAGCAACTTTAAGAAAACTAGTTTCATATCTTGATAAAGCAGGGGTCTTAATTTTCTCTTTTGGTGGCACCAATAAAGAAAGTTACCACATAAATAATTCAATGGGCCCAGAGTTATACTATTGCACTCTAGGCACAAATAGATTTGTGAGGCTTATAACTGAGTTGGGCTGTATTTGTCGACACCTTGAATACGACCAGCCCAAAGAGCTGCATGCCTACTTGATTGCACAGAAAATATAAACTTTCTTATCTACAATCATTAGACCACTCCCGCCGATCTATGAGCATATAGTATGTTAACTGGAGCAATGCTTGTCTGGTTCTTTCTTACCTGCCTGAGCGTAACCTTCGTTATCTGGGATTCAATCACCAATGCGCCAACCAGCTGGGTACAACGCCTGGCGTGGATATTAGTTGTAGTT
Organism: Microbulbifer sp. A4B17; assembly: GCF_003076275.1. NCBI lineage: Bacteria > Pseudomonadati > Pseudomonadota > Gammaproteobacteria > Cellvibrionales > Microbulbiferaceae > Microbulbifer > Microbulbifer sp. A4B17. Next base: position 3,939,066 of record NZ_CP029064.1, read on the forward strand.
TATACCGGTGCCATAGGTCTATTTTTCTATCTTCTCACTTGCCGCCGCCCCTTCCCTGGGGGCCATGACAAGTTTACGAAAGCAGCCTGGAAACAAAGTGTAAATAGCGAAATGCACTGCCTTGCAGGTGATGCGACAGGAATTCTAATCGCCGCATCCATCGTGCCTACGCTAGGCCTTACTAACGGGTGGGACAGTATAGTGGAATACTTGGCCGGCTTTATCTGTGGACTATTCGTCTTTCAAGCATTGATGATGCGGAATATGTACCAGGGTAATTATTTAAAGGCCGTACGCAAAACCTTCTTTGCTGAGACAGTATCGATGAATATGGTTATGGCTGGGATGATTCCCACCATGATACTACTTACTTCTGTATGGCCTGACTCTGAAGATCCAACAAATGCAACTTTCTGGTTCCGCATGAGCTTGGCGACCATTGTCGGCGGTATCATTGCTTATCCAATTAACTATTGGCTGGTAAAAAATCATCTAAAACATGGATGCATGACCCTTCCAGGTAAAGATGGAGCTGCCCCCAATCTAGGGCATTGTTCTTATGAAAGGACCGACAATTCAAAATATCAAAGTCACATGACCGAGCATAATGCTACCGAGAAAATGGAAATGCGCTCCTTACCAAGGATTATATCAAGTGCATGGGTAGTGGGAACTTTTATAGTTCTCTTTATTGTTGTCTATATCACAAGTCAAATCACACCAATATATTTTTAAAAATCACGATTTTATATTCATAGCAATAACCTGAGTAATAAATGGAAGTTTTTCTTCTATTTAAAACAAAAGTAAACACTACTCTAAAGGCGGCAGCCAATTGATTACTGGGCTCACAGCCTCCAAATTACAAAGCCAAATGACTGCCCTAACACCATGCTCAACCCTCCCCTTTGCGTCAAACAGCCCCTCCCAATCAACATTCTGAAAAGGCTTGCTCCGGAGACGAAACTGCCCAAGAACCTCCTGCCAATTCGGCATAGTGAGATGCATATATTCATTTGTTCCGTGGTCAGTAGAAATCCATACCTTGACACCATTCCTCTCTCGCTCAAGCTTAGTAATTACCCCTTGCCAGGAAGTTAATTGATTTCGATCGCATGTCACATACTCAGGAACAGAGAGCCTTTGAGCAAAAAGATCATTACTGTTAAGAATCAAGCTAAAAAATAGAAGTAAACTTTTTCTTACTTTCATAATTTTCAGAAAAAAGGGGGATCCCCCCCTTTTTTTCAACTGTTAAAGACCTCGATAGGTTGCGCTTTGTTCATCTGCACGAGTGGCTTGCCCCTCAGTGAACTCGTACATACAACTATCGTCAGTGTAATCCATAAAGTTAGTTACTGGATCTTCCCCTTCAGAATTTCTTCCCCAAGTGCACGTATCTCTCCCTATCGGGCAACCGTAAGCAGCTGACCTCTCTGCCGGGGTATCTGAAACATAGTCTCCTCGGCCAAAACATCCCCCCTGAAATGTATGGTATAGACCCAACCAGTGGCCGACCTCATGAGTTAGTGTATCGCCCTCATTGTAAGGGGACGCATCACCTCCAGGCACTGACCCTGTCAAAATTACTACACCGTCATCCAGTGGATCAGAGGAATAGCTGCTTGGGAAGGTTGCCCATCCCAGTAAACCATCACTAATTTCAGCCACATAAATATTCAAGTCCCCCGCATTACCAACCCGCAAGGAGGATTTCATAGCTTGCTCGGCTGAAGAGTTGTAACCAACGTTATACCAGGAGTTATTCGCTGTAACAGTAGTGGAAACCAAGTTAAAGGTGAATGGTGTACTTGCATAGGCAGCGTTCAATACATCCATCTGTGCATTGATAACACTATTAGAAAGAGCTCCATTATTGGCCGTGTCAGTAATCACATGAAAGTAGACATCAACCTCTACAGAACCCACAGGACGCAGGGTATGCGCCACATTGCTATCACTTGATAAACCACGCAGTGTAGAAAAGTGTTGCTCCTTTAATGCTGCTTCTTGAATAGAAGGGTGGTCAGTCCCACAGCGTTTTAGTCCGCTATCATTATCAGCTTTCTCAACTGAAGAAATACTTTGGGCAAAACCAATGGTTGAAGATGCTAGCACACACAGAGATAAAGCAGTTTTTACTGAAAAATTGGAAATAATCTTTCTCATGACCTAAGCCTTAATTTTATTATTGATTTTCGCTCCAATTAAGAGCCAGCCAACTTTCCACGTTCATACAAACTTTTGTCAATAGCACCAATTCTTAAATTGATGATAATGACATCAAACTCTTTAATACGGCGTAACGTTCGACAAGAATAATAAAAAAACCAAAAACACCAAGATCAAAAAAACAAAATATAGATATATTTTTATTGATATTAGTTACAAATGAAATCTATTTACGAAAAAAATGATATTCGCAAAATAAAAAATCAATCAAGAAAAATTGAAAGCCTAAATTATTGACAAGCAAGCTTTCAACAAAAAAATACCAAACTTTATTTAAACAAAGGCAAAAAAACCTATTTTTTGTGATATATCACCTCAAAAAAAATAAATTCAGATAACTTAGAGTTAATTAAATAACAATTCAATCAACAGGCAAACAAAAAGGCAAACTGTGAAGGAGAAGGGCCACTTTCCTCAGATAATACTGGAGATAAGTGGCCTGTATGAGTTCTGCAGATATTAAAATAGAGTGAACACTCTACCTTCAACTAGCCCCACTGTTCTTGAGAGCTAAGGTCATTTCCTTTACTGGGTGAGCGACAGGCAGTGAAGTGAAGCTTGTTATAACCTAACTTGTTTTCAGTAATGACTTTTAGAACATCATCTAAATGAATGTGGGCCCCATCTTCAACCAAAATCAAATCATGATCATGAAGACCATTTTGCCAAGCCTTTTTAATATTATCCACATGACCAGGGCTTTTTTCATTGTATGAAAGGTTGTAGTTATAAACACTCGCACCGCCACCAGCTATAGAGTGCACTTTTCCTGACCCCATATTGAGGTACTGTACAGTTCCAAAATCTGCTTTACTATTTTCCTCTTCAGCAGGCTTACCTGTTTTTGTCAAACTCTTGACTGCATGATCAGAAGAAGCAGAGCCATGAAATGAGTAGAAATATAGGGCCAAATTCTCTGGTAATTCGGCCTTACCAAAAGAGCCATTATCAAATGAACCATGTGCATAAAGAATCGCCTCATTACCACTGGCTTGCTCTTTTTTATGAATTATTACTTTTCCAAACTGAACAGTTTTCATCACAATCCTTATTAATCAAAAGGTTGGCGAAGCCTTAATTTTGAACGCAATTATTGAAACTGGTCACAAATCTAAGACTACCTCTAGTACCCAATCGGGCCTAACTACACTCAATACTTACAGATTAATAAGTTTGGATCAATGATATAAAATATCAACGTATTACAAGATACTCGCTCAAACCTGCAAAGCCGGGGTGCTAAACAATATCATAACAATTTAACTCGATAGCAATATCAATTTTGGGATATAGATTTCGCACAAAGCACGGAAAGATATGGATTCATTAATTAAGGATTTTTTCGTTCACAATTCAAGAGTGTTACAAATAGAAATACACTGAGAGTAAAAACTCATACTTATCCGTAACAAAAAGTATGACCCAGATAAATATATCGTTCCTAAAATTACAAAATTATTAAACATCCAAATTCGGTACATGTGTAATGGCTATTCCACCAACCAAGATTGCTAAAATCTCAAGTAATACCCTTATATAAACTACTGATATTAGAAGTTACACAAGAAGTATTCAAAATATTACATCTCCATGATCGCTTATACACAAATGACAGGATAATGCTTAATGCACAGAAATTGCCAACTTGATCGATGAATAAAAAGCACCCAGACCGTCAAGGAGATACCGTTGCACCAAAATTAGAAATTTGATTTTTAAAAATTTGTGCACTGCATGTTAAGTAAACGACGATAGTCTCAATGAAATACAGTATTTGACTAATAAATTTGGTTTGCCTTCTCAATTTCTACGATTTATATACAATGGCAGCGAGAAAAATGTCTACTCAACGATAAGATTTCTCAGGTCACTCTATTTTTATTAACGATTTTTTGAAAACTTCCCTATACAGCGATGGGCAACTTTTACTAACGAGCATTTCTGAAAATGGCAATGGTTATTAAGGTCCGTCTTACTTGCCATATCGCTTTGGGTCTCATGAGGAAGAGAGGTGCGATCTCATGGGGAATCAGTTTATTAAGTATTAGCAGACTTACCCATACAGTGCTCTAAGAAGCGTATTGATAGTAAGCTCTCTAGCTTAAGCCTTTCTAAATGCACCGACTGCTGGCGACTGTTACAGCGTTAGCGGGTTTGTAGCTGTTCCCCTTTACCACGAATTTCAGCTATATGGTGCCATAAGGAAGGCTAAGTGATTGCCTTTAACTTGTGCGGCAGTGGCCTGCTGTTTGGCTTCGCTTTTTGAATTGGCGGTGGCAAAAATATTGTGTGCGGGATCGTGCATTTAATACTCTAGGTTGGGACCATCTACCTGGGTGAGGCGATCCAGGGCGTCGTAGTGGTAGCTGCGCTCCAGAATATAGTTTTGGCTGAGTAGGGTCTGCTCTGGCTCCAAGTTACCGAACAACACCCCTGACTCGGAGCACCAGCGGTTTGCTAGTCCTTACCGGGTAGAGGGCCTTCATCTCCAATCTTTTACCGATTTAGCTCGGCGCACTGGGTATCCAGAACTGTTCAAATGCAGGACAAATTTTTCTGTAGCTATCTAACTACATCAGCTGTCTCGTCTAATAATTTAAACCACTCATTCCCTAGGGGCTTTGGAACGTATAGATCAGCAAACGCTCTTGGATTCGTAATAGTAGCCAATAAACTACGAAGTAACTTACAGATTTTACTAATTTAATCGTCACTTGGCTGAGAAGTTTCAAGCTCTTCAACCCCAGTCAATATCTTTAAGGCACCCGTAAAATCAAATGGTGGACGTTTAGGATATTCATTCTTTACGGCAGAATCGATTTTTTGAAGATTATTTTTGACCAAAGTAATCATCATCCATCCTTCTTCTTCGTTTCAATAGAACCAGAAAATCTACCGCCCTCAGTTATAACCTGTTGACGCCTCCCAGGAAAAATTGTCGGGCCAAATATATCTTGATCCCTATCAATAGAACCTTTTGGCTTTTATCCACCGTTACTACCCTGGAACTATCAGTAATCTATGGGTGCCCAGAAACTTGCTCTTCATTTTTCGGCCAGGAACAACAGACGGAACAACTCTTCTTCCTTTACACAACTCTTTATTTTTCTGAAATTCCTGCACTAACTTAGCAGTTTCTTTCTGACTGATACTCATTAATCTATCTGCATCCCTCAGGCTTTGCTGCAAATATTACACTGTCCCTCCAGACTCTTCACCATTCAACCCCAGAAGTATAAAAGATCATCTATCATCTCTCTCTCTTCTGGCGTATACATAAAGTAATCTGAATATTCTTTTCTATATTTCATTAATTCCTCATGAACGTATCGAAACCCTAATCTTTTATTTTTTCTGCACACCCCCAAATAATCAAGAAATTTGCGACATGACTCCTGATTTTTAATATTTTTTTTAAAAAAAATTTCTAAGTCATCAATTGCTTCATTGTAAGGATAGTCTTTTCTATTGGACACAGGTTAGCTCTCTGGAAGAATATCAATTTTGTCGTATTTAATTTTGGCACCATCCGCATGTAACTGTTGAGCACCTCCATCTCCAAACTCAGGGTAGGCAGATGTAAAGTGTTCCAATTCGGCACCTTCCTTATCACCAAACGCTCTAGGAACTCTTACAGTAGGATTGCCATTTTCATCAAAAACCTGAAGAGTATTAAATTCACTTCTCAAACGGCTATCACTCCAAGATCGATCTTCAGGGTCAAGAGGATTCAAATGTTTTTTGGTTTTTATTTGGAAGGCATTAGCAGCCGCCTCTCCAGTATCAAATTTTTCAAAACCAAAGTAAGTTACCCTCCCCTCACCATTCTCAATTATTTTCTCTGCCCATTCGTTCTTAGTATCATCATCATTAAAATATCGATCATACCTGTATGCTGTAGAAGGAAGAGTAGCATTGGGTCCATCTGGACCAACATAAAAGTCAGGCTTAGACGCTGCTACCGATCCAGCTTGCCTTGTGGAAGACTCCTTTTGAGCTGTAAGCCCAAGTGGGTCAACCCAAACAATGGGATTGGGAGTATATTGATAGTTATTAACTCCCCCCAACAACCCAATAGGGTCCTGCTGAGTAAACTCTCCTACCTCAGGATCGTAGTACCTAAACCGGTTGTAATGCAGTCCTGTCTCTTCATCGAAGTACTGCCCCAGGAAACGAATAGGCTGCTCTACTTGATTCTCATGGGCTAACGCAATATTGCCATAGCTTTTATAAGCAACACTCCATACGACTTCACCTTCCTGATTGGTAAGGGTATCAGGTGTTCCAAGATGATCCAGATGGTAGTGGTAAAACTGTTCATCTTCTTTCAATGCAACCGGTTTGAAAGTCCCCGGCTCGAAATAGTAGGTCCGGGTACTCAGATCCTGCTGGGTGTGGATATCGGCTTTGTTTTCGCGAAGCAGAACATCCCCATCCCAGAGGAAGCTGGTTTGTTCACTGTTAGTTACCTTGCCAATACGACGGCCGAACGGGTCGTACTGGTAGTGAATCTCTTGTTGAAGCTGTTCGCCTCCCTCTTCCACCTTGAGCTTTTCAACCAGCACCAACTGCTGGCGACTGTTGTAATGGTAGCGGGTCTGCAGCTTCTGCCCTTTACCGCGCAGCTCTGCGATGCGGTTGCCGTGGATATCGTAACGGTAGTGGGTGTCACCACGGAAGGCTAAACGATTGCCCTTGACTTGAGTGGCGCTGGCTTGCTGCTTGGCTTCGTCCTTCGAATTAGCGACAGCAAGAATATTGTGCGCGGGGTCGTGCACAAAATGCTCTGGGTTAGGGCCATCAACCTGGGTGAGGCGATCCAGGGCGTCGTAGTGGTAGCTGCGGGTGCCACGTAGACTGTCCTCGATTTTGGCAATCTGCCCAGCTTTATTGTACTGGTAGCTGCGCTCCAAGATTGAGTGAGAGTTTTGAGTTGGGTCGGAGACTGGACCACTAGCTTTGTTTAGACATAGCCTTTGCAGGCGCCCTTGAGGGTCATAGTCTCGCTGACTCTCCAGCCCATTTCCGTGCTGTCGCTGACTCTCCCTGCCCTGCTCATCGTGATTAATACTGGTAATCAGCTGATCAGAGTTGCTGCCTGCCGGGCGACGGTACAGGCTCTGGAATTGGCCGGCGGGGTTGAAGGCGAAGTTGAGCACTTCACCATCGGGCAAGGTCGTGGCGATGCGATTGCCGGCGGCATCATAGTTATGGCTCAGTTTATCTTTGCCCTGCCAATCCGCAGTTACGCGTCCGTTGGCATCATATTCCCAGCGCAGCTTGCGGTGGGCATTTTCCGCTTCGATCAGCTGGCCGCTGCGGTTATAGCGGAAATTGGTTGCACCATCCGGGGTAACTTCCTCCAATAGGCGGCCAAAGGGGTCGCGCTCGAAGATGGTGTCGATACCTTTGCCACTATCAGCATCCGTGACTGCCCTGGAACTGATCAGGTGCCCGGCGCGGTTATAGGCGTAGCGAGTCACGCGTCCGTCGAAGCCCACTTCTTCAATCAGGCGTTCGTTCAGATCGTATTTGAGCTGGTACCGCTCACCATTTTCGTTGGTGAGGCCAATTAAGTTACGTTCACCATCATAGTGGTATTCCAGACGACTGCCATCCGGGTTAGTGCGTGTCTTAACCTGGCTGAGACCGTCGTAGGCGTAGCAGGTGCTGCGGCCTTCGGAGTCCATAACTTCCGCAAGCAGCCCTTGGGGGTTGTAGCTGTACTGAGTCCTGGCTCCATCTGGAGTAATTACCGCGTGGATACGGTCCTGGGCATCGTATTCATAGCGGGTTATCTGGTCGTGGGCATGCTGAACTTCTTCCAGGCGGCGGGCGCTGTCGTAGCGGTAGTGCTGGGTACGGCCCATGGGGTCTTTGACCGCTGCCAGCTTACCTTCCGGGTTCCATAGATAGCGAGTGGCGTTGCCCAAAGGATCGGTAACACTGCCAATCAAGCCTACCGGGTTATAGCTATATTGAGTGCTGTTGCCGAGCGCATCTTTGGTGGTGACGATCTGGCCTTTCTGGTTGTATTCACGCTGCCAGGAGTTACCGGCGGGGCCAGTCACTTTGGCTGGCAGACCTTCACCGTTGTACTCGATGCGGTGGCTATTGCCAGCAGCATCGGTCTTTTGTACCAGGCGGCCCTGATCGTCATATTTATAGCGTTCTTCTCGCAGGCTGCCGTCATCGCTGGGCAGCTGGACTTTGGTCACCTGCCCCAGGTCGTTATAGGTGTAGAGAGTCTCTGCACCTTCAGGGTCGCGGTGATAAATCGGTAGGGCTCGATCGTTAAAGCGGTAGCGCTCCCGACCTCCACGGGTATCCGTAACGGTAACCCCGTGACCACCCTCATCCCAGGCAAACTCATAATTGTAGGTAGCTTGCCCATCAATGGAGTCGCCCCATTGACGTACGCAACGGGCAGATGGGCCTTCTTTGTCCCATTCAAAATAAAAGCGGTAACCGGTTTTTAAAGTACGCTTCGAAATAACATGCTTGTGATATTCATATTGTTCACTGTAGCCATCCGCATCGGTGGCTTTTATCAGATCACCTTCATCACTGTATTCGTATTTAGCCAGTATTTTGATGCGGCCATCGCGAGTTTCTTTCTTCAGCTCGCCAATACGCAAGCTATTGGGCTGCCCTTCCGGCGGGCTGATATGCAGAGCTTCACCGAGGCTGCTCTCGATACAAATCAGGCGCTCATCAATATAGTGGAAGAGGTAATAGTTACCGTAGCCATCGCGGATTTCAGAGAGTTTTAGAGCCCCATTAGTACCTGTCGCCTTGAAGTGTTTTTGCACACCATTTTGGGCTCCGTAGGGGGTTACAACCCAGTGCTCATCGTTAACGCGAGTTAACGATAAATTTTCCACCACATTGTGGCTGCGGCGGCTATTACCCGGTGCGGGTAGGCTAATTACCCGGCCCTCGGCATCATGAAACTGTACCGCTTTGCCTGGACGCCATACCAGGCGCTCATTCAACGTGTGGGTCCAGCCGTGGCCCAAACCGAAATCCCTAGCGTTACTGCTGCGGTAAGTGCGCGCTAGAGTTAGTGGCAGCGGGCCATCCAGCACCGTATCCACCAAAGTCAGACGCTCTTCACCTGTTTTTAAGTTGATCGGTTCACCACCTTCACAGGCATTGGCATTGCACTGGGAGGTGTCACCATTCTGGTTTTCCCCGGTGTCGCTATTGGTATTGTCCGGCTCGTTGCTATTATTCGCTTGGCTACCTTGCGACTCACTTGAATTATTATTGGAACCACTATTGCTTTGATTGGAATTTGAGGCAGCGCTGCTGGCCCCCGAGCCACCAGAACTGCCGGAGCTGGCTGGCGGAGCTGCCGCTTCAGAGGAACTCAAATCAGAGAAGCTTGCACCGCCTCCCTTGGAATTACCGCCCCTTTTCTTGGAAACCAGCTGTTGTTGCTTTTTCAGCTTGGCCAAATCCAACATCAGCTCGCCGACATTTTTAAAAGACTTCAGCAAGCGCGCATTTTTGGCCATAGCCACAGCTGCACCGACACCCCCAGTAATCGCTGCGAGGACGATGGTGAGGATAATTTCAAAGGCACCGCCACCGGCTATTTCGGTAATTTCCAGGCTGTGCTGTGCTTTTACATAATCCTGGGCAAAGCGGAAAATAATTTCGCGCAGGGCCGGATCGTCATAAATAATTTGAGCAACGTCGAATGCCAAATCCAACTGCTGCCGGGTAATCTTTGAAGGATCAAAACCGAGTACATCCACCACTTCCTTTTGTAAGTCTGTGACGTATTCCTGGCCAGATTCTGTAAAGCTTTTGTCATTCCAGAAGTAATTTGCTGTGGCAACACCCAGCCTTTGGGATTGGCGCATGGGATTCAGCATTTGCGCCACTTCAAGCACATCTTTTGTCCATACCGCCAAGCCCCAGGCGGCATTGCCAAAACCGGTCGCGCCACTTTCAATATAGGCACCCACTTTTTCCAGCGTTGAGCGCTTCTCATGCTGCTGCTGGATCTGGGCCGCCTCTGCGCGCTCTTGAGCAATAATCTGCTGCAAACCCAGACGAATCTTAGTTATCAGTTCAGACTGTTTATCAGCAATAACAATGGCAGCCGCAGGTGCCTCTTCAATTATCAGGCGGTTCTGAATTAATGCGCGGTAGATTTCCCGTTCAGAAGAGGATAAATGGCCTGGCGGCTCAGATAGGGGCCCCAGGAAGATTGTGCCCGACGTACCAGCTTGGATACTGGTACTGAGCAAATTGCAGGAATTGCCTCCCAGGCTAAAAAAGTGCTGGTAAATTTTCTCAATAACGGCATCGTCGAACATCGAAAGCAAGTGGCTGGCATCGACCTGCACAGGAATCCCCAGCGGGTACGCCCACCCTACCCTCACTTCGTACTGGATGCCTTGCTTATTTTCAACACGTAGCTGCATGATAATCCTTTAAACACTTACGCCTATCTGGATCTAGTGAGGACCTGGTTCGGTTAATACTCACCCGAGAGCACTAGAGAAGCCCCAGAAAACTCCGGTAACTTTTTGATCGAATCAATTGATCGAGTAAAATTCCCTTTGACTGAAACCAATTAGTCACATATTAGCGATGACTTCAGACAAAGCTGACATCGATTAAAATCGAATTTTCAAGATCTGCCAATACCACGTCATTACAGAAAGAGGCCACTGGGGAGAACCGTCTCTATCAAAATAAGGGGGTTTAAGGGCTACTACGCTAGGAGAAAACTAACGATTAGGTTTTTTACTGCAATTCCGCTCTGGATAAGTAACGAACCCTGGTGGCACCTAATAAAACATAGGACTGAGATCTATTTCACGAGGGTACCGCAAATTAGATAAAGGCGATAGCTAGCAAATGTTAAGAAAAATGGTGACGATCCGTAGAGCAGGAACTAAAAGCTCAATCGCATAAAATCGATTTAACATTATTGTCGATATTTTTTTACTATATAAAGAAATTTAGTACCTCTGTATCAAAAAAATATTCTCTTAAATAATTTTTTTTGCACAATTATTATTCATTTATCGAGAATTACTAAACGACTTTTCAACAGCAGACATCAATAAACCGTTATCGATAGAGGTATCTAATTGATTAGAACTTGGCGGACAAAAAATTGGATTGTTAAATTTGTGATGCAGATCACAAATAAACCCAGTCATAAGAAGAGGGACAGCAAGTGAAAGATAAGAAGCTGAATAAACCTGGAAATTGAAATAAATTGCAAATAAAGAGTTGGAAGGAATGTAGCAGGCCCAGCGCACCTAATTATCTGGTGCCTGGGCCTTCTGTGGGAAACTCTATTCGATTTCTTTGATTCGCATAGAGTTGGTATGCCCTCCCATATTCAGGCGTTCACCTTGGGTAATCAATACGCGCTGACCTTTCTGTAAGTCAATTCGTGAATTCAATACCTCAATAACCGCTTCCGTTAAATGCCCCAGAGGTACTGAAGCGGGGTCAAAGCTCACCGTCTCTACGCCGCGCAGCAACACCAATTGACGGGCAATTCGGGGGTGCCGGGTTAAAGCATAGATCGGCAAGCGAGTATTTGCACGGGACATCATTCTCGGCGTCCGACCGGACTCAGTAAGTGCGGCTACAGCACAGAGATTTTCCACTCGCGTTGCAACGTCAATCGCCGCCTGGGCAATCACAGTATCGATTAGAGGTGAAGAACCGTGGTCATCTGCAGTATAGGGAACACTGCCCAAATACTGTTCAGCGCCGATAATCACTTCACTCATAGATTCCACAGCGGCAACCGGGTAATCGCCCGCTGCTGTTTCCGCCGACAGCATAACTGCGTCTGTACCGTCCAGAACCGCATTGGCAACATCCATTACCTCTGCACGCGTAGGAGTCGGGCTGGTAATCATCGACTCCATCATTTGTGTCGCAGTGATTACGCCGCGATTGAGGGCATTGGCGCGGTTGATCAGTTTTTTCTGCACCCCTACCAGAGCGGGATCACCAATCTCTACACCCAGGTCACCGCGAGCTACCATGATGGCATCGGAAGCGAGAATCAGGCTGTCCATTTGCTCATTGTCGGCAACGGCTTCTGCCCTTTCAACTTTGGCGACGATCGCCGCCTGGCTGCCAGCCTCGGCCATGGCTTTGCGGGCGGTATCCAGATCTTCCGCACAACGCGGGAAGCTGACTGCGAGGAAATCCACTTCGAGATCTGCTGCCAGTTTGATATCCCGGTAGTCTTTTTCTGTCAGTGCCGGTGCAGACAAGCCCCCGCCCAACAAGTTGATGCCCTTGTTATTCGACAGCTTTCCACCTTGCAAAACCCGGCAATAAAGCTTGCTTGGAGTGGTGCCGGTTACTTCGAGGCGAATCTTGCCGTCATCCAGCAGCAGAATATTGCCAGACTGGCAGTCACTGATCAGGCTTGGGTAATCAACACCAACGCGATGCTCATCTCCACCTTCAACCGGGCAATCCAGATCGAGGGTAAACTCACCATTGTTTTCCAGCTGCACACTGCCCTTGGCAAAACGGGCAATGCGGATTTTTGGGCCCTGCAAATCCCCCAATACCGCAACAATTTTTCCCTGCGCTTCGGCAGCATTGCGCACTTCGGTAACCCGCCGGCGGTGATCCTCTGCCGATCCGTGGGAAAAGTTCAGGCGTACAACATTGACTCCAGCGCGAATCATTTCATCAATTACGCGAGGTTTGTCCGTGCCGGGGCCCAGGGTTGCTACGATTTTTGTATGGCGAATCATAAGATCCCGTCATCTAATAAATTTAAGAGAAGGTTCAGAGGGCTATCAAACAGGAATTCTATTTCCATTTAATGGCCCTCAGTAATTGAATTACCAAAATATGGTGAATGAGGGGAATCAGGCGGACTCAGCAACCGGCTGGTTCAGCTGAAGTGACTCAGCCATAGCCAGGCTGGTATCCAGCATACGGTGGGAGAAGCCCCACTCGTTATCGTACCAGGCCATTACTTTCACTAAGTTGCCATTTACCCGGGTGTGGTTAGCATCAAAGTGACTGGACGCACTGGTGTGATTAAAGTCTACAGATACCAGGGGCTGATCACAGTAAGTCAGTACACCGCCACTGGCCCCGGCAGCTTCTTGCATAATCCGATTCACTTCTTCGGCAGTAGTATCGCGGCCGGCAATAAACTGGCAATCCACCAGGGATACATTGCTTACCGGTACACGGACAGCCATGCCATCGAGGCGACCTTTTAATTCAGGCAATACCAAGCCTACCGCCGCGGCCGCACCGGTTTTAGTGGGGATCATGTTGTCCGCCGCCGCACGGGCGCGGTAAATATCTGCGTGTACCGCATCCTGGGTGTTCTGGTCGTTGGTATAGGCGTGCACGGTGGTCATAAAGCCCCGCTCAATACCCAACTCACGATGCAACGCCTGGGCTACGGGTGCCAAGCAGTTGGTGGTGCAGGATGCATTGGAAACCACGCGGTGGTCTGCAGTGAGGTTGCTATCGTTCACACCATAAACAACGGTAAGATCCGCATCTTTTGAGGGTGCAGAAATCAGCACCGCAGCAGCACCGGCTTCAATATGAGCCGAAGCGGAAGCACGATCGGTAAATCGGCCGGTACACTCCAGGACCAAATCCACACCAAGTTGCTTCCAAGGCAGCTTGGATGGGTCCCGCTCCTGGCAAACCTGCACGCGATCACCACCAATAACCAGTGCATCGCCGTCGACTTTGACGTCTGTACCAAAGCGACCGTGAATAGTATCGAATCGAGTCAGGTGAGCGTTAGAAGCAACCGGGGCGAGATCATTAATTGCGACCAGCTGTACGCGATCGCTGTAGCCTGATTCGTAAATAGCGCGGGTGACATTTCTACCGATACGACCGTAACCATTAATGGCAATTTTAATTTTCATCTCGCTTTACCCTCTGTATATGCTTCTGGTTTATTAAGTGACACCCGCCTGCAGGTGCACCTTACCGAGTGTGTTATTTCAATTCCGCAGCTTGTTTTGCCAGGCGAGTCACCTCTGCCCAATTTTGTTCACGGACCAGAGCGCTGCTCGCCATCCAGGAACCACCGACACAAACCACATTGTCCAGTGCCAGGAAATCAGGGGCATTTTGCGGGCCTATACCTCCTGTGGGACAGAAGCGAACGTCCTGCAGCGGACCTCCAATGGATTTAAGCATTGGCACGCCCCCTGCTGCCTGGGCAGGGAAGAATTTCTGGTAGCGATAACCGTGCTCATAGAGGCGCATCACTTCTGAAACGCTGGCGGCACCGGGCAGCAACGGTACTGAGCTGCCTTCAGCCGCTTCCAGTAAACGGTCGGTTGCGCCGGGGCTCACCATAAAACTGGCACCGGCATCGATAGAGCGACGCAGATCATCACCATTAAGTACAGTACCGGTTCCCACATGGGCTTCCGGCAGGTGTTTTGCAATTTGTTCAACAACGTTCAGGGCTGCCTCAGTGCGCAGGGTTACCTCAAGTACTTTCAGGCCACCTTCAATTAAAGCGCCAGCGAGAGGGAGGGCATCTTCAACTTTATCTACAACCAGTACTGGGACAACACCAGCTACCTGCAAAATCTCGGCGATATTTTTCTGCATCAGTTAATTCCAAATAATTCGTTAAGGCGCCCAGTAAACAGTGACTGGTTTAAGCCCCTGCTTGAGAATACTGCGCACCGGCATTTCCATCTCATCACTGCCGAGCAACGCCTCGCGATAAACTTTTAGCTTCTCTTCGCCAGTGATCAACAACTTGATATTGCGCGCTTGCAAAATTGCACTCAGGGTCAAAGTCATACGCTCAGTATTGGAGCCGGTAACTTCACTTTGATTAGCAGTAATTGCTTTGCACAATTTTTTTGATTCAGGATTTAGTGCATCCTGTAAGCCCTGGGCATGGGGAAATAGTGATGCGGTGTGGCCGTCACTTCCCATACCCAGCAAACAGACATCAAACGGTTTTTGTAGCTCGCTATATGCAAACTCACAGGCTTTTTCACCTTCTGCAGCAGTTACATGTGAGTTTTTCATTCCAAGAAAATTGGCTTCGATGCCAAAGTTCTGTAAGAGTGACTTTTCAATAAAGGCTGCGTTACTACCACTTTCGGTTTTTTCCACCCAGCGCTCATCAACGAGAGCGGCTGTAATTTGCGACCACGGAAGTGGGCGCTTGGATAGCTCACGATAAACTGGCTCCGGCGTGCTGCCACCAGACACCAGGAAGCTTGCGTGATCGTTTTCTTTAATACCTTTTTGCAGTTCACAAGCACAATCGTGGGCTAGAGCCTGCACCAGACGCTCGCGATCTTGGAAAAACTTTTCTTCAGCCATGGATTATTCCATTTCTCTTAGTGAAAACTGGCGCGATAAAATTAATAGCTGCGCCCGCTTTCCAGATTATTACTACGCGTTAAACCAATGACGATCACTTCTAGACACCAGGTTATCTGCCTCTTCCGGCCCCCAACTGCCTGCAGGATAAGGCTGTGGCTGATTTTTAGTTTCGCGCCAATGCTCAATAATCGGATCCACCCACGCCCAGGCAGCGGCAACTTCATCGCGGTGGATAAAGAGCGCGGGATTATTTGCTGCAGCATCCAGCATCAGGCGTTTATAAGCGTCGCTGCGGAAGCTGTCATAAGTATCCGAGAGGGTTAAATTCAATTCAGCCGGTTGCAACTCGGTGGTGAGACTATCCATTTTCTTCGCCATCAGAACCAGCTTGATACTCTCTTCTGGCTGTAAGCGAATAACCAATCGATTGGGGACAATATTTCCGGCAGACTCATCGTATACATGGTGGGACACATTTTTGTACTGCACTACGATTTCAGCACAACGCTTCTCCATACGTTTGCCAGTGCGCAGATAAAATGGCACCCCCGCCCAACGCCAGCTATCAATATGTGCGCGAATAGCAACAAAGGTTTCGGTTGAACTGGTTCCACCGTCGAGTTCATCGAGGTAACCGGGTACATCATTGCCATTGATTTGCCCAGCCACATATTGGCCGCGCACAACATTTTTATCGACCAAATTACCAGTAAGCGGACGTAAAGCCTCAAGTACCTTAATTTTTTCTGCACGGATATTCTTCGCCGACATACTGTTGGGAGATTCCATAGCAATAAGGCAAAGCAACTGCAACAGGTGGTTTTGCACCATATCCCGCATAGCACCAGTTTCATCATAAAAGCCCGCACGCCCTTCCAGACCTACGGTTTCTGAAATACTGATTTGTATGTGATCAATGGTTTTGGCATCCCAAAGATGCTCGAACAATACATTGCTAAAACGCAGGGCGAGAAGATTTTGTACCGTTTCCTTACCCAGGTAGTGGTCGATGCGGAAGATGCTATCCTCTGGGAAGTAACTGGCAATCTTACTGTTAATTTCATCAGAGGTTTGAGCGTTATAGCCCAGTGGTTTTTCCACCACGACTCTGGAGTTTTCAGTAATCAGGCCTTTTAAGGAGAGATTTTCACAACAGGGGCCAAAAACCGCTGGCGGGATTGCCAGATAGAAAATACGAACCCGTTCCGGGTCGGGACCGAGGGTTTCTGCCAGGTGATCCCACTGGGTATCAGGTACTGCGATATCCAATGCGATGGGGCAGAGTAACTGACTAAATTGATCCCAACTCGAAGCACAGTACTCACCTTCACGAAGATGCTTTTGCAGTGCCTGATGGGCTGTTTCGATATACTGATCAACATCTGATTGGCGGCGACACACCGGAAGGATACGACAGCCATCAATCAAGCTGCCCTCTCTAAATGCTCGGTAAAGCGCAGGTAGCAGCTTGCGCAGTGCAAGGTCACCGCCTCCACCAAATAACACCATATCAAAAGGGTTAATCATAAATTTTGCTCTGGGGTCGTTCTTGTCTCGGAGCCTTTTGGGCTCCGCAATAATCAATAAAGAATGCTTGCACCGGTCTCTGCACCACTGGCAAGCCCGCGCATATTAGCGAATAGTTCACGGCCTGTACCACGGGCACTTTCAGTGAGATCACACTGTGCCGTTTCGCGAGCATTAAATTCAGCTTCATCTACCAGCACGCGCAGAACACCAGCCTCTGAATCAAGTTCAATCATGTCACCCTCATGCACCTTGGCAATCGCACCGCCTTCCACGGCTTCGGGGGACATATGAATCGCTGCCGGAACTTTTCCGGAAGCACCGGACATACGTCCATCAGTCACCAGCGCCACCTTAAAGCCACGATCCTGCAATACCCCCAGAGTTGGGGTCAGCTTGTGTAGCTCCGGCATACCGTTAGCACGAGGGCCCTGGAATCTCACCACCGCCACAAAGTCGCGTTCCAACTCACCGGCTTTAAAACGCTTGAGCAGATCATCCTGGTTATCCAGAACAATGGCCGGCGCTTTCACTTTGAGATGCTGAGATTTAACTGCGGAAACTTTAATAACGCTGCGCCCGAGATTGCCTTCGAGAAGCTGCAAACCACCGTGCTGGGAGAAGGGGTCGGTAACCGGGCGAATTACGGTCGTATCACCGCTCTCTTCTGGAGTTGGTTTCCAAACCACACCACTAGCATCACTATTCAGGAAGGGGTCTTCACAGTAGGGTTCGAGACCGGAGTCGCCGAGCACCGTGTGCACATCATCGTGTAGTAGGCCTGCAGAGCGGAGTTCGCGAATCAGGAACTGCATACCGCCAGCTGCGGCAAAATGATTGATATCCGCAGTACCGTTCGGGTACACATGGCAAAGCAGCGGCACCACTTCAGAGAGATCAGCCATATCCTGCCAGGTCAGCTGAATACCTGCTGCACGTGCCATCGCAATAAGGTGCAGGGTATGGTTTGTAGATCCGCCAGTTGCGAGCAACCCCACCACCCCATTAACGAAAGCTTTCTCGGTGAGGATTTTGGCTACCGAAGTGTGCTGACTGGGCTCAGTAATTTTTACCAGTTGTGCCACAGCAGCCTCATTTAAAGCCGCGCGCAAATCGGTACCGGGATTTACGAAGGAACTGCCGGGCAATTGCAGTCCCATAATTTCTACCAGCATCTGATTGCTGTTGGCAGTGCCGTAAAAGGTGCAGGTGCCGGCACTGTGGTAGGAAGCACTTTCTGCTTCCAATAATTCAGTGCGCCCGACTTTACCCTCGGCATAAAGCTGGCGAACCCGCACTTTTTCCGCATTGGACAAACCCGTAGGCATTGGGCCTGCGGGTACAAAAATTGAGGGCAGGTGGCCAAATGACAGGGCGCCAATAACCAGCCCTGGAACAATCTTGTCGCAGATCCCCAGGAATATAGCCCCTTCAAACACATCGTGGGACAGGGAGATCGCCGTGGACATGGCGATCACATCACGGGAAAACAGGCTGAGTTCCATACCGGCGCGCCCTTGAGTCACCCCGTCGCACATCGCGGGCACGCCGCCGGCAACCTGGGCCGTGGCGCCATTGCGCACAGCAGCCTCTTTCAGTTGAGCGGGATAGGCACCGTAGGGCTGGTGAGCGGACAGCATATCGTTGTAGGCATTGACGATACCCAGGTTGGGCCCACGGCCGGAGGCAATCAGCTGCTTTTCATTCTCTGGGGACGCGGCTATCGCATGAGCCAGGTTTCCGCAGGACACATGAGCTGCTGCCCGACCTTCAATATGCGCCTTCTCAATCTGCGCCAGATACTCTGCACGAGTTTCTTCACTGCGCTTGATGATGCGTTCGGTGACGGCCTGAACCTTGCTGTGAACCATGACTATTCCGTATTAACTCTGTTGGGGTGGCCCCCGAAAACAGGAACCACCAAGGTCACATTTCAGTGGCAACGGCCACCTGTGATTGTCTTTCCGTGAAAGGCCTCTCGGCGGAATGGCTCCCACTGCAACTCTACGGTTGTAGTGCCATCGGAGTCCTATTGCCCAATGGAAAATCTAAAACCCGGGGAACAAAATTGCTTTAAAAGACCACTCACAACTCAATCATTTCAGCAGCAAATTATTTAACCCTCAGGAAGACTGTCTCTGGAGCCTTACGGGGAACCTTGTTGCCGGGAGAACACCTCATTGTCGAGTTTCTCCCCTTCCATAGAGCTGAATGTTAGTGATCCACCAATGTCGGAACCTCCTCCCCACCGAGGTGGTAGAGGCTTCAGGCGCCGGAATTGAGCAATTAACCCAATTTGTAGCCACTCAATCTTATTGATGTACATTATGTAGTAAAACTACAAAAACTTTCAAGAGCTACCATTGAGATACAGGAAATGACCATTAGGGCAAGATGGTTTTCAATGGCTATTAAGCATAAAAATCAATTATTTTACTGAAAACGAAGACCAAAGGCTTACTTGTGGTCATATAGCGAGCCTGTAAGCCTGAATTCAATGTAGAATTTTTACAGGTATATGAAGAACTTCAGAATACAAAAAAAACGGGATAAAAAACTACAAGCTAACCCCAGTGTAGAAAGAGAACACTAGCCAAAACACTTACTGAAGACCCGTAACTGTTAAAATCTTATCACCCAGCAATACTTACTTATCGATAATCACTGCCCGAGGCCACGGCTTCAAAAAGAAATGAATGATGTATGAAAGTCACAATTAGCGATGTTGCAGAGCGCGCAGGCGTTTCTATCAAAACAGTGTCCAGGGTTATCAATAATGAGCCCTCTGTGCGCGCTGCCACTCGGCAAAAAGTGCTCGATGCCGTCAAAAGCCTGAACTACACGCCAAACCTCGCTGCGCGAAACCTGGCGGGAACACACTCCTACTCCATCGCATTTATTTATGACAACCCTAATGCCTACTACGTGATCGATATGCAAAACGGCATATTGGAAGCCTGCAGAGCCAAAGGGTATGAGCTGCTTATCCACCCGTGCAAATCAAAATCCCCAGTTATCCACAGCGACCTGAAAAAATTGATCGAACATGGCAAAGTAGCAGGACTGATTCTGACCCCACCTTTTTCGGAGTCATCTTCTTTTATCGAAACACTCCAATCCATGGATGTTGAATTTGTGCGGATTATTTCCTCAACCAATAAGGAACAGATAAAGGGAAAATCAGTACAGATTGACGACCGCCAGGCTGCCTACAATATTACCCAGCACCTGCTCTCACTGGGGCATAAGCGTATCGCTTATTTAAGTGGGGGCGAGGAGCACCTTTCCACCCTGGGGCGCCAACAAGGCTACAGCCAGGCACTCGAAGATGCAGGAATATCGGTAGACAAACAACTGATTATTGAAGGTAAATATTCATTTGAATCGGGTGAGATCAACGCAAGAAAGATCCTCGATAATGACAGACCACCCACAGCAATATTTGCTGCAAATGATGAAATTGCAGCGGGTGCTTTATTTACTGCACGTATGTTAAAGATTGACGTTCCCGGACAACTCTCTATTGCAGGATTTGAAGACAGCCCTTTTTCCCGGCAGACCTGGCCCAAACTTACCACTGCTCACCAGTCCAATCAGGAAATCGCACGCTCTGCGGCAAAGTTGGTACTTGAGCAAATTCAGAATAAAAGTGCGAAAGGATGCAACGGTTCTGACTCCGAGGATAAGACTCAGCGCAGCTTCATCCCCGAATTAATTATTCGGCAGTCCACCGGCCCCGCCCCTGAATAACAACCTTAATTTAAGTAGAACAGAGGATTAACCCCTTCGGTAAACCTCACAACCCCGGCTCCAGGTCCTGCTTACCTGTAATCCTTCATCCAGTAAAACCATATCTGCACGGGCGCCCTCTTTTATCACTCCCGCTCCCAGGCCGAGAAACTGTGCCGGATACAAACTTGCCATTCGCAGTGCCTCTGGTAGTTCAACTCCACACCATTCGTGGATATTTCTCACCGCGCCAATCATATCCAAGTGCGAACCCGCCAACTCTCCAGTACTGGAGGTCAGCTTATCCCCATCACGTGTCACCACACGATCGAATAGGGGGAAACTGGTAGCATCACTGCCCACTAATGACATCGCATCGGTTACCAGCAACAACTTGCCGTGTGGCTTCGCCTTTAAAGCCAGAGTAATTGCACCGGGGCTAACATGGTGCCCGTCGACGATTAATCCGCACCAGGCGTCATCTCGAATCAGTGCCGTTCCCACCATGCCTGGCTCACGAGAATGTAGCGGGGACATTGCATTATATAAGTGGGTAAACCCTGTTGCGCCGGCATCCAATGCAACCTCAACAGTGTCAGCACTCGCATTTGAGTGACCGAGGCAAACATGAACCCCCAGGGACACTAACTTTCGGATATCGGAAACCGCCACACACTCTGGTGCCAAGGTTACCAAACGGATACCCAGGTCTTCCCTGGCATAAAGGGATAGCTCCTCATCACTCAAGGAACGGATAAACCCCTGCTCATGAGTCCCCTTTTTTGCCTCGCTTAAGTGAGGGCCCTCGAAATGCACACCGATCACTCCTGGAACATCACTGGATAAGGCCTCGCTCACTGCATCAGCAGCTCGCTGCATCACGGGAAAACGATCTGTGATTAAAGTTGGCAGAAATGCACTGGTACCATACTGGCTATGGGCCTCGCTTATTTTCTGAAGTGCGGCCACGGTGGGGTCCTGATTAAAAAGTACTCCACCACCACCATTAACCTGAATATCAATAAGACCCGGTACTAATAAACCCGATAAACGCTCTGCACTGGAAATCACTCCACCCCCCACTGCAGAAATTATTCCATTGTCCCCAATAGTGACGGCAACATCCGTAAGAATGTGTTCGCCATCAAAAAGCCTCTCGGCGATCAGGGTAACCCCCACTCTCCCCTCCAAAAGTTTTTCTAATTAATTCAGACCGTCTGGGTAACCTTCTTTAAACCCGCCGGCTCATCGGGGTTAATCCCCCGACTTACCGCCACGTGGGCCACATCGATATAAAAACGCTGCAAAAGCGCCAACGGTGCCACCCTGGGATGAACTCCCTTACTGGGCACATGCAAATTAATCAGCGTCGCCCCACGCTGCCGAATTTCATCAATTTGCTGGCTGTGAGTGGGGAATGACTCGTCCTCGATCGGAACATTCACCACTGTCAACTTTCCCTCCACCAGGGTGACAGGGCCGTGTAAAAACTCCGCGCTGGAATAGGACTCCGCATGGATATTGCACACTTCCTTTAATTTGAGTGCCAGTTCCCTAGTAATTCCATAGCCCGGGCCCCGCCCCAAAACCACCAGATTTTGCACCGAGGCCAGATCCTCCGGACGCAATTGAATCTCTGCCCGCACCGCAGATCTGAGGGTTTCCGGCAGTTTCCTCAGTGCATTACAAAGGGCGGTATCCTGATTCCAATTGGCCACCATCTGCAATATGGCGGACAGGGTTGCCAAATAGCTCTTCGTTGCCGCAACCGCTTTTTCCGGGCCCGCTTTTAATGGGATCACCAGGTCGACCACATCTTTGATCGGCGCATCCTCATCATTGAGCAAGGCAACCGTGTAAGCGCCTTCCTCCCTCGCCATACGGGCCTGCGCCAGAATATCCGGACTTCTTCCAGACTGAGATATGACGATGACCAAAGCGCCATCAAGCTTTAGCTTGCGTCCATATACACTGGAAACCGATGGTGCGGCAGCGAAGGTTGGAGTACCGGTTTCGATCTCTATTAGATACTTGGCAAATACCCCCGCATGATCAGAAGACCCCCTCCCCACAATCATCACAAAACGAGGGGGCTTCTGGCGTAAGCGCTCCCCCAGGCGAGACATTATTTTGGCATTAGAATGCAACTGCTCAGCAATTCTGTCGGGTGCTTCGCGAGCTTCCGCCTCCATAACCGTGCTGATCATAATACAACCCGCCTGAATCACTCAAAATAAGGGCCCAGATCCCACACTAATACCGGGCTCCATCAATCAGTCTATGCCCTAGCACCGCGTTATCACGGTTAATTGGCGCCAATAATCTTTCCAGCTTCACTTGCGCATCTCCATGAGTTCACTTAAGCATCCCTCTAACTGTCACGAAGGAGGAAGCATTCCTATTCCTTTTTAATCTATGCTTAGGGCATACCTATCAGTCGCTACCGATCAAAGCTACAGGAAGGATCAATGCCCCAAAACCAGGGCAGTTACAACCTACAGAAGTGGCGCTTAATTGTTCTTTTTCTGGTAGCCAGCTTACTCAGCAGCTGCTCCAGTATCCAATTTGCCTATAACAATATCGACTATTGGATACGCTGGAAGCTGCGCGACTATGTCGACCTGAATTCTCAGCAGGAAATGGAATTCCAAGGGGCCCTCAATAGCTTTTTTCATTGGCATCGACAAACGCAACTCCCAAAATATGCCGATTTTCTCAATCAGTTGGCAGATAAGGTGGATAAGGGACAGTTGGAAAACCCTCAGCTGGCCCCGGTCGAGCAAGAAGTACGCCATTTTATCAGCAACGCCAGCAACAACGCTTTTAACCTGATACTTCCTATAGTCGCGCAGCTGACACCGCAACAGATCGATCGACTGCAACACAACCTGACAAAAAAGCAGCAGAAAACATTAGAAAAATGGCAGCGCTCGCCATGGAAAATCCAACGCCGCCGCGATCGGCAAATTCGCAGGGAAAGTAGACGCTGGCTGGGCACCTTGACCGAACAGCAGAAGCAGCTCATCGCAGCCTGGGTAAAGCAAGTGGAGTACAACCCTGTTTTACGTAATGAACAGCAACTGATCTGGCAAAACCATGCCATCAAGCTGCTCCGACAGAAACCGGATGGATATTTACAACAGTTGCGCGACCTGCTGGAGAACCCAGAACAACTTTGGTCCGATGAATATCGCAAGACCCAAGAGCAACGTAAGAATCAGGCTCGCGAACTGGGAGAGCAGATTTTATCCAGTACCAGTCCCACACAACGTCGTCATTTAAGCAGAACTCTGCGCGAGTACGCCCAGGACTTTCGCACATTAGCCAACCAATAATCAGATGATTAGGTAGAAACAATATCTCTGATCAAGCTACCTCAATGCAGGTCAAATCATTCAAGGGGCCGACATAATTTATGCCATATAGATTCAATAGAAACTAATTTTTATGTGTGATTTCCTGCTGACGAAACCAGCCCTGGACTGATAAGCTCGCCAACTCAAATTACCAGCCAGGGGAATTCAAGTGCATATCGAATCCGCCACACAGGAACAATTAACCGAGTGGGAAAAAGAATTAAGTGCCCACTACGACAAAATCTGTCAACACGAGTTAAGCCTGGATATTACACGTGGCAAGCCCTCGGCGGAGCAATTAAAACTTTCCGATAAACTGGATGGTATTCTCTCCGGTGACTATCGAGCAGCAGATGGCACCGACACCCGCAACTACGGCGGCTTAATCGGCCTGACCTGTGCAAGAAAACTAGGAGCCGAAATGCTCCAGATGCCGGTCAGTGAAATAATTGCCGGTGGCAACAGCTCTCTTACATTAATGTACCACGCCGTTGTCACTGGTTACCTGTTCGGCTTTGCCGGCAACACTCCCTGGCGCGAACTAAAGGCGCCCAAGTTTCTCTGCCCTGTTCCCGGTTATGACCGCCACTTTACTATCTGTGAGCAACTGGGTATCGAAATGATTAACGTGCCCATGGGAGATCAGGGACCAGATATGGAGCTTGTGGAAAAGCTCGTGCGTGAGGATGCAGAAATTATCGGCATCTGGTGTGTCCCCAAGTATTCAAACCCTACAGGGGTAACTTACAGCAAGGAAACTATCGAAAGATTGGCGCAGCTTGGGCAAATTGCCGCCCCCGGCTTTCGAATATTCTGGGACAACGCCTATTCGGTGCATGATTTGGGCAACTATGCAAACCTGCCGAATATCCGTACTGCAACTCTGGAAAACGATACAGCAGACTCCGTATTGCAGTTTGCCTCGACTTCAAAAGTAACCCACGCAGGTGCAGGTGTTGCATTCGTCGGGGCCAGCCAGGCAAACCTGGATTCGCTTAAGTCCCAAATGCAGGCAATGACCATTGGACCCGACAAAGTCAACCAATTGCGGCACTCACGCTTTTTTACCGAATACACCAGCCTAACAGAACATATGCATAAGCACGCAGATATTCTGCGCCCTAAGTTCGAGTGTGTTCTGGAGCATTTGCACAATGCCCTGACGGATGCAGCTATGGGCGCCTGGGAAAAGCCCGAAGGTGGATATTTCGTTTCCTTTAATACACTTCCAGGTTGTGCAAAAGCAGTCGTAAAAATGGCTGCGGATGCTGGGGTAAAATTAACACCCGCCGGTGCGACATTCCCTTATGGGCGGGACCCTGATGACAGCAATATTCGAATTGCACCGAGTTTTCCACCGCTGGAAGAATTGGATACCGCAATGTCTATTTTCGTCCTCTGCGTCAAACTGGTGAGCTTACGTAAAAAACTCGGAAAGATTTAGTAATCAGCAATATTCAACAAGAACTTCTAAATGATAAAAAGGCGGCTTTAAGCTGCCTTTTTATCAAATAAATATCTTCAATATCAGGCGCCCAAATAGCGTTTGGCAAACTTCTCATCCACTTTGGATAAATCAACAACTACCAGGCCATCCACTGCATCGCAAAAATCCGGGTCAATATTAAAGGCGTGAAAGCTGGTTCCTCCCGGCTTGGTAAGAGAGGCGTACTTCTTAAAAAGCGGAGGTAACATGACGCCTTCCTCGCGCAGAACCTGCTTCAATTGGCGCATATCTGACACCGAATCCCCAAGCAGTTCGGGCAATTCAGATTGCGCTTCTGGAAATGGCAACCGCGCATCTCCCAGTGAATTTTCAGGGGCGAAATAGTGAGAAAAATAGCGCACAATAACGGACTTTGCTCTTACTGAAAATGTACCGGGCATTGATACGGGACCAAACAGAAAGCGCACTTTATTGCGTAAAACCCACTGACCAATAGCACACCAAAGCAAGTCCAACCCGCGTCCTCTCCAATAATCCGGCAATAGGAAACTACGTCCCAGCTCAGCGGAATCCGGCAGGCACTGCCGAGGCGGCCGCGGGTAATTAAAGAGGGTGCTGCTGTATATCTCATCATCCGAGAGTGCCTCGGTTGCCGCTATACGGTAGGCCCCTGCAATCTGTCGATTTTCTCCATCCCATAAAAGAAGATGATCATAATGCGCATCAAACGCATCCCAGTCCCGGCTCTGCCCGGTCCCCTCTCCCACTGCACGAAATGCAATTTCCCTCACCCTTGCCAGTTCCCGCATAACGGGGCAATCCGCTCTCTGCCGATACAGGCGAACGGAAAAAGTACCCGACTCTGAAAGCGGTATGCAGGACTCAACTACTCTCGCAACCTCAACTTCTGGCTCCGCCTCAACAATTAATTCGGGCCCCAAGGGGGACGGTGAGCGATGTAACTGGTAGACATGTTTGCGCCATAGGGCGGCCTTGGCACGGGGTGTCAGAGGCCAGCTGCGAAAATGTTCCGCTTCCAGTGGGCGCCCGATACGAATATCGATACTGCGGCTGGCTTGTTTAAACATCTCCCTGATAAGCCATAAAGTCGAGAGCGGCTTATTCAGCATGGAAAGACCATAAAACCACCAGGAGTTCCGCCCCAGTACCTGTACTGGCAATATTGGCGCATTGGTTTTTTCCGCAAAACGGGCAAATCCCGGGTTCCAGCGTCCATCGCGTACACCCTGGGGAGTGAGCCTGGATACCTCACCCGCCGGGAAAATAATAATGGCTCCCCCTTCGCCTAAATGACTGTAGATACCCTCAATATCCGATCGACGAGTACGGCCATTAAAATTATCTACGGGCAACAAACAGGGGCGCAGGGATTTTATATTCCACAATAGTTGACTCGCCACTGCGCGCACATCTTTGCGTACTCTAGCAATCATATCGATAAGTGCGAGGCCATCCAGGCTCCCCAGGGGGTGATTGGAAACAATCACCAGCGGACCGCTAGTTGGGACCCGAGCCAGTTCCGATGGATTTAATTCGTAGCGAAAATTCAGGTCATCAAATACCTGGCGAATAAAATCCAGGCCACCAAGATGGGGGTAACTGCTGGTAAATTCCTGTAACTGCTCTTCACAACATATTTTCTTTAATGTCGCTGAGACCAGTTTGCGCGTGGTTTTCTGCGGGGCCGCGCTGTACCAGGCATTTTTCTGTAAAAGGCTTTCAAGTTGAATCATGCCGCAACCACCTCTGTCATTATGCTGGCAATTTTGGGGGTCCGGTACCAATGCAAAAGATCCAGATTGCCATCTTGTTGTTCTACAACTGCACTCATAGAGTCAACCCAATCACCACAGTTGGCATAGGTCACACCACTCCCTGATACAGTTTTATGTCTCAGGGCTGGTCTATGGATATGGCCACAGATAACACCGTCAAGTCCTCGCGATATAGCCTCGCGGGTCGCAACATCCTCAAAGTCACTCATCATCTGCCGGGCGGCACCCACACGATTTTTTATTTGGCTGGCCAGCGACCACCATGGCTTATTAAAGCGATTACGCCAGTAATTAATCCAGCGGTTAAAACGCAGCATCAGGTAATAACTGCGGTCGCCAATGTGATAACTGATTGGGTTAATTTTGATTCGATGTTCAAACTGATCGCCGTGGGTGACCCAAAAGCGGCGCCCATTGGAAGCGGTGTGGATATAGTCTTTTTCAATTCGGATATTGCCGAGCTGCTTTCCGGCCCAGCTGCGCATTGGGGCATCGTGATTTCCGGGAATATAAATAACCTCAGGCGTCAAGCTGCTTAACTCGGAAAGCATCCCCAGTAGCAGCGAAGAGGCCTGGCACCATGTACCTCGTCCTTGAGCGAGTGCCTGCATATCAAAAATATCCCCAACCAGATAGACCGTATCGGCGCGATTCTGAGCCAGAAAATCTGCAAGTCGATGGGGCTCACTGTCCTTGCTGCCCAAATGGACATCGGAAATCCACAGTGCGCGGTAGCGATTGCTCATAGCAAAGTTCCAATCTGTACCAGTTATCGACCCACAATTACCTGGGGCGGATATGCGGCAAAATGTAGGTCGTCGCCTGAGCTAACTTGAGAAAAATCGATAAATCCGTATTTGCTCTCTTGCTAGCAAATTGAGACCAACTGAATACAGTGCACAGTCGATCGTCAGCGCAACCACTTTGCAGCGATTTGATGACAGACAGGAGGATTTTTATTGAAGCTTATATTGCAGAGGAAAAAAAGGTGCAGCAGTTGAATTTGGCGCTAAAAACCGGGCGCAAAGCCCGGTCTAGCTCGGAGTAAGAAATGAAACTTACTCAGTATCCTGAGGATGTCGAATCGGTGGGGCAAAGGGGAACTGGGCGATTTTGTCACCCTTTACTTCAACAATCTTACCAGTTCCTTCTTTCTCCACTTCATCGATACGCACAATACTGTGCATCGGAATATAGGAGCGGGCTACCGAAGCAAATTCGGTTTTCAGCTTTTCCTCACTGGGATCTACCACGAGCTGAGCCTTTTCCCCAAATACAAACTCTTCCACCTCGATAAAGCCGTACATATCACTTTGATAGATAGCCCGAGCGTAGAGTTCGTACACCTGGTTTTGATTGTGGAAAATAACTTTATAAATCGGGTTGGCCATAAGTCTCTCAGGATGGGGATGACCCCGAAGCTCAAATTGATCAAAGAACGGGCAAAGCCCGAAAAAGCGCGCAAGAATAGCACAGGTTCGCAACAGCTAATATAGCCATCTATGCAGTGCCGGGCCGGATCGCTATAATGCCCCCCCTAATTGTTGACCAGTTTTTAACCAGGCACGATATGTCCGAAACATCGGTGAAAAAGCTATATATTAAGACCCACGGCTGCCAAATGAATGAGTACGATTCCGCGAGGATGCGCGATCTGCTCGGCGAGTCCCACGACATGGTACCTACCGACGACCCCGATGAGGCGGATGTACTACTGGTCAACACCTGTTCTATCCGCGAGAAAGCACAGGAAAAACTGTTCCACCAGCTGGGCCGCTGGAGACACCTCAAAGAAAAAAATCCCGAACTGGTGATTGGTGTTGGCGGCTGTGTAGCCAGTCAGGAAGGCGAGGCAATTGCCAAGCGCGCCCCCTATGTAGACCTGATCTTTGGTCCGCAGACCCTGCATCGACTGCCGGAGATGATGGAGACCAAAGAGCAAAAAAGCGGCGCCGTTATCGTCGACGTGAGCTTCCCGGAAATCGAAAAGTTCGATCGCCTGCCCCAACCAGAGGCCGACGGCGCTACTGCGTTTGTCTCCATTATGGAGGGGTGTTCCAAGTACTGTACTTTCTGCGTGGTTCCCTACACCCGCGGTGAAGAAGTCAGCCGCCCCGTAGCCGACGTACTCGAAGAAGTTGCCCACCTGGCAGATCAGGGTGTTCGCGAGGTAAACCTGCTCGGACAAAATGTAAACGCCTACAGAGCGGCTGGAGAAGACGGCCACGATGTCGATTTTGCCGAACTGATCACCTATGTAGCGGCTATCGATGGCATCGACCGCATTCGCTATACCACCTCACACCCAGTTGAATTTTCCGATGCGCTGATAGATGTCTATGCACAAGTACCAGAACTGGTTAGTCACCTCCACCTACCGGTACAAAGCGGCTCTGATCGCATATTGATGGCGATGAAACGCGGACACACCGCCCTGGAGTACAAATCCAAGATTCGTCGCCTGAAGAAGATTCGCCCTGATATCTGCCTGTCTTCGGACTTTATTATCGGGTTCCCCGGCGAGACCGACAGGGACTTTGAGGCCACCATGAACCTGATCCAGGATGTTGGCTTCGATATCTCCTTCAGCTTTATATATTCTCCACGCCCGGGCACCCCTGCTGCCGACTTGGCCGATGACACTCCGGAAGAGGTGAAAAAGCAGCGCCTACAACTGCTGCAAGCACGGATTAACCAGCAGGCGGCAGCTATCGCCCGCCGTATGGTTGGCAACACCGAGCGAGTGCTGGTAACTGGCGTTTCCAAAAAGGACCCCGGACAATTGCAAGGCCGCACCGAGAACAACCGGGTGGTCAACTTCCGTGCGGACGACCTCGCCCTGATCGGCAAATTTGCCGATGTTGTGATTGAAGAGGCCCTGCCAAACTCCTTGCGCGGCACTTTAATTACATCCGAGCTGGAAGAAGACCTGTTCTAAGGCTCCGAGATCACGCCAAATAGCGGCAGTATGTACCCCAAAAGCACATACTGCCGCCAAATTAGGCTCAACTTCCCCCGCAAATTACCCCCTGTAATTAAAATTAGGTACAGTTAGAACCTATTTGTAGGAATCACCTCTTTCCCCTTTAGGGAAAATGGGTATACCCTAGCAATATAACCCCTGGATTAAAGGTGCCGGAAACCAATTTGGAAACACAAACCCTCGCTCACAGCATCACTCTCGAGCCCAACGACGCACGCCGTCTCGCCAATCTCTGCGGTCAGTTCGACCAACATCTCCGCCAAATAGAACAGCGCCTGGATATCGAAATTCGAAATCGCGGCAATCAGTTTTCATTTTTCGGTGATGCAAAGTCCGCCCGTGCTGCTGGCGAGCTGCTCAGTAGGCTTTACAAGGAAACCGGTACCAAGGACTACCTCACACCAGATGAGATTCACCTGGCTCTGCAACAAGCGGGGATTGAAGAACTCACCAGCAACGATGATGGCGGTGATTCCGGTGAAGCTGACCAGGTAGTACTGATCCGTACCAAGAAATGTTCGGTACGCCCCAGGGGGCTCAACCAGCGCAAGTATGTTCGCGCTGTACAGACCAACGATATCAATTTCGGTATCGGGCCTGCAGGTACCGGCAAAACCTATCTGGCGGTAGCCTGTGCGGTAGAGGCACTGCTAAAGGATGAAGTTGAACGAATTCTTCTGGTCCGCCCCGCCGTCGAGGCCGGCGAGAAACTGGGCTTCCTGCCCGGTGACCTGAGCCAGAAAGTAGACCCCTATCTTCGCCCTCTCTACGACGCTCTCTACGAAATGCTCGGTTTTGAGACTGTCGGCAAGTTGATTGAACGCAACGTTATCGAGGTGGCTCCCCTAGCCTATATGCGCGGACGCACCTTGAACAATGCCTTTGTTATCCTGGATGAAAGCCAAAACACCACCCGTGAGCAGATGAAAATGTTTCTGACGCGGATTGGCTTTGGCTCCACTGCCGTTATTACCGGAGACCCCAGCCAGGTGGACCTGCCACGCGGCCAAGCCTCCGGCCTGCGACACGCCGTTGGAGTACTGGGACGGGTCAATGGAATCAGCTTCACCCACTTTGGAGCCAAGGATGTGGTTCGCCACCCCCTCGTCCAGCGTATCGTGGAAGCCTACGATATTCATGAAGCCGAGCTGGAAATGGCCTCAGCAGATCGAATCTCCAGCAAAGCCGATGAGAACGCTGCTTAGAGCCCGCACCTGAGTTATGACTGATTTAACACTCGATGTGCAGCGGGCCAGCCGCTGCCAGGACCTCCCTTCCGATGAGGCTATCAGTAGCTGGGTATCCAATGCTTTGCACGGTCATCGCAACGAAGCGGAACTGTCAGTGCGAATAGTGGACGAAAGTGAAAGCCAGGAACTTAATCACCAATACCGTGACAAGGACAAACCTACCAATGTTTTGTCCTTCCCTACCGATTTTCCTGCGGAGCTGGATCTCCCCATGCTCGGCGATCTTGTGATCTGTGCCCCAGTAGTTCAACTGGAAGCGGAGCAACAGAGCAAATCACTATCGGCACACTGGGCACATATGGTAGTCCATGGCACACTGCACCTTCTAGGTTATGACCATATCGAGGATGCAGACGCTCAGGTTATGGAAAGTCTGGAAACGAGACTGCTCGCCAATCTCGGTATTGCAGACCCCTACGCCCCACTGGATGAAGTGGGATGACAACCGCTGTACCACCGAATTAATGGCAAACTGCTACTGAATTTACCTACAAACGAGAGAACCCCGGAGCATGGCCACTTCCATGACCACAGACGAGCCCCCAAGTAGTCACTCAGCGAGCAAATCCCGCGCGAGTGAAAAAAGTTGGCTGGAAAAACTGTTCAGCGCTTTTTCAGCTGAACCCAAGTCTCGCGACGAATTATTGGACATCATAAAGGACGCCGCTGAAAACCAGCTGGTAGATGCTGAAGCACTCTCTATTATCGAGGGAGCCCTGGACGTTTCCAGCCAGCAAGTCCGCGAGATTATGATTCCACGCTCGCAAATGGTTGTGGTGGGCCTGCACGATAAACCGGAAGAGTTCCTGCCCAAAATTATTGACTCGGGGCACTCCCGATTCCCTGTCGTCGGCGAAAGTGTCGATGATATTCGCGGTATACTGCTCGCCAAAGACCTGCTCCCTCTCCTGTTGAAAGGTTTCGATGGATTTCAGCTCGAAGACCTGATCCGCCCCGCCAATATTATTCCCGAGAGCAAGCGCCTGAATATCCTGCTGCGCGAGTTCCGTGAAAACCGCTACCATATGGCCGTCGTGATAGACGAGTACGGCGGTGTATCCGGCGTTGTGACTATCGAAGATATCCTCGAGGAAATTGTCGGCGAAATTGAAGACGAAACCGATGAGGAAGAAGCGGATAGCTATATCCGCAAAGTTGGGGAAAACGATTTTATCGTCAAGGCCCTGACTCCCATTGAGGAATTCAATGAATTTTTCGAGAGCGCCTTTAGTGACGAAGAATTCGACACTGTCGGCGGTCTTATTATGCAATCATTTGGCCATCTGCCGGGCCGCGACGAAGTCACCCGACTCGGTGACTTTATGTTCCGGGTACTCTATGCAGACAGCCGCCAGATACACCTTTTGCGGGTTGCCCATATGCGCAAACCGCCGGAAGAAGACATCTGAGTGCAGCTTCGACACAGCAAGCTTTAACACACTGATACCCCGCGCGAACGGGGTATCCTGACAACAAACCTATGCGCAGATTATTTTCTCCTCTCGCCAGCGCTGTAGCTGGCGGGTTGATGACACTTTCGCTTGCCCCATTCAACTATTGGGTCTGCGGCCTGCTGTCTCTGGCACTATTCGCCTGGATTCTGCTCTCCGCAGCCAAAGGGCGCTTACTGCCGGGCCGCAAAACCTTCTGGCTCGCTCTTTGTTACGGGTTGGGCCTTTTTGCCAGCGGTGCCTCCTGGGTTTATGTATCAATTACAAATTTTGGCAATTCATCAGTCCCATTAGGCCTGGCCCTGACCGGGGGCTTTGTAGCGATTATGGCGTTGCTGTTAGCCGCGCCTTTCTACTTTCTCGGCCGTTTCACGGATAACAAATTCAGCTTCGCTCTGGCTTTTGCCGCTCTATGGTTTATCAGTGAATGGCTGCGCAGCTGGGCCTTCACCGGTTTCCCCTGGCTCTTCGCCGGTTATGGCCACACAGAGACCTGGCTATCGGGCTGGGCACCGGTGCTGAGTGTCTATGGCATAGGCCTGCTATTAGCTTTTACCGGTGCAGTGCTGGCCCTGGTTGTCAGCGGCCGCCTGTCACCAATCAAGCGCCGAAGCCATATCGCTCTGCTCTCTGCGGCACTGGTGCCCTGGCCAATTGGAGCTGTGCTCTCCCAGGTGGAGTGGACCTCTCCTATGGGCCGCCTTATCAGTGTTGGACTGGTACAAGCCAATATTCCCCAGGAAAAGAAATGGCTGCCGGAGTTTCGCGGGGAGACTATCAGCCGCTACCAGGAGGGCACTCGCGTCCTCAGCGATCAGGACGTAGACGTTATTATCTGGCCCGAAGCCGCCCTGCCCATGCTCTATGGGCAGGCCCCCAACCTGATGCAGGCCCTGCAACGCAATGCTGAGAGCACCGATATCGATTTGATCACCGGTATTCTTTATGACACACGGGACCCGGCACAGGGGGGGAGAAGTATTCACAACTCCGCAGCAGTATTTGGGCGGAGCCCCAGCGTGTACCACAAGCGCCACCTGGTCCCCTTCGGTGAGTATGTACCGCTGGAGGATTTTATTCGGGGCACTATCGAGTTTTTTAACCTGCCCACCTCTTTTATCCGTTCAGGACCCGATGAGCAGTCTCCGCTCAATGCTGCGGGCGCAAGCTGGGCGCCGCTTATCTGTTATGAAATCGTCTACCCCAGACTGGTTGCCGACTCAGCACTGGCATCCCAGATCCTCCTGACCATTAGCAACGATGCCTGGTTCGGAACCTCCATTGGCCCTCTGCAGCATATGCAAATGGCACAGATGCGCGCACTGGAAACTGGTCGCTACCTGGTGAGAGGTACAAATACCGGGGTCACGGCGATTGTGGACCCCAAGGGGAAAATTGTTAAAGAGCTACCCCAATTTGAGCGCGCCAATATGACCGGGGACATCAGAGCTATGAGCGGCACTACCCCCTTTATGCTCGCCGGCATCTCACTGGTCTTTGCCCTGGCAGTTCCCATGCTGGCGCTGGCCCTGTTTTTACGCCGCAGGGTGGAGCCTCAATCCAGCTCTCCCCTTAGCGGCGAACTTCCCGATTAAGACCCGCCTCCCGGCCACCCCCAATAAAACCCGGGGTGGCCTATTTACAATCCCCCGCCATTGAATATCACTGCTATGCTGCATTCAGTTTTCTAGCGAAGATAAGGCAAGGTGATTCCCCAATGCATTGCTTGATTAGCGGTGGCACCGGACTTATAGGCAGGCTCTTTTGTCAGCGCTGGTTGGAGCGAGGCAATACCGTTACGGTATTAAGCCGAACCCCCGACAAGGTTCGAGATTTGTGCGGCGAATCAGCCAGTGCCTGCCGTGACCCCTCTGAGGTTAACCAGCCAGTAAACATCGTCGTAAACCTTGCCGGAGCCCCCATTTCCCGTCGCTGGACAGAGCGCTATCGCACTGAAATCCGCAGTTCACGCCTGGAGACAACAGAGAAACTGGTTCGCTGGACCCTGAGCCAGAGAGACAAGCCGACTTACTTCCTGTCCGGTTCCGCAATCGGTTATTACGGCAATCGTGGAGGGGAACTGTTAAAAGAGAACAGTGCTCCAGGAGGTGGTTTTGCGGCACAGCTATGTCGGGATTGGGAGGCAGCCACTACCCCCCTGCACCACTCCGGGGTTAAAGTGGGCATTATTCGCACTGCCATCGTTCTCTCAATGCGCGGCGGTGCCCTGCCCCAGATGCTGCCTCCATTTCGCCTGGGGCTCGGTGGCCCAATGGGCTCAGGCGAGCACTGGATGAGCTGGATACACGAAGAAGACGAAGTCGGGCTGATGTTACACGCCATAGACAATCAACTCAGCGGTCCATTCAACGGAAGCGCACCGGAACCTGTGACCAATAACAGCTTTGCCCGGATTCTGGCCAAAGAATTGCACCGGCCAGCGGTTTTTCGTTCACCCGCCTGGGCATTAAAGATGGCTTTTGGGGAGATGGCTGATGAATTGTTGTTAGCCAGTGATCGGGTCGAACCCTGTATGGCCCTGGAAACTGGCTATACCTTCCAGTTTCCAACCCTTGAGCAGGCCCTCTCAGATCTGCTCAAGGGTGACGGCGCTGCCACTAAAGCCAGCGCCTGACCTGAATAGTGTATTTAAGCGGCAACCATATCGCCCTCAAGCGCCTGAGCCAGGTAGCGGCGGCTGGATTCGCTGGTAACCAAGTCACTGTGGCACTCCATCGGTGCAGACCCAACCCACTGGGCGTGCCAGCGATACCATTGGGACTCCTCAGCTTTTGCACGAAGCTCTATAAACTCCACCTCAGCGGGTGCAAAGCCGAACTCCCGGACTATCTGCCCGGCAAAGGTTTCAAAGTTCTTACTGAGTTGGGCGCCGCTTTCACCACCGGCACACAGAAAAACCAGTGTGCGGCCATCTTGCTCAACCCGCTTGAAGCCGATCCAAACAGCCCGGTTCAACCGGTTATGTAACTGTATCGGAGAGAAAAAAAGTGGGATGCCCTTCATCATAAGGTTATCTCGATTATTGTTATGTTTCTTATCCACAGCCGCTACTCCATACAAAAAGGTAATCAATGGGTAAGTCCTGTGGCGCCAGTCATCCTAAGCCCGGTACAACTAGCAATCAAGAGCTCTCAATTATTTGGGCTCGACGCCTGATCCCTCAAATCCTGTAGGCCTCTGAGATTACATTTACCAAAAAGTTCCTTGAAGAGCCTTAACAATCTCTGATTGGCGGCAGCGGATTCCATCGGTACCACACCCGCGCCAGTACTTCCCGCCAATAGACCTGAGTCCTCAGCTGGGAGACAGCATTGGGCAGCCAGCGTCCAAGTCCACTCTGGGCCCGGGCCATCAACTCACCGGCACTTCCTATCGGCAGAGGCTGAACCTGTAAGCCAGCGCGGGAAAATATTTCCGCTGCGCGAGGCATATGCCACCAGTGAGTGGCCAGCAATACTGATTTCACGTCAGCGCTGCGCAAAATATCAGCACTATTCACTGCATTCTCTGCAGTAGTACGACTGCAATCATCACGCCAAGTAACAGGAGTGGAAAACTTCCCCTCCAACAAAGCAGCCATCAACTCGGACTCTGCCAGTTGCTCCCCGGGGTGGACCCGGCCGCCAGATACTAATATCGGCAATTCCTCTGGCGCTTGCTTGACAGCGCCCACGACTCTTTCGAGGCTCGCCGCAGAAAGCCTTTCCTTGCTCGAATACCTATCGCGGTAACGCCCCGCACCGAGAATCACAACGGCTTCGGGCCTTAAATAGGGCTGGTCGGGGGCCTTGCCTAAGCGGTTGCCAAGCCAGGATGAAAATGCCGGGGTTGCACCTAGCCAGAGCACGCAAAAGGAAATTACAGCCAGCGGCAGGGAACATTTCTCCAGCAGTGACCCTGTTGTAGAAAATCGCAACAGGAATGCAACCAACAACCCCAACAGCGGAGCAGCCGGAGGCATCAGAAGGGTAGCTGCCGCTGTATAGAGCCCATTCAATACTCGAGACCACCCTCAATCTGACGGAAGCATCCGTAGCCACACCGATGACAGGGGGTGATCTGGGTATTTGCCGGTGGCATAGCCCGGTATCCGCAGCCCAGACATTGCAACTCCTCATCCGGCCCTACGAATTCCCCCGCCAGGGCCCAGGGCTTGCCCTCTTTGATACAGCGCATTAAATTTGGCCATGCAGTTTCCGTCGGGTCTGCCGCGTCCAGTAACCAATCACCACTGCGCTCTTCCAGGGTCTTCAACTCACCACCGAGCCCTCGTATGTAATCGGCAGCCCGATGCAGGTCATCTTTTAACCAGGCGCGCAAAAAGGCCATTTTATTGGCGGTGAGATTCTCAACAGCCAGCTCACCTTCGACCAAATCCTCAAAGTCTTCACGAAACTCATTAATGAGATCGTCCTTCGGCGGCAACTTTGGTTCCTTCGTCACGGTATCCCTCCTATAATCCCGCGTTTACGCATCGTAAAAGATGCACCGGGAGCGGAACTTGATCGCGATCAATCTTTACCTATTGTGATGCGCTCACCGCCCCCAATTCACACTGAACAGTTTCCCGCTAATTTTGATCACAGAGTATAGGTCCCGAATCGATGGAAGAGCAGTACAACCCCTCCGCAGTCGAAGCTTCCGCCCAGGAATTCTGGGAGGCCGAGAAGAGCTTTGAAGTAAAGGAAGACGCCGGCAGGGAAAAGTTCTACTGCCTATCCATGTTCCCCTACCCCAGCGGCAAACTGCATATGGGACATGTGCGCAATTACACCATTACCGATGTAATTACCCGCTACCAGCGCATGCAGGGCAAAAACGTATTACACCCCATGGGCTGGGACGCTTTTGGCCTGCCCGCAGAAAACGCAGCGATCCAAAATAAGACCGCGCCAGCCAAGTGGACCTATGCCAATATCGAATACATGAAGGGCCAGTTGAAAGCCCTGGGTTTTGGTTTCGACTGGTCCCGCGAGCTGGCCACCTGCCAACCCTCTTACTACCGCTGGGAACAGTGGTTCTTCACTCGCCTCTACGAAAAAGGGCTGGTCTACAAGAAAAACTCGGCAGTGAACTGGTGCCCTCACGACCAAACCGTACTGGCTAATGAACAGGTCGAAGATGGCGCCTGCTGGCGCTGTGGCACCACCGTTGAGCGTCGCGAACTGGCCCAGTGGTTTATCAAGATCACCGATTACGCGGAAGAGCTGCTCGAAGACCTGGACAAGCTGCCCGAGTGGCCGGAGCAGGTGCGCACCATGCAGCGCAACTGGATCGGCAAGAGCCGGGGTGTAGAGCTGAGCTTCGCCCTGCCAAGGCCCGTTGCGGGTATGAACCACTTCGATGTGTACACCACCCGCCCGGATACACTGATGGGGGTTACCTATGTTTCCCTCGCTGCCGAGCACCCCATCGCCCTGGAACTTGCCGAGTCCAACCCTGAGCTCAAAGGCTTTATCGCCGAGTGCAAAAAGCAGTCCCTGTCCGAAGCCGATATGGCAACGATGGACAAGAAAGGTATGGATACCGGGCTAAAGGCGATTCACCCCATCAGCGGTGAAGAAGTCTCCATATGGGTGGCCAACTACGTACTGATGGATTACGGCTCCGGTGCAGTGATGGCGGTACCGGCGCACGACCAGCGCGACTGGGAGTTTGCGCAAAAATACCAGCTGCCCGTCACACAAGTTATCGGGGCTGCCGATGGCGAGCCTGTCGACCTGGAAAAAGAAGCTTACACAGACAAAGGCAAGCTGGTGAATTCCGGCAGTTTTGACGGCCTGGATTTTGATGGTGCCTTTACGGCTATTTCTGAAGCATTGATAGCCGCAGGCAAAGGCCGGGTAAAAACCAACTACCGCTTGCGGGACTGGGGTGTCTCACGCCAGCGCTATTGGGGCGCGCCCATTCCCATGTTCAACCTGGCAGATGGAGGGGAGATCCCGGTACCGGCCGACAAGCTGCCGATCCTGTTACCGGAAGATGTCGAACTCGACGGCGTTCAGTCACCCATCAAAGCCGACCCGGAGTGGCGCAAGGATGTGCTTAACGGTACTCCTGTAGAGCGGGAAACAGACACCTTCGATACCTTTATGGAGTCCAGCTGGTACTATGCCCGCTATACCTGCCCAGATTTTGAGGAGGGTATGCTGGATCCGGACCGCGCAAACTACTGGCTCCCCGTCGACCAGTATGTAGGTGGTATCGAACACGCTATTCTGCACCTTCTCTACGCGCGCTTCTTCCATAAGCTGATGCGGGATGAGGGGCTGGTTAATAGCGATGAGCCCTTCAAGCAGCTGCTGTGTCAGGGCATGGTGTTGGCCGAATCCTTCTATAAGGAAGAGCACGGCCACAAGACCTGGATCAACCCCGCAGATGTGGACGTCGAGCGCGATGACAAGGGCAAGCCGACCAAAGCGATTGAGCGAGCCACCGGCGAAGAGATTATTGCCGGCGGCGTGGTAAAGATGTCCAAATCCAAGAACAACGGCATAGACCCTCATGCTGCGGTTGAGGAGTACGGTGCCGATACCGTGCGCCTGTTCACCATGTTTGCCGCCCCTCCGGAGCAGACCCTTGAGTGGCACGATGCCGGTGTGGAAGGTGCGAGTCGCTTCCTGCGCAAACTCTGGAAGACCGTTCACGCCCATATTGCCGCAGGCTCCAGTGAAGCACAGATCGACCAGCAGTCCCTCAATGACAAGCAACAGCAGCTGCGCCGCAAAACCCACGAAACGATCCAGAAAGTGGGCGATGACTATGGCCGCCGCCAAACCTTTAATACCGCTATCGCTGCGGTAATGGAACTGCTGAATGAGATCGGTAAGCTGGCGGATCGCAACAGTGGTCAAGGACTGGCAGTAGAGAGAGAGGCACTGCAGGCAGCAGTTTTACTCCTGGCTCCGGTAACCCCTCATATCTGCCATCAGTTGTGGCAGGTTCTGGGTAATATCAGCGCCCTGATTGATGCACCCTGGCCGGCAGTAGATGAAAAAGCACTGGTGCGCACCTCGATTACCTTGGTAGTCCAGGTCAATGGGAAGGTGCGCGCAAAGCTGGATGCGCCCGCCGACGCAGACAAAGAGAGCCTGGAAAAGCTCGCCCTTGCCGATGAAAACGTCCAGAAATTTATCGGTGAAGCTACTGTGCGTAAAGTTATCGTAGTGCCTGGCAAATTAGTAAATATTGTCGCCAAGTAAAGACCCACAATAAGATCGCCGGGAGCTGTACTCCCGGCCCGCTTAAGTCAGCTTCCTGTAGCCGACAAGACCAAGGCAAGTAGTTTATGAAAACAATCGCAAGTCGAGTCTTTATTTTCCTTCTCGCTATCACCATTGCCGGTTGTGGCTGGCATCTAAGAGGCGCACCTAAAAACTTTCCTCCTGGAAGCACACTATATATATCTACAGAAAATCCCCGCAGTGACATTGCAGATCAATTAACTCGACTGCTAAACAATGCTGGTATACCTATGGCGGAGTCTCCTGCAGAATCAGACTATGTTTTGATTATTCACCAGGAAACTGAGCGGAAACTGACGGTAGCTGTGGACTCTGAAGGCCGGGCCTCAGAGTACGAGCTGATTACCAGTGCAATATACAGTGTACGAACTGCTAGTGGAGAAGTACTCCTTAATAAAGCGCAGGCCGATGTTTACCGAACCTTGGAATGGGATACCGATGAAATTGTCAGTAAGAGTGAAGAGGAAAATACGTTGCGTGCTGAAATGCAACGGGAGCTTATCGGCCGCATTATCGACCGCTTACGACGCATAGACGTGAATGCCTCATTAGAAGACAAGAGCTACTAGGTTAGTTTTATTAATGCGCGTTAACCCCCATCAATTATCACAAAATCTAAAAAAGGGCCTATCACCAATCTTTATTATCACTGGTGATGAGCCCTTAATAGTACAAGAGTGCTGCGATTTAGTTCGCTCAACAGCAAAAAAGCACGGTTTCACCGAGCGAGAACTTATTCACGCAGAACATAATTTTGACTGGAGCACGCTGGTTGCTTCAGCCGGAAATATGTCTCTTTTTGCAGAAAAAAAACTCGTCGAGCTGCGTTTGCCCGGAGGTAAACCGGGGGATAAGGGCAGTAAAGCCCTGCAAGAGTTTGCTTCACTAGCAAGTGAGGATCTTTTGCTTTTACTGGTATTACCGAAACTTGATAAATCACAGCTCAACAGCAAATGGGTCAAGGTCTTAGAACAATCGGGAGTACTGGTTCAGGTATGGCCTGTGACTATTCAGGAAATGCCCCGTTGGATCAACCAGCGCCTTACATCAGCAGGCCTCTCAGCCGAACCCGAAGCAGTACAAATCCTGGCAGAAAGAGTAGAAGGCAACCTGCTTGCCGCAAGCCAGGAGATAGAAAAGCTTAAGCTTTCCAGCCCCGGGCAAGAGATCACCCGGGAAATGATGGAGCATAGTGTTACCAGCTCCGCACGCTACAGTGTCTTTAACCTAATCGATACCGTTTTATCTGGTGACTCAGTTAAGGCTGTCAAAACACTCGACGGATTACGGATTGAAGGTATTGAGCCGCCCATTGTACTTTGGGCCATAGCAAGAGAAATTCGCACCCTTCTCGATATCATGGAAAAACTGGATCAAGGCCAACCTCTTGCAAGGTTAGTCAGGCTACAAAAGCGACAACCACTGATCCAGGGAGCCCTCCACAGACTTAACAAAAGGCAGCTGGAGAGTCTGTTAATTCGTGCACGAGCGATAGATGTTTCTATCAAAGGGGGAAGTGGGCAGCAATCTCCATGGACAGGGCTATTAGAGTTGACTCTCAATTTTTGCGGACAGAGAACCATTTAATCGATCTTACTCTGGATAAAACTCAGTTTCTCTTTTTATATATAAAAAACCGCCCCTTTGGGGCGGTTTTTTCATATCTGAAACTTTTTAGAATCAGTTCTGGGAGATAGTAGCAACGTTGCTGGTACCAACCTGCTCAATGCTAGCCATATTATATGCACTGGACTGATTAACAGTAGCGATATTCTCGTAACCGCCCTGCCCAACATGAGCGGAATGCTCGTAGCCAGTTTGAGCCACAGTAATCAGGTTATCGCCACCAAAGTCTTGGTGAACATCTGCCAGGTTCAAATCTCCCGCCTGATCAATATCTACAGTATTTGCAACACCAGCACTGTAACCATAGGCATAGTTGCTGTTGCCTGTCTGACCAATATTTGCCAGGTTTGCATCGCCATACTGACCGAAGTCAGCACTATTCATGTCACCGGTTTGAACAAGATTAGCAGTGTTATCAAAGCCGGATTGAGCCATATAACCCAAGTTATTGGTCTCATTCTGGGTAATATTGGCAACGTTGTTAGCACCTGATTGGTAACCAAAAGCAGCGTTAGCATCACCTTGCTGCAGGATAGTAGCGGTGTTGCTAATGCCTGATTGAGACAGGTCGAGCAGGTTAATATCACCGTTCTGCATCAGGTTTGCAGTGTTTTCAGCACCTGACTGATAGACAGCACCCACGTTGAAGTCACCTACCTGACCCCCAGCAAAACCATCAAATGAAGAGTACCATGTGCTGTTCCAAACACCGTTATTATCGCCTACCTGGGTGCTGACGAAATAGTTACCATCACCTTCCTGTTGCAGAACACCCATGTTGTCGTTGCCGTCCTGATACATATCGGCATAGCTGAAGTTTGAGTCAGTATACTGATCCAAGTGGATCATATTCTCACTACCAAACTGCGCAGCGTAGGCTCTATTGTAAGAACCGGTCCACTGGTGGATAGTTCCTGAGTTACCTTCCCCATCCTGGTAGGCCATAGCCTCACTGCCCATTTGGTTCGTTTGGCTCGTGTAAGCTATGTTGCGGTTACCAAGTTGGGTTTGATCGATGTAGTTATCATCGGCTGACGCCTGATATGTAGTAGCTACGTTATCATTACCTTCCTGCCACTGATAGGCAGCGTTGTTGTTAGCGGCAGATACCTGGGTAACATCTGCATAGTTATCCTCACCGAGCTGTACCTGATCACCGTAGTTACTATCAGCTACAGCCTGGCCTGCGCTAGCAATCAAAGCAATAGCAGCAGCAAGTGTAATCTTTTTCATCTATCAATCTCCCTCAGAATAAAATTATAAATACAAGTAAAATAGTGCAATGCCTTAATCGTACTGCACCAGTTGCACCGCATGGTCGTCACCGAACTGCGCGACAAAACCAAACAATCCATCACCATTTTGAATAATATTTGCAGAGTTTCCGTAGCCCACCTGGCTGATTAAAGCCACATTGTCTACGCCATTCTGTATCGCTGTAGCTTGGTTGTAGGCTCCCGACTGAGATATCGCAGCATAATTAGAATCGCCTGTCTGATGCACCAACGCCGCATTGGAGTCACCCTCCTGTATCAGGACAGCCTGGTTGTAAAGGCCAGACTGGGTAACTTCAGCAAGGTTGTGATCACCCACTTGTGAAACCTGAGCCAGGTTACCCGTAATAGAATCTTTCCTTAACAGGAGAAGATCCAGAGCTCCCTGCCCTGCAGACAATTCATTGTGGTCATCTAAATCAGAAGCCCAGCAAACCGAAAGCGGTAAAACCAGAAACAGAAATAAAATTGCCGTTACTCGTTTAGCTGTAGCAATCACCAACCACCTCTCTATAAAGAACGGTTAACAACTATAAGAAACAACGTAAACAACTATAGGTAAAAACAAATAAATATTAAATCAGAAGAAAGATTATATTTAATGAAAAAGAGCAAGAGGAACGTAAAACTTTTGTATTAGGCTTGAATATAAACCTAATACACACAAAATTTAATAAAATTCCATTCCATTAAATTACATATAAAAACAGAGATATACACCAACAATTTTTAAATATCTTTAAAGATTTATAAAATTTTAACTGGAGTAGCCGCATATTCACTAAGGACAGACATAGGATACTGACTGTTATCTTCCAAAGCCCACAAATTAGCATTCACCCCCTGGGATATTAGGTGAATTACCGCAGACTCTATTGCTGATAGAACGCATAACTGGGCGGGGTCATTAGTTGTCATACCAGCTTCAATTTCAAGTAAGCGTTTATACTCTACAAAAGTATATACATCACCCTGAACCTGCCTGGACAAGATTTTTTTGCTAGTTAAAACACTGCTGAGTACTCGCCCGCTTCGCACATCCACCGCACGCAGATTTACCGTG
The DNA here is from genome assembly GCF_003076275.1 of Microbulbifer sp. A4B17. NCBI lineage: Bacteria > Pseudomonadati > Pseudomonadota > Gammaproteobacteria > Cellvibrionales > Microbulbiferaceae > Microbulbifer > Microbulbifer sp. A4B17. The sequence goes on from NZ_CP029064.1 coordinate 3,983,412, forward strand.
ACTTCATCCACACGATATTGTTCAGAAATGCCAATTCCAAAATATCGGGCACCCGCTCCCCCCGTCTTAATATTGGTATCGTAACCGACTATCCCACCTTCAAGCATAATGTTGGCTGACATAAGTGAAGGTAGATCAAATACAGGACTGGCAGAGTTATCCTGCTCCTTTAGTGCTGCACGAATTATCTTTCTCTCAGTCAGAAGGTTTTGCAGTCCCTCGCGCTCAAGCGTAACAAACCAGCCAGATTCATTTAGGACCTGGACCAGCATGGCAGCAGCTCCTTGAGTAACAGCTGTAGAGAATGAGCTGGAGGGCGCAGGTCTGTATTGGCCAGTCTGATCACTAAAACCATACACAGCTGCAACTATTTTTCCTCTGGGAGCAGGTAAACTGACTAAGTCAGAATAGGTACTCATTCGATCTGTCAGCGTTGCTTTCTGCTGGCCGGGACCAAATAGTGCTTCCTTGACGGAACTGCATCCACTTAGACTGAAAATAATTAGAAAAACAAATATTCGAGACAACATCTCACCACCCCACAAAACCAAAGCATTTAAATAATATTTATTAGTTACTTGGATTGAGACCCACTACTACAATCTCTGATATTTCGCCGGTAACGGCATCAGTAATTGTTATTGTTAACTCACCATCCAGATCGACAATATTTACGATATAGTCATCGGTTACCAAAGTGCCATCATTGCCATTTCCCACATCTGTTAATAGTTGTGACAACAGTCGTGATTCCAATGTATCAGTAAATCTATCCAAAGAAGACGAGTCAGAGTAAGGTGATTTCTTAGCATCAGGGTCTTTTTTGCTATTCTGTGCACTGGCATTATTTAGCAAATAATTACCATTGAGAGGGTTTCCTCCAAACGAAGGATTAACTGGTGTATACACCAACTCCGTTGCATTCACTAAATTAGAAAAAGAAAAAAGGAACACAACAGCTGTAAGAAAATTTTTCATCATATTTCATCCCCCGCCAAGTCAATATTTTGCGATAAAAGGTCCTGCAGCCTTTGCTGTCGCACATTGTTATTTATTTGTGCAGCAGCCTGCTCAACGATTGCACCAAATTTTCTACGCCCTGGATAAATAACTGTCTTAAAAACCTGCTTGCTCTCAAAGGTTACCCAGACAACACTGCCCCACCTGGCGGATGGCCTCTCATGTACCGTAAGGTTGTAATCAAAACCCACTAAATTAGTCGTAATATAAATAGAAAGAGATCTGGCAAATTCATGACCGATGCCACTTACTGTATTATCAATCACTAATCCGGTAAGTAAGGATTCCTCTCCATCCTGATCATCCGTTTCCTGAGCGTGGATTTTGCAAACGATACACGAAAGCGCAACTGTAAACACAGCTGCACGCAAAAATAACAATTTCATAATATTACAAGTTTTGACTGGCCCAGCTACTGGCTTCGAGGCGATTCTTACAGCCTATTTTTCTATATATTTTATATAGATGACTCTTAACTGTGTGCTCACTGACACACAGAGTTTCGGCTATATTGGCATTGGTATTACAGTCACAGATCAACTGCAAAATTTGCCTTTCCCTCTGTGTAAGATTTGAAGCCTTATCGCACCATTTTTTTGGCTTTCTATGCTGTCTGAGAAAGTTATGGAGAACATCTCTTGGGAACCAGTACTCTCCTGAGAATATTCTACCCAACCTCTCCATAATGACTTTTGCTTCACATTCGGAAGGTATTAATCCTAGTACTTTCTCCCAGTGAAGAACAAAATCAATATCCGATTTCTGGTCGACATTAATCAGCACAATATTGGGTGGAGTGGGCAGGGAATGTAAATCCCTCAAAAGCTGCTCAAGATCTGCGGAGGAAATATCGGCACAATCAAGGAGAAGATATTCAGCCTTAATACCACTTATGGAGGAAAGCGTGGAGCGCTGTACAATAGCGCAAGTCGTTTTAAATTCATCTTCAATCCGCCCGGCAAATATTGAGGATTGTAGATTCACGCATGCAGTTAAAAAGGCAACTGTAACCCCTGTTTTTTCTGACTTAGGGCTAACGACCTTTAGCGGTGCATAATCCTTATGCAAATTCATCTGGGTTCCCCCAATGTGCAGTCCTTTTATATTTCAGCCTGTTACCAGCCTAACTATTTTTATCAATTTTCCGCGCTCATCTTACGCTGTGAGCTAAATCTATTCGATCAACTCACTGACTGCAACCAGTAGTGATCTAGATATCAAAAATTCAATCTTAAGTGTGCCAACCTGGTTCCCTCATACCATTTTATAATACAAAGGTATCACGAAAAGGTAAGCTAAAATGAAAAAGCTACATGCTTTGGTATAGATTTTTTAGCTGAAACATAAACTCCAAAATATCAAACTTTTTGTACTGATCCACAGTATTATCAGATTTATTTTGAGTAATTTTAGATAAAAAAACTCAATCTGGAAAATATGGCGACAAACATAAGATAACTCGAGGCTCAACAGAGATAGGGAGACGAAATAGTATTCGATAGTAATAAAATATAAATTTCACACCATTACTTTTAAGCCATATTTGATCGAGTAAATATCACTGAAAAGTCACAACATCATTGGCTGCAAGCAAAAACAGCATAATTACTTCGTATCGACAAGCAGCTTAAATAGTAATCAGGAGAAGCTTGTTTTATGCTCACATTCAGCTATTTCTTGAACTATTTCCTCCGGGAAATTGGCAATATTGTACAACTTAGAGTGCTGTACTGAGTAAAATAAACCCACATCCACTAGGGTGAAGTTATGAACAGTAAAAGCTATACGCCGGATTACAAATCTAACTATCAGGTTGCCAACCAGCCCCCCCCACTTTCTGGCCATAACCTTTATATTGGTGACCAAGCGTTACAGGAGGCCGTACTTATCAATGGGGCCCACTGGGCTGAGGATGAGCTACAGCGCTATGGGGAGGTGTGCGGCAGACCGGAAATGATTGAGCGGGGTTATGCTGCCAATGAATTTAAACCTATCTTTGAAAGCCACGATCGCTCTGGTCACCGCATAGACTTAGTTCGATACCACCCCTCTTACCACCAACTCATGCAGCTGGCACTTTCCGAGGGGTTACATAGCTCACCCTGGACCGACCCTCGCCCTGGAGCCAACGTAGCCAGGGCCGCTAAAAACTATCTGCACTCTCAACTTGAGACCGGCCACGGTTGTCCGGTGACAATGACTTTCGCCTCGGTGCCATCTATAGAGTTAAACCCAGAAATTGCGCGTGAATGGATACCCAAAATAACCAATCGTACCTATGACGGGAGCAACCGCCCCTATTTTGAAAAAAGCTCATTAACCATAGGTATGGGCATGACTGAAAAACAGGGAGGATCAGATGTCAGGGCAAATACCACAACCGCGATACCTTTTAGCGATGGCACCTATGAGTTACTGGGACACAAGTGGTTTATGTCCGCACCCATGTGCGATGCATTCTTAATTTTGGCCCAAGCACCTGGAGGCCTATCCTGCTTCCTGGTGCCACGATGGAGGCCGGATGGGTCTAAAAATCAGCTGGAAATTCAGCGCCTGAAAACAAAGTGTGGCAATGTATCCAATGCATCTTCTGAAGTTGAAATACGCGGCGCACTGGGATGGCTTATTGGTGAGGAAGGTCGCGGAGTCAGCGCCATTATCAAGATGGTGGCGCTGACCCGGTTTGACTGTATGGTGGGCTCATCGGCAGGACAACGACAAGCTGTTATACAGGCAATATATAATGCAACTAAACGGAAAGCTTTTGGAAAAAAGCTGATTGATCAACCACTGATGCAAAATGTATTGGCAGATTTGCAATTGGAAGTTGAGGGCTCAATTGCCCTTACTATGCGCATGGCCAGAGCTATGGATCAAGAGGACAACGAACACGAGAGAATGCTATTGAGGCTTGGTGCCGCTGTCGGAAAGTACTGGATATGCAAGCGCAGCCCTCACCATGCTTATGAGGCTATGGAGTGCCTGGGAGGTAACGGAGCTATTGAGAACTTTATTACAGCGCGACTGTACAGGGATGCCCCGATTAATGCAATCTGGGAGGGCTCTGGTAATATCCAGGCCATGGATGTCTTGCGCGCCATCACTAAAACCCCTGCAGTAATTAGCCACTGGTTTGATGAGTTGGCAATTAGCCGGGGTATTACTACAGAATTTGATACTGCAGTCGACAATCTGCGAAGAGACCTTTCCGACTTAGACCAATTTGAATATCGCGCTCGCCATATTGTTGATCAAATGGCTCTCACCATGCAGACACACTTGCTCCTGCAGGGAAATAATAGCGGTGTAACTGACGCTTTTATCAAGTCGAGAATGACACTCAGCAGCGTACACAATACCGGGTGCCTTCCAACTGGTATCGATATTGCCACGTTACTTGAGCGTGCCAACCCACTCACTCTCTGAATATTACAGAGCCCTCTGTATACACTGAACTTTCGTTGAAGAGGCGTTGCTGCCGACTGCTTGCAAGGCGAGGAGATTCAGAGATTCAGAAGGCATACAAGAAATAACAGCTGTTACTCACGAAAGTATTTTGAAAACTGGCTCTACCAGGGTATTTGACTTCCATCCCAGGACAGTAATTTACCTGTATCTGCTGGTGCTAACTGGCTTAGAACATCCACAATCCGATTAGCGCTCAATTCAGGGCTATAGAGTTTATCTGGAGGTAAATTAGACTGAAACGGCTTGGATAGTGAAGTATCCGTAGTACCAGGATGAATTGCAACCACACAGCTCTCTTCCAGCTTCCGCGCCCACTCGATAGACAAGTTTTTAACCAGCATATTTAATGCCGCTTTACTAGTACGGTAGCTATACCATCCACCGAGCTGATTATCGGTAATACTTCCCACTTTTGCCGAGAGCGATGTCCACAATAGAGGCAGTCTACGCTGTAAAAACCCATCCAATGCCCGCGCCAAATGTAAATGGGAGAGCACATTGACCTGTATGGACTGCAAAAACCAGTGATCATCACATTGTGAAAGTGACTTTTCTGGCCCATGAAATTGATCGTGCAATATACCGCAACAGTTAATTACCCAGTCTGGAGGTACTGAGTGCTCGGTCAAAAAGTTTTCCACAATATCTATGGACTCAGCTTCTTCTAAAGAAACCGATAAATGATGACGCTCACCCACATGGCCAGGAATCATATCGACTGTAATTCGGCTCAGGGTAAGCAAAGTGACTTGCGGATGGCGCCGAATAATTTCGGCGCCAATTGCCTGTGCGATGCCACCGGAGGCGCCGGCAATTAACACAGATTTTGGTTTTTCAAGCATACCGGCCTCCATGCCGGATTGTGAAGCTTTACGATTTCCCCGTCTTTTTCCCTGTGGGAGATGGCGCTTTATTAGATTTAACTTTGGAAACTTCCTTTACCACTCTCAACATCGGTTCATCAGAGCGGAAAATCAGGCCGTGGATTTCGGTTGTATTTTGTCCCTGAAGCAGTTGCTGTAAAAACTGTACTATTTGAGCAGATATCTCCTGGCCAGGTACAAGGACAGGAATACCAGGAGGATAGGGAACAATTTCATCAGCACTGGTCCGGCCAACCAGATTTTCGATAGCATCAGTTCCATTATCCATCAAGGGCAATTCTTCTGCTTCCGAGAAGTAAGCATCTGCCGGCAAGCAAGTAAAACGTGTAAATTCTGGCAGACGTCTCGGCGATCCAATATGGATCCGCTTGTGAGTATTTCCAGCCAATTGTTTAAGAGCATGAATCAAGCGAAGCAACTTGCTCTCAGTGCTACCAAGGGTCACAAGCACAGTGATGGTATTGTAGGTGGTCTTTTCCACCTGGATACCATACTGGTCAAATAATTTAATCTGCATCTCATTGCCAGAGTAACCACTCTTGGAAATATCAATGGTTACCTTGGTGGGATCAAGGCGGATATTGTCACCGGCAAGGGGCTCAGCAATCAGGTCATCGCGAGTTAACGCACGGAATACTCCAGTCTCATTTACCGCGTTACGCAAAGTTTCTACCATTTGTAGACATTGCTTTAAGCGGCCATACCCCTCCATCGCCATCTGCTTACGAGCCACGTCAAGGCTCGCAATCATTGCGTACTGTGGACTGGTAGAAGCGTGCATATTCAGGTTTTCGCGAAAACGGAATTCATCAAAATCCGGGTCTTGCACGTGAATCATACTGGCCTGGGAGAAGGCGGATAACATTTTATGGGTACTTTGAGTCACATAATCTGCGCCACACTCCAGCGCCGTAGGGCGCAACTCGGGATGGAAGAAGCCGTGAGCGAACCAGGCCTCATCCACCAGCACTTTCACACCACGCTCATGGGCATAATCGATAATTGGCTTGAGGTCATAGCGCAAACCATCATAGGTACAGGAAGTAATGACCAACAGGCGTGCATCACCATGTTCATCCAAAGCGGCTTCAATATCTGAACGCTTCACCGGCCCATAAATACCAAATTCAGGGTGCAGGACAGACTTAAGGTAAACCGGCTCACAGCGATTCATCACAATCGCGTGATGGACTGACTTGTGACAAGCCTGGTCAACAACAATTTTACCGCCACCGCCAAGAATTTGTTGAATAACCACTTTATTGGCGGTGGAGGTGCCATTGGTCAGGAAAAAAGTGTGACGAGCTCCGAAGGCCTGAGCGGCTAAATCCTGAGCTTCCTGAATAACCGAGTGGGGCTCCAGCAAACTATCCAGAATTTGAACCGACACGGACAAATCCGTATTGAAAACATGCTCACCCATAAAGCGGTAAAAATCCCCCACCCAGGGGCTATTGCGCAAACTGTCACCACCTGAATGGCCTGGGGTGTGCCAGGCATCCCTCGCCGAGAAAACATACTCTTTTAGAGTATCGGCAAAAGGCGTCGATGCCCTTCGAGCAATAAACGCTTGCACCAAGCGAAACATGTGATTGAAATTGCCTTCACGACGGTCGAACAACTCATCAAAGCGGCGGCGTAAATTTGACAGGGATTTGGAGCCGGATTTACCCGGCTTGGAAGAAGTGCCCGCAAAGCCACTGTGAGCAACCAGGAAGATATTAAGCTGGGAGCGCAATGCGTGGACCTGGTCAGCAAGATCATCTGCGGCATCCAGACCATGACCATCACTTCCACCATCAACAATAATTGCCTGCAGACAATCCTCTTCTCTTGCCAGTCTCTCCACATCTGCTGGCACTACCGCCTCAAAGCAGAGGCCGAAAGGATTGTCGTGCGCTGCCGCAGTAGTATTGAGAGCAGTAATCCACTCATTGGCCAATTTGCTGTCAGAACTGACCAGAGCGACCCGGCACTCCAGCTTAAGGCTGCTTTCACTTAGGTTGCCCAACTCAGGCATCTTCAATTCCAAACCCATAATTCTTATCCATCAGCATAGCCTGCAGCTGTGTACAGCTTGCTGTATCAATTATTTAACTATTTGATTTTATTTACTTTTATACGGCCCCTGCGCATTACAGAGACTCTGGAATTCCAGGGCAATAAACACCAGGGGGCAAATACTAATGTAGGCGAGAGGGGAATTCTGCGACTGCAATGCATTTGGCGATTTTCGCCAAATGTACCCAGACACACCAGATCTATTGCCAAGGAAGATAATAAAGTTAGAACTTTGCGCTACGCACAATGCCGTCAAAGCTCAGGCAATCCTCAACCCTATAGCGCTGCACCTCAGATAATTTATGCAGGGGAAAGTAAGCCCATTGAGAGTGCTCATCGGAGAGAATGCAATCACCCTCGCTAATAAAATGGGCTCGAAAAATAAAGACGTGAGAATTGTAGGCATTGTGGTAATAGACGCCACTGAGATACTCAACTCCTACTCCACGGCCAAGTTCTTCCTGGCACTCTCGCAGTAAAGCCTCGTGTACGGTTTCACCCGGATCTATTGCACCGCCAGGTAAGCCCCAGCTCCGCTCAGCGTAAGTTGCTTTCAGCTGCAATACTTCTCCAGCATTATTCGTGATTACAGCATGAGCACTTAGGCGATAGCTATCATCAAAGGCCATGAATGAACCCTGACATTGAGTCAGTTTAAAAAGGAAAAACGAGAGCCTATTCATAGCGAATACACTCTCGTCGTTAAAACTAAAACCCCTGGGCTAAAATAAATCCGAAGCCCAATGTCTGTACCGACTCATCGTAATCAAGAAGGCTTTCACCGTAGCCATTGAAATAGCGGATATAACCATCAACGCGCCTCCCGAGGGGGAAGCCCCAGGTCAGCTCCACTGCACCGCGATTATCTGAGCGCAAGTTGTTACGCAACATCAGGGAAACGGAGTGATTACCATCCCGATAGCGCCCACCCAGTTCAAAATGCCCGAGGTAATGCTCGATATCCGGGTTATCGTCGTCATCTTTGTCTTCTGGGACTCTATACCAGGGCTTTAGGCTGATCGAATAATTATCACGCTCAAAAATAAAATTCGCATATATCCGGTTCCAGCTACGAGAATAAGGTTCACTGCGACCATTTGACTGGTGATTGATCGCGACCTGATTGGCGACGTTATTCCAGCCAAAAAGACTCCAGTCGTTAAGCCAGCTTAAAATCAATTCCGGCTCGTGGTTTGTCTCGCGGAAGGGAGCAGAATCATCGGAGTTATATGCCTGCCAGAAGCTGCGGTTTGTATAGGCCACACTCAGAACAGAAGCACTCCCCAAAAAACCCCGCCAAACGGGCACCTGGACAGAGAGTTGGAATTGAACCTCTACGTTATCCAGCTCCTCTGCCTCAGCCAACCCCTCAATATCCGCCACTCCCCCCTCTTCAGGAGCCGGGTTATAGACCATAGGCAGCACGTAGTTGGCTTTATGAGACGCCAAAGTAAAAGGGTTATTGGCGGCATCCCTAATCGCCTGAGCCCTGCCTCCCAACAATACCTTGTCGGTCGGCAATTCCTCTTCATATTCATCGACGATGAAGTCCGCTATCACAGGATCCTCTTCCAGTGTGAGCTCGGCTCTAACCCTTTCAGCGCAGATACGTCGAATCTCCCTTATTGTGACATCGGCATCTGAAACCAGGATTTGCTCATGCAAACAGCGCTCGTGCAGAGTTTGCGGGCTTTCCTCCTCACCTATAGAGAAAGTTGATTTAGGTGCTTCTTCAGCGTAGGCAGTTGGCAGCTGTGTTATGAATCCAACAGCAGAAAGTAGTGTGAGCCCAACATAAACCCCTCTCCGATAGTAGGACAAATCGCTTCTCCCCAGTCATTTATTGCAAACTTGATGCAAGCTTACACCGGAGAGGATTACAAGTCCCACTACATAATTTCGCGATTATCGTGACAATAAATACAAATGAGCTTGAGAAATTATTATCTCAGTTTATGTAAAAAAAATGACTCAAATACTTGGCTATTTAAGAAATCTGATCTTATTCCCAGATAAATCTGTGACTAAAATCAAACATTTAGTCTAAAAAGATAAGGTTAAAGCAGGCCTTTCAGGCTTGACGACCATTCCAAGTCCCTCAGTCGAACCTGCCAAAGGCGTCCGGTGCTAGACGGCCAGTCATACCCCACCAACAGGCTTCGGCTATCGACATAACAATGAGCATCTCTCTCAGCTTCATCCCCCTGATAAATATAAGCACTGATATCGGGCCCCAACTCCTGGGCTCTCTGGCTGGAAACATCCCCAGCCATTGATCTTGCGGTGCGATGGCTAACCCTTGGTGAGAGCAACTTGCCCCGCTGGGATGGGTCGACAATATCTGGAGAGACAACTTCCAATCCCCCCTCGTACTGCACCAGTCTTGACAGCAGAGGCCCCATGAAAACCCGCATCAAAGGGAATAAGAGACGCTGCTCTCCTTCAAGGTTGAGATGCTGTGGGCCATTGGGTCCTGTCCAGCTCGCTTCAATATCATCTCCTAACGCCGGAGACTTCCCCTCCTCCGATACCAGCTTGTAGTGAGCACTTACATCATCAACTTCATCCCGCCAGTGCACAACACACTCACTCACCAGCCCTTCCGTCAGGAGGGCAATCACTTCGATACCAAATCCCTTTTCACCCACTAAGCGCCGGCTAACAAGCGAACGTCGGCCCTGCTCATCATCGCCTAGCTGCCAACTATCCTGCACAGGCATTTCCCTGCCATCACAGCTGTAGTGATAGCGGCCCTGAGCCAAAGTTGAATTTAAACGCATAGCAGGTTCCCTCCTTGCTCAGTGCACACCAGACCGATGGTCCAATACCCAAAAAGTATTGCACATGGGAGAAAGCTAACCTCGTTTTTTACGCCACCTTTAATATAAACTTATATTTAAAGAACGGTGATTACTACAGTTACGAAAAAGCGCCTGAATAAAGTGAAATGGCAAAGTACTTCAAATTTGAAAAACTCAGGTCATTTAGGACATTTCTAGACAGATGCACCAACAGGGTGAAAGCTCCACCTATAACGTAAGTGCGAATAGTTTATGACTCCTAAAAACAGGATTGCAGAGAAATAGAAAATCTCCAGTCAACCTGTCTTTTGCGATCAAACATTGATATCTGTAAAAGTACTTACAAACTTCTCTTTTATTCTTATAGTTCCAAATGGGAGTTCATAATCACTTGGGTGAAACCATTTCAAAATTAATCTACCCAAAGTGAACTTTATAAAAGGCAGAGTAGTACTGACATTAAAATCTTATAAAAGTAAACTTTAAACAAAAATGGCACTCCATACCCGACTCAAGGATGATCACCCTCTATGCCTACTTTTGCCTATCAATCCATTAATTCCAATGCCAGTGCGAATTGTGGAGTTGGCGCGTCTAACAGCCAATATTTCACCCGAATGGCGCATAATCATCAAGCCTCTGACCAGGACCGCTGGCATTTAGTCATGCCAACAGCAGCGGGATTAAAACCCCAAATCCCAATCCACGGTCCAGCCCAACTGGTAGCACAGGCACCCATGGGGTATATGGGTAAAAATCAGCACAGCAATGCCCAATTCCTGAGTATGATCGAGGGAAAAGCACGCCAAACCCACCAACACCTCTACCGCTCTCTCGGTCAAGCCTGTGATTTTTTGGTTTATGGCGAAATGGATGGTAGCAATAGCGAGTGGAATTCCATGCAGCATCACGCGGGAAGTTTGGTTGGCTCAAATACAACAGGAAAAGCCTGTAACAGTTTTAGCATTCATGCAGCCAACACCGCACAGCATACAATTTTGGGATCAGGCATGGGTTGGACAGCCGTAAGAACAGGAAACGTTAATGCCGTTTTTGTACATGTACCCAACAGCATTGCGAAAAAACAAGATGACGCAATCAGTTTCTATCGTTCGATCAACAATCACTTGATACACGCAGGCTATGGCGCCATCGACTTAGTTATGGGAGATACCAATCAGGGAACGGATAGTTTTACCGCCGATGTGCTTAGCAAAGCTACAGGGACAACCTTTTCAGACGCCCACAGTGAAGCCAGTATCCACCCCTCTGATTCCTATCATCGCAGTTTCTCTGGTACCAACAGCACTGCAAGTAAAAAGTATGATGTGGCCATCTACAACACAAAGACCATTCACGTAAACAAAGTGGATTACCTCTCACAAAGCACTCCGGTTACAGTCAATGGTGAAAGCGCATCCGCTGCCGTGACCGATCATATGGGAATCTTTATAGATGTCAGTAAATAATTATTGTTCTTCTCATATCGGTTAACAGAATAAATTATTAAACGTATTAAAAAGTTAACTCAGCAATTACCTGTTTTAAGTGATAATTGCTGATTTAATATATGAAATCGAATTTCTAACAGTTTAAATTTAAAGGTAGCGTTGCCAAAACTCTGCTTGACCCAGCTCTTCATCCAGCGTGTATGGCTTAAATCCTGTCTTAAGGTAAGCAGCTTGGGCAGTATAATTTTTTTGCAGGACTTCCAGGGTGAGTTTGCAACATCCCCTGCTTTTAGCTTCTTTTGCGAGGAAGTCCATCATTGCGGTACACACACCCAGCCCCCGAGCAGATTCACTGACAATAACATCGTGAATATTAATCAAGGGCTTACATAAAAACGTAGAAAACCCAGTAAAACAGTTAACAAGTCCAACCGCACTTTGATCTTGATAGGCGAGGATACTAAAAGCCCCGGGGAAACCCCTCAATGCCGGAAGCAAGCCAGATCGACAGTTATCGCTTAAGGGTTCGCCCCCACCAAACGGATGTTGGGCATATTCATCCATCAGAGCCAAAATATCATCTGCATGGCGCAGGTCGTCATAACTCGCCAAACCAATCTTTAATTCGGTACCAATTTCACAGTCTGGTAAAGCCATAAATCTCTATATCCCACCTAAAAATCACTTCAAAAGATTACCCAGTGATGCCAGTTCGAAAAATTAATTCAAGCCACCGATGTACCGGACACATTACTCAATAAATGCACCAGGGGGAAATATCCGATTCACTCAACTGTTTCAATATCAACCCGCTGTGCATCCTCCCCTGAGCCAGTCTTATCGTCGTTCAGGAAGTACTGTAAATAACTGCGCAAGCGGGTTCTTCTAGCCAACAATTGGCGCACCCTGAGTCGATGGCGGCCAGCCGTCTTGGAATGCCGGGAGACCCTTTGCCTCCTGCCGGGAATGGAGCTTTTTTTTCTTCCCATAGTCCTTAAATCCTTTTTAGACCCAGTATGGGCTGGTGGTCACACTTTAGCTTAGACTACCTATACTTGGCGCGCACGAACAAAGCCGCTATCCTGCTTCCTTAATGTCCAAATGGTCACATCAGGATACAACTGCATTGCACCCGCTAAATCATTTATTAAAAAATAACCAACAATGGTCCGAGGCTACCCGTCAAGACGAGCCTGACTTTTTTCTCAAGTTATCTGAACAGCAAACCCCTGAATACCTGTGGATTGGCTGTGCCGATAGTCGTGTTCCCGCCAACGAAATAGTCGGCCTACTTCCCGGCGAGCTGTTTGTACACCGAAACGTCGCCAATGTGGTTGTACACACAGATCTCAACTGCCTGTCGGTTCTGCAATACGCCGTAGAAATATTAAAGGTAAAGCATATTATCGTCTGTGGTCATTATGGTTGTGGCGGTGTTCAAGCAGCCCTGAACAATGATCAGCTGGGCCTGATCGATAACTGGCTGCGACATATCCAGGATGTCAGAGATAAACATCACACCTTGATCGACCTTTTTCAACAGCAACAGCGCACAGACCTGCTCTGCGAGTTGAATGTACTAGAGCAGGTCATACACGTTTGCCAGACAACCATAGTTCGAGATGCATGGCGTTCCGGCCAGGAGCTCACCGTGAATGGATGGGTATATGGCCTTAAAGATGGTCTGGTGCACGATTTAGGCATTTCAATCAAACACCCCGGGGAAATTGCTGATGTTTATCAAGGCGCCCTAAGCAAAATCGCCCAGCACAGCGACGACTAATACAACCTAGCCACAACCCTTATCGTTTTTACCACTATAAATGGGAAAGACCCGGTAATTTTGGCTTCCGGGCCAACCCTGTTTGGTGGAGAAACATGTCGGTTTACAAAAAGTGGCAATGCCAGAACTGCGGCTGGATTTATGACGAGTCCAAAGGTTGGCCTGAGGATGGCATTGCTCCAGGTACTCGCTGGGAAGATATACCTGACGACTGGTACTGCCCACAGTGTGGTGCAGCCAAGCAGGATTTCTCCATGCTGGAGATCTGCGGCGATACCACTGGAGAGAATCCAGAAAAAAGCGCTGGTTTTCGGATCTGGGAGTGTATGGTTTGCGGCTGGACGTATAACGAGGCCGAAGGGTATCCACAGGATGGCATTGCGCCTGGAACTCGCTGGGAGGACATACCAGACGACTGGAGCTGCCCACAGTGTGGCGTTAGTAAGCAAGAATTCGATATGGTTCTGGTGGGACAAGCCCCCACCAAACCGCTTTCTTCTGCCAGCCAACAAAGCAACACTACCACTGCAGCGTCGTTGGTAATTATTGGGACAGGGCTGGCCGGGTATAATCTTGCGCGGGAATTTCGCAAGCTTGCCCCCCGGTCTCCCCTTCTATTAATCACCGCCGATGATGGAGCCTTTTACTCCAAACCTCTACTGTCAGCCTCTTTCTCCCACGGCAAGACAGCACAGAAACTCAGCACTTCCAGTGCCGAAGAGATGGCCCGGGAACTGGACGCGGAGATTCTGGTACACACACGGGTAATACATATAGATCGCCCCAAAAAAATACTGACGATTCAGCAGGATGGCACAGAGCATGTTTCCAAGGTTCACTATGGGCAGCTGGTGCTGGCAACCGGAGCCAAATGCCGGAAGCTTCCCCACTATGAAGGCGACGCCCAAGCGCATATTTTCCGTATCAATAACCTCAGGGACTACCACCGCTTTCGCACTGCCATGATAGGCCGCAAACGCATATTGCTCTTGGGTGCAGGTTTGATCGGCTGTGAATTTGCCAATGATCTGATACAGGCCGGCTTTGAAGTGGACCTGGTTGATCAGGAGAAATGGCCGCTGGCAACACTGTTACCGGAAATCGCCGGCCGCGATCTCCAGAGCGCCCTGGAGGGTTATGGCGTGCGCTTTCACGGGGATACATCACTGACCCGTATAGAAAAATCGGGTGCCAGTTTCAAAGCCCAATTGGACAATGGAGAAGTGATAAAAACTGATATCGTTCTCGCCGCATTGGGACTTGAAGCCAATACAGGTTTGGCGAACATGGCCGGCTTATCTGTGCAAAGAGGAATTGCAGTGGATAGGAACCTGCAAACAAGTGATCCCTCTGTTTACGCTCTCGGCGACTGTGCAGAAATCGACGGCCACCAATTGCTCTTTGTCGCCCCTCTTATCGCTTGCGCGAAGAGCCTGGCACAAACCTTATCTGGCAACCCTAGCCAAGTTAATTTTGGCGTAATCCCGGTAGCCGTTAAAACGACCCTGCATCCAACTACCATTTGCCCTCCTCGCCCGGGCGCTGAGGGTGCTTGGCAAATCAGTAGAGAAAAGTCTGGCGTTTGCGCCGAATTTCGCAACAGCAGGGGTGATTTGCTCGGTTTTGCACTCACCGGAAATGCGATTGCCCACAGGGAAAGACTCAGCCAGGAGTGTCAACCAATAATGAATAACCAGTCAACAAACAATCGATAATCGTATTTGTTTCAACAATGACTCGAGGTAAAGCGCGCAAATCCTTCTCATTTGCCTTAAAATGGCCGCCCTTTACAGTTTTGGTACAAGTAGCCTTAGTATGACGACAGAGAATAGCCGTACGATTTCCCCATCACCCGAGCGAAGCCGGCTGCTGCGGGACACCCTCGGCCACTTTGCTACTGGTGTGACTGTCATTACCACTCAGGATGCCAACAGCCAACCAGCCGGCATGACGGCCAACAGCTTTAATTCTGTCTCCCTGGACCCTGCCCTGGTTTTATGGAGTATCGACAAGCAGTCCATGGGCTATAAGGCATTTACCACTCAAGAGCACTTTGCCGTGCATATCCTGCGAGCAGACCAGCAACATGTCTCCAACCTCTTTGCCGGTCGAGGGGCAGACAAATTCGGACAGGTCAACTGGTATGAAGGCCCCAACGGGATACCCCGTCTTGACGAATGTGCAGCCTACTTCCACTGTCGTCGCGCGCAATGTATTGATGCGGGTGATCACACAATACTTTTAGGAGAGGTTCTGGAATTTGCCGCCTTTGGCGGTGAACCTCTGGTTTTCCACCAAGGGTGTTATCGGGCCCTGGCTGGAGACTAACGGCAAAGTTTCCAAGCTAGCACTTCTTCCCATAGGCTATAAGAATTAATTTTTAATGCCAATTAATCACTATTTGGCAGAAACTTTGGTGTTGCTTTAGTGGCCTCGTAATAATTCAAGGGCAGTCTGCAACAAACCGTGAGAATGGACTGATAAGCCATGACTTCAGCTACGCTCTTCTGTTTCGCCCACCGGGGCTATCAGCAGCGAGCCAGTGAAAACACCCTCCAAGCGATCGGGCATGCGTTGGAACTCAACGTAGGAGGCATCGAAATTGATGTATGGAATATCGGCGGGCAACTCCTGGTCAAGCACGACCGGCGACTTGGGCGCCTGATTGCAGGCTCTGAGCTAATCACTGAAATGCGCCCAGAGGCACTGAAAGAGAGGCCTCTACCTTGCGGAAACAAGGTTCCCACATTGCGGGAAGTTCTCCAGCTGGTGGGAAATAATGTCCAGCTCAATATCGAACTAAAAGGGCCCAATTGCGCGGGCCTTCTCGCGGAAGAAATTCACACTTTTACCAAGGATACTGGTGCAAGCTACGAGCAATACATCGTTTCCTCTTTCGATCACCGACAGCTCTACCAGTGCTTGCAATTAGTTCCACAAGTCCGCCGCGGTGTTCTGGTTTCCGGCGTTCCGCTCGATCTTGCCGCCTGCTCCGCGCCCTTAAAAGCCTACTCATTACATACGAATGTAGATTTTGTAAATGCAGATTTAATAGCTGACGCAAAACAGCGCGGACTTAAAAACTATGTATTTACGGTCAACGACCCCAACGACCTGATACTGCTGGCGGCTCAAGGGGTCGATGGAGTTTTCACCGATGAACCCCAGATCGTTTTAGATTTCAATGCCCGCGCTGAATTCACAAAAACTGGCTCTTAGGAAATAGCTAAAAGCCCGTCAAAGTTAATCCAGAACATCAGGAAGCTGGCACGGGGGGCAGCGCTACTGTTGTGGATTGGAGTGTAAATCAAGGATAGTACCGGCCTCTCAGATACTATCCTTGCACCAGACTAACTAAAAATCCGCGCTCGCACGTAAATACCAATAACCACCATTAAATCCAAACGGCGATGTGAGGGCATGGCGCACTCCGAGATATCGAAGGGTTGGCTCCTGTTCATCATCAGGCATAACGTCAAAAATATTCTCCCCCCCGAACGACAATTTGTAATTTTCATATAGAGTAAAAGTCGCTTCGATATCTACGAGAATTTCACTGCTATAACTGTAGGTATCACTGGCATCACCTGCACCAAACAATCCACCCGTAGACTCCCAGCTGCCATAGCGGTTAAAACGCAAATACCCGTTAAAAAAACCGCCGGTGTCGAGATCTAAGGTTAAAGTCGTCCTATCGTTGGGAACCTGATTCTCAAGATCAAATACTCTTGAAGCATTGATCGTATTTGCAGCAACACTGGTTACCTCCTGGCGATTATGATTGTGACGCAAGTCCACCACCAATAGACTCTCAAAAATCTCAAAATCACTGGTAATTGCCAAGTCCACACCGGACACTTCAGAGTCATAAGCATTGACGAAATAATTCGCATTACTGCCGTTGAGCAATGCTGCATTTTCTATACCGGCATTTTGCAGCAGAACTACTTCATCATCCCCAATGGCATTGTTGCGCAGGGCCAGTCGATCTTCGATATCGATGTTGTAGTAATCAATTGTCACACTGGTATTGTCTATTGGAGCGAAAACCGCGCCCAATGTAAAACTGGTGGACTCTTCAGGCTCTAACTCAACGGCTCCCAGGGCTGAAGCTACTGGATGCGCTACAGGATAGGTACCATTGGGAATCAGGTTGCCACTGGAGTCCGTCGTAGTGGTAACGTTCAAGGTGTTAACCTGGCCTGGAGTAGGAGCCCTAAACCCGGTATTCATTGTCGCTCGAAGTGCCAGCTGCTCATTTACATCATATCGAGCTGACAACTTCCAATCCGATGTCGAGCCAAATTCATCATACTCCTCTAAACGCAGGGCAGCTCCCAAGGTCAGTGCGTCAGTGACATCGGCTTCAAGATCAATGTAAGCCGCGATACTCTCACTGCTGAAACTGCCTACCGCCTCAACCGGGAACCCCTGGAAACCATCTGAACCCAGACCAAAATACGCCGCTGTTGGACCTACTGCGATAGATGCCGCATCCCCCCGACTAATTGAATAGGTCTCTTCGCGCCATTCAGCTCCAAATGCAAGGTTTAGCGCGGACGCAAAAGCCATAACATCAATGGGATAGACAAAATCTGCATTGAGGCTGGATTCTTCCTGCGTCAGACTGCCCGGCTTGAAAGAAGTAGGGGACAGTAAACCCAAGCTTGGGTTTATTGAATTTTTCAGGACATAGTCCACTTCATTTTCAGCCAAGCGTCCACGCAGATCCCACGACAGGCCACTGGCAAACTCCCCGCGCGCGCCCACTACAGCAGCGATATCATAAATGTCTGCGCCAAATTCAGGGTTATAGCCGCCGGGAAACTGGGTATAAATTGGGTTGCGCAACACGTAGCCACTGTCGCTGGTTGAATCTGCCACCAGATAGTCCGAGGGGTTGAGGCCCTGTGCCAAAATAGAATCCACTAAGGATTGAGGGGCCGGGTCGGGAATGTAGTCAATACTACCTGGGTCCAGGGGGTCATTTGGGCTGTCTACTTGCAGAGTACCTCTCGCTGTGAATTGATACTCAGGATCGAGTACCGGGCCACGATAAAAGAAGTCTGAAATCGTCTCATTTTCTGAATACCCCAGATTTCCATAAAGTTCCAGCGAGTCAGAAATTTCCAGGCCACTGTTAATGAAAAATTTTAGGGACTCTACATCGGGATCACCCCACCTCTGTCCCAGACCATCCAGGGGCACCAGATTGTCGCCGACGACTGATCCTACAAATTCAGCGTCCGGCCGTGCTTCACCGCGCCAGGTTTTATCAGCTTGGGAAAACTCCACAGTACCGTTAACAAATCCGGCCTCACCCACAGCAAACCCTGCATTCGCGGCAAGACTCATCCTGGTCCCATCCCCTTCAAAATACTCCCCGGTCTGGGCAGACAAGCTGAATCCCTCTGCATCATCCTTCAGGATAATATTAATAACGCCCGCAATCGCATCGGAACCGTATTGTGCAGAGGCACCATCCCGTAAGACTTCAACCCGTTCAATAGCCATGGAGGGCAGCGCGGCAAAATCTACAGCTTGAGCCCCCTGATTTACTGTACCCAGGGGAGCGAGCTGCAAATTGACCAGTGCGGAGCGGTGGCGACGTGTCCCATTTACCAATACCAGGGTTTGGTCTGGGGATAAATTGCGTAACGTTACTGGACGGATAAAAGCCGTACCATCTGCAATAGGATATCTCTGCGTGTTAAATGACGGGGCAATTTTTGCTAAAGACTCAGTGAGATCAAAACTCGCCTGGTCAGCAATATCTTCTCCACCAACAACATCTATCGGAGAAAGTGTCTCAGTGGGAGATACACCCTCTTTGCGTGTACCTGTAGTTATAACTTCTTCCATTGTTTGGTCGGCCGTATTGGGTGCTCTCTCCTCCCTATCTTCAGCAACAGCCTGTCCACCGGAATTTAAAATAACAGCGGCTACTGCCAGTGACAAAGGCCTCAACAAGTAACGCTTCATATTCACCACCCTCTCTTCTCATAATTAACGTCAAACAGAAAATTTTCGAGTAAGCAGAGCAATGCACTCTGGGATCGGCAGTAGTACGGAAGCTAACCCCAATAAAAACCGGCATACTAAAATTCTGTTAATTTGCATCCATGCCAGAATTTAGTGCACGCTTGGGATAGATCTTTTACGCGAATAAATGCCAACTTCCAACAAATCAAAAAATTAATGACGCTTTATTTCTTATGAAAGAAGGGAGTACACGTTCAGCAAAAACCAAAAACTGCCAAACGTGACTTTTTGAAAGGCTGCAATTTAATTGATTAATGCAAATTCATTAAAAAAATGCAACACACAAATTAGAACTGATTATTGAGGCGTATAGGTAACATCAACTTCATAATCTGATCCCAGGCGGCTGTAACCCCGCACCATAAAATAGGCTTCACTTTCACCACTCGGCACGGTTAAAGAGCAACTCTCAGAGCTATCTCCCTCGTAGGGGCGACAGTCGTAATAGCGCCAGGTAGGTGCTGCACCAAAACGAACATACAAATCAGCATCATTGGTGCCTGTCATATCCGCAATAAAATCAGTACCGGGAGTCACACTGAAGGGGCCATAGTGTTCTTCCGAGCCACGGTCAACATTACCACTGAAGGTTTCTGTCTGCTCCTCACCTGGATCGGGGTCGGGGTCGGGGCCCGGATCGTCTCCTATATAGCCCTTAGCCAACTCAGCCACATAGGCAGCCGCAAGTTTTCCGAATTTCACTGCGTGACTGGCATCCCCACCGCTATTAGCAAGGGTGTCACTCGAGGTGTGGATATAAGGATTTGATCCATTAAAAGTCGCTTCAAAAGGGAAAGAAACAGGATAACCCTGGTTGTACCAGGAGGCGTGATCGGAACAAGCATATCCGCAATAAGTCGTTCCGACAGTGAGATCACTCAAATAGGTCTCTGCCAGATCCTCAAGGAAGTTATTTTGATCACTATTGGTGTAATCACCAATAATATAGATATCACTATTTGAACCATAATAATTAGTCATATCCAGTTGCAAAGCACCGATCACATTCTTGTTCTGGGACTTGTAGTCACTAGCGATATCATCTGAGCCACGCAATCCCACTTCCTCGGCGGCGTACCCCATAAAAGCCAATGTTTTATCCGGTTTATAATCTGTGGCTACAATCGCATTAATAACATCCGTCAGTGTTGCGATCCCCGAAGCATCGTCATCTGCCCCCGGCGCTCGGGTGCCCTCCCCCGTTCCAAAACCGACCGTAGAATCCAGGTGTGCCCCCAATACAATAATCTCATCCGGGTCTGTTTGGCCCTGAATCGTCAAAATTACAGAGGGTTGTGCCCAGCTATGGTTATAAAGTTCAACAGAGGCATCACTGCGTGAACCTGTTATCGCCTGCCACTCATCTCTTATCCACTCCGCGCTATCTACACCGGTTGAGGTTGTGTAATAGCGATTGGTAAAATTCGACAAACTTTGAATAGTTGACCGGATATTGGACTCTGAAATCTCGGCCTGAAGAGCATTAACCACATCCGCATTATCAATGGAGTAGGTGACCAAGGTATTCACTGTTGTCGTTAACGATGAAACCTGTGCAGCCTGTGCTTCCTCCAGTGAATCGTGCACCATAAAGCCACCGCAGCGATTGTGGTTTATATGCATCAGTGTCGAGATACTGGAAAGGTTCTTCTCATCAACCTTTAAAATGGTAACTCCATTGCGCTCCTCACCATGAGTCGTCAGTGATTGTTTGGCGACCAGGCTACTATTTGTCTTTAGTGTTTGATAACCATCGCTACCTATAGTTATCCACAGCTCCTCTGCCATGACAGCGCTGGGGATTGCAAGGACCCCAACCAAAGACCTACTAATAATTTTTTTCATTATCTTCTCCACATTGAGTTAGCCCCCTGCGAATTCCTAACATTTCAAAAACACACGCAGGCAATAAACAAACATGCAAGAAGCCTGCACAAACAGCAGTTTTGAATTTCAATAATATTCAAATAACGCAAAAACTATCGAGAATGGAACTTCAGACCTTACCAACAAAAACCCGCAGACAATCCAGAAATATTTTTATTATTCGAATTTTGAAAAACGCAGAGGGAGCAAACAAAACCGGATTGATCAATCCAGCAAAGAAAAACTAGCACATTCAAAAAAATACTAAAACAATTTGGCACCATTCAACATAGGAGCCACAATAAACTTTAAGTGGATCACAAATACACGAAAAACATAGAATATAAAAAAGCTATTAATAGCAAACGGAGCTAGGAATAATTTCTGAACTAAAGGGTTTTTATATCCTTTATTAAAATTGGATCTACAAGAAAATTTTCAAACTGAAA
This sequence comes from Microbulbifer sp. A4B17, assembly GCF_003076275.1. Taxonomy (NCBI): domain Bacteria; kingdom Pseudomonadati; phylum Pseudomonadota; class Gammaproteobacteria; order Cellvibrionales; family Microbulbiferaceae; genus Microbulbifer; species Microbulbifer sp. A4B17. Next base: position 4,005,237 of record NZ_CP029064.1, read on the forward strand.
CTTACACTGTTTTCACCCAGTCAGGGAGGCCCACTTTTAACCCTTGCCTACTTTGCAGGGCAGCAGCGGCACACAAAACAATCTCATCAGCATATTTTCTGCCCACAATCTGCAATCCAATCGGCAGACCACTCTTTGAAAAACCACAATTGAGTGATATCGCCGGATGCCCGGACAAATTGAAGGGATAGGTATATGGTGTCCAGGAGTACCACATCGAACCGGGATTATTCTCAGGAACATTGACACCTGCAGCAAAGGCCGTAATCGGCAATGTCGGGGTCACCAACAGATCATATTTCAGAAAAAAAAGCTGCAAACGCTCAACAAAGTTATCGCGCCATTTCAGTACATCAAGGTAATCGGGTAAGGATATTTTGTCTGCTTGCTCTGCGACCTCCAATAACTGGGGTTCTACCAGTTGACGCCTAGTGGAATCCATCGCCCTTAAGATACTCGCTATTCCAGCGCAAAACAGACATCCAAAAGCTGCACTGGGGTCATCTATATCAGGATCAACCGCTACAACATCAGCACCCAACTCCTGGAATAGCATGACACTATCAGAAACACTGCGCTCAACGATGGGATCAGGGTTTGCGTAGCCGAGACTGGGGCTATAGGCAATACGTAATTTTTTTATCCCCGCAACCTGTCTGCCCCCTATCGCCGCGAGGAAATCAAATTTACGTCGCGGTATTCCCCGGATATCCCGGTAATCCGGCTCACTGATTACATTCATCATCAGTGCGCAATCCTCCACAGTCGACGCCAGCGGTCCCACATGCATCAAAGAAGAGAAGGTTCCTAATGGCCAGTGGGGAACCTGCCCAAAACTTGGTTTAAATCCCACAACCCCGCAGAAACTGGCTGGAATCCGAATAGATCCGCCGCCGTCGGCTCCCACTGCCAATGGGCTCAGCCCCAGTGATATAGCCACCGCTGCCCCACCGCTGGAGCCTCCCGGAGTTCTATCCCTATCCCATGGATTTCTCGTGATACCATCAATGGCATTATCTGTAACCGCTTTCCAACCAAATTCCGGTAACGTGGTCTTTCCAATTGGAATGTAACCATGGCGTTGCAGCGCAGCGATACAGGGCGCTGCACAACCCAGTGTTGTCTCTGGATCAATCACTTGGGAGCCAAAAACCGTAGGCCACATCGGCGTATAAAAGACATCCTTTACTGCCACCGGTACCCCATCGAGTAATCCTTTCGCAGCATCGAACATATAGCGGCGCTCCGATTCCCGCGCATAGGCGAGGCTCGTCTCTCTATCAACCAGGCAAAAGGCATTAACATGCCTGTTTAATCGCTCAATTTGGTTGAGCAGCTCTTCGGCAACCTCAACCGGTGAAAAAGTTTTCGCCCTATATCCACGCAACAGTTCAAGGGCTGTCATCCCAACGAAATCGTTCATTGGCAAAGAGTTCCAGTTACTGGCCCGCTGACACCTTCAGACTAGCCGTCAGTAGAAAATTACTGGCGCCACCTTCCCTTAAAAAGAGCTGGAGAAATAATTTCACGCAATACAAAAGCTTCAGCTTCCAGTCAGGATCGGGAGAGTAAGCTGTGGTGAATTCACCGATATGGAAAACCGCCGTGAAATTTACTTCTGTAATTGCCCTCCTCTCTCTTTCAGCTTCACTGATCTCAGGATGTGCCACCATGAGTGAAGATGAATGCTATGTCGCAGATTGGCAGGCAATTGGGTATGAAGATGGTGCAGCAGGCCGGGACTTCTCCTATTTAGGTGAGCGCCGCGAGGCCTGTGCCAAGTACGGGGTATCGGTCAATACCAGTGCTTACCGCAATGGGAGAAATGAGGGGCTGGAGCTGTTCTGCACGGAACTACGTGGATTTGACCAAGGGCGTTCTGGCAACAATTACAACGGTGTTTGCCCCACAGATCTCGAAGGGTTATTCCTTCGCGGATACAATTCGGGCCAGGATATTTTTCTTGCCAAATCAGCCGTAGAAGCTCTCGTTTCAGCAATTCACGACCTGGAGCTTGAGAGAGAACATATTCTCGATGATATGACAGAAATCGGCGCACTGTTGGTGGTTGATACAGTCGACAACTCTGAGCGGGTGACACTCCTTGCCGATATCGCCCGCCTCAACGTTAGACATTCAGAGCTGGGGATGGAGATAACAGACTTACAATTCGAACTGATGCAAAGAGAAGCCGAATATCAGGAAGTCCTGGCCCGCTCTCCCTACCTATAGCTCTCCACTGTAAAAACCCACAAGCATCTAAGAATACCTCTGCGGGAATTTGAATCCGTGGAGGTTAATTCCCACTGATATTTATTCCCCTTACCTATCGTCAAAAGCCTACCCCAGATTACGGTAGGAGGAACCTGTTTCACGTACAACAGGTAGGGAAAGCCGTACTACGGCACCAGTTAAAATAAGCTTAGAGAAAAACCTTTCTCCGCTCCCAGAGAAATCCAGTCAATTCTGATCTTTGATCCTGCCCCTCATTGCTTTCACCTTAGAGCGGCGATTTTTTGCTTGTAGACGACGCTCCTTTGCACCACGACTGGGCTTGGTTGCCACGCGAAATTTTGGCTTGAAAGCAGCTTTATCTATCAACTCCTGCAGCCGATCCAAGGCATCCGCACGGTTTTTTTCCTGGGTGCGAAACTTCTGAGCTTTAATGACTACCACTCCATCAGAGGAAATTCGGCGATCTTTTAACTTCAAAAGACCATCCTTAATCCGCTGTGGAAGTGAAGAAGCCATAATGTCGAAACGCAGGTGAATTGCACTAGAAACTTTATTTACATTTTGGCCTCCGGCACCTTGAGCACGTATTGCACTCATTTCGATCTCATCTTGAGGGGCCGACACCCTGCCTTTCTCATGAACCATAAATATTCAAAGCCCGCGCTACATCATTTTACTAAAAGTACAAATTTCAGTGACCATTCTGCTCAAACAGTGTGGCTAATAACCAGACCAGCCATACAGATACAATTCGCCATTGACAGAAATCAAATTATAAAAAATTGGTTCCTATAAAGTGAGAGTATCGAGGGTTAAACCTCATTTACCGGAAAACTCTCGTTAAGTAATATTGCGCCAGCCGAATAAAAGCAATCAAAGCGGCCTTGAAGACCAGCCAAAATAAGCGGAATGATTTGTGACTTATTTTAAAGTTTTAGTCAAATCCGCTAACATTGCTCAGCTTCCTCGAAGTACTGGAGCAAAGAACAATAAAGACTCGCGCCCTGTAGTTTCCTCTGGACTGCTCCCGATGTCTCCGCGGGTGTGAGATTACCGCGACAAGGAGAAAACCATGCAAAATGCCAAGCGTAGCCTCGCAGCGGCCATTGCACTCGCAACAATGACAAGCTCTGCGGCCTTTGCCAAAGACACAGCCTTTTCCCAGGTTATCGCCTTTGGTGACAGCCTGACCGATGTCGGCAACTACGATGTCTTCACAAACGGTGGCGATGATCGTGAAGTAGCCATTAGTCTTTTATCCCAGAATCTGGGCCTGGGTGCCGTAACTCCGTCTTGTGCAGGTATGCAATCTTCCTTCTGCCTACCCACCATAGATCCCACTTTGAGTGAAGAAGAGCTTGAAGCTTCAGTTACAGCTCAAATTGCGGAAGGCATGAGTAATGGCGGCACCGGCTGGGCTGTAGGTGGCCATAAAGCTGCCGACGTGCTGATGAATATTATCGGCCCGGACAACTACGAGGCTTACCTGCAGGCCTATGGTCTGGAGGCTGACCCCAACCGTCATAACCTTCTCAGTGCTCTGATGCCTACTACTGGTGACGACGGTTTAACTCCCAGCTACCCGGACTCCGAGCTCCTGACCCAATTACTGGTACAACAGGCCACCGAAGCCCAATTGGTAGCCCAGGCCGAAGCTGCTCAAGCGGAAGGTGATACGGCAACTTATGACGAGCTGATGGCCCAAGCCGACGCTATGAGCGACGCCATTGATGGGACCTTTGCTGATCTTATCGCCACTACTGGAACCTCCGGTAACCCACACCCTCTGGGAATGGGCTACTTGGAAAGCACTCTCGGAAGTGCTGATCACAACGCTCTTTACTGGGTAAACGGCGGTGGTAACGACCTGCTCAGCGGTTTCGAAGAGGTCGTCGCTGGCACCTCAACTATCGAAGAAGTCACCGCGGACCTCGACGTTGCATCAACGATGCTGGCGAGCGCAGCTGGCGCCCTGTCCGATGCAGGCGCCAATTACATCCTGGTATCCAATGTACCGGATGTTAGCAAGACCCCCGGCGTTTACGCTGCTGCATATGAAGCCGTTTACTCCGGCGACGATGCCGATACTCTGCAAGCCGCAGTTGATGCTGGACTGATGAGCCAGGAAGATGCGGATGCCCAATTGGCCACAGCCTTCGAGGAAGTAATCCTGGAGGCCAGTGCCACATCTGAAACTTTCAACTCAGCACTCTTAGCTAAGGCCAAGGATATTGACGGCGTTCTGATGGTTGACCAGGCAGGTATCCTGAAAGTCGCCCTTAATAACCCGACCATCTTTGGATTATCCTCCTCGGAGGACCAACTGTACTGTTACGATGGCAGTGGCAACGACTGTATTGAGCACACAGTTTATGGCATTAATGGCACCTCCCCCGATGCGGACAAGCTGATCTTCAACGACAGTGTTCACCCCACCCAGATTGGCCAGGAAATCCTCGCTGACTACTACACCGCAATCGTCAATGCTGCTCAGGTTGCCGGCCAGCTACCGGATATCGCAATCCAGGCTACTCGCACCCACACCAACAGCCTCGACGAGAGCCTGGCCAGTGTTCGTTATCGCTCAGCTCAGACTGGCGTTTTCACCGGCAGCTCCCTGGGTAACGTCGACTACGATACCGATTACATCGCCAATATCAGGGGAGACGGCTACGCCAATATTCTCGGCCTGACTTACGCCGTACGCGACAATGCGGAAATCGGTTTTGCAGTGAGCCGCTCCAATATTGATGTGGATAATTCACAGCTCGCTATTGATTCCACCTCAACCAACTACAGCGTATTTGGCCGCATGCACTACGACATTTTCTTTGTCGAAAGTAACGCGACCCTGACCGATGTAGATTACGATGACGTCAGCCGTTCTGTCTCTCTGGGCGACACTTATAACGGTAACCTGACCGGGAATACCTCTGGCGAGAACTTGTCCTTAGGTATTACTGCCGGTGCAAACCTGCTCAATAGCGAAACCTTCCAGTTCGGCCCATTTGTAAGCTTTACCAAGGTAACTACGGATGTAGACGGCTACACCGAAGACGCTATCGAAGGCTTCACGTATACCGACCTGAGCGGTAATGAGCTCGACCCTCTGGGTATGCACTACGGTGATCAGGAACGCCGCCTGAGAAATATGCGTTTTGGTGCCTTCGCTAATAAGAACTGGGATACCATTAATGCCTATGCAGAAATCTGGTACGAAGACACTAACGGTACCGAAGAAGACACTATTGAAGTGGGCGTGAAGTCCATGGAAGGCAATATGAGCGCTATGCCTAGCTATGCCAGTGTCGACGAAGGCATCTTCAATGGTGGTATGGGCATGATTGCCGGTATTCGCTGGCAGGCGGCTGACGCTATCGCAGTTAGCGCAACTGTCGCTTCCCGCCCAACGACTGAATCTGCTTCCGTCAATTTGACTTACCGCTTCTAAGTGGTAACTGTGCCCCCTGCCGGGGGCACAGTCCCCTCCCTCTCTGTATCTAAGATTTTCCACTTCCCAAAACCTTCCCTCACCGGTGAAGCCGAAAAAATAGGGGCTATCCAAATGCTCGGGTTGGAAACTGCCAACCTGATTATTCAAGAGTTAAATGAAGACCGGGATGCCAGGTTAATGCTGGCACTGCTTAACGATTCGGATTTTCTACAAAATATTGGCGATCGCGGCGTTCGGTCTGAAGACGATGCACGCAACTACCTCCTGAACGGTCCTATCGCCATGTATCGAACACATGGCTTTGGTATGTATAAAGTTTCCATGAAAAATGGAACTGCAATAGGCATCTGCGGGTTGGTTAAGCGTGCGGGGCTCGATGGCGTGGATATTGGTTTTGCTTTATTGCCCGATTTTCGCGGCCTAGGCTTTGCTTTGGAATCTGCGCAAGCTGTAATGGAATATGCCAAGAATGAGCTGGGACTACAGAGAATCCTCGCTATTACACAGCCGGAAAATACACCGTCTATTCGATTGCTGGAGAAGCTCGGCTTAAACCGCGAGTCAAATGTTGTCCTGCCTGGTGAGACTGAGGTTCTGGATCTGATGGTCTGGCACAAAGAGGCAGCAGAAATAAATAACTAGAAAGAATATAAATTACTCATAAATACACTTATTGCGATAAATAGTGCGACTGAATATCAATTACAAAAATACCCCACGGGTTCTATGGTTTTTTCGTTGACATGTAACTAAGCTGAGCTAGTCTCCAACTTACCAGTAAGGAGAGGACTGCCATGATTATCGCAACAGATATGCCAGAAGTCAGTCGATGTGCCGCCAGCCAATGCGCCTATAACTCCAATGATGCCTGCCACGCCAGAGCAATTACTATTGGTGACGGTGCAGATCCCGACTGTGACACTTTCTTCACAAACTCCCGCCACACAAACAGTTCCCGCACCGCCGGTGTCGGTGCCTGCAAAATGGAAGACTGTAAATTTAATGATGATTTCGAGTGCTCAGCAGATAGCATTCAAGTTGGGTTGAGAGGAAAATCCCAGCACTGCCAGAGCTATACGCACTAATTGCATACCAAGAATCCAATAAAAAAGCCCGGCTCAATCTTTGCCGGGCTTTTTTGTTACAGCTGGAGGATATTAACTGACGGGCTCAAGTGAAGCCTCTTTTGAGCTTTCACTAACTGGGGCTCGTGGCTCCCATACAATCCCTTTGGTATCGACATGCTGATTAAATAGTGGCTGGTAGTGTGCCTCAAGTACCTTGCGCTTGATCTTTAGCGTCGGCGTAAGGAACTCATTGAGGGGTGTCCACTCCTCCTTGGTAATAAAGATAGTTTTAATTCGCTCATGTTGAGGCAACTTATCATTCACTGAAGCCAGCAACTTCTGCAAGTGTTCATTAACTTCCTCGCGGGGTAATTTTTCAGCAGATTCGGAAATAGTCACCAGCATTACCGGCTGGTCCATACCGTGCCCTAATACGCAAAGCTGTGCCAACAATGTCTCATTGCCAAAATAACCTTCAAGACGACTAGGCTGAATAAACTTACCCTTACTGGTTTTAAAGGTTTCTGAAATACGCCCGGTAATATGTACCAGACCGTCCTTATCAATAAATCCCGAATCTCCGGTATGGTAATAACCGTCCTGTATTACCTCTGCGGTTTTTTCCGGTTCGAGATAATATCCCTTCATCAATGAACCGCTCTTAAATAGTATCTCCCCGTCCTCAGAAATCTTAACTTCACATCCATGGTAGGGCTTTCCAACGGTTCCCGGCACAGGATCTTCCCCCGGTGGTGCAAAGCAACCATAAATAAAGTTTTCAGTCATACCGTAACCATCGGCTACCTTCATCCCCATACGGTGGTACCAACGGAGCAGCTCAATAGAAATGGGGGACGCGCCGCTAACCAATATTTCTGCATCATCCAACCCCAGACCATTGCGAACTTTCTTTCTCAACCAGGTGTTGATTCCAGGAATACGCAGCAGTACTTCTTGCAGTGACGGCGGGATTTTTTCATCAATTCCCTCTTTAAACTTGGTCCAGAGTCGGGGAACCGAAAAGAACATCGTAGGCCGCGTACGCTTTAAATCTTCCAGGAAAGTGTCCAAGGATTCGGGGAAATGAATTGGAGTACCAGAATACAAACAATGGAATTCAACCAGTATCCGCTCTGCAGCATGGGCTAAGGGCAAATAGGAAAGAACACGGTCATTTTCATCCATTCCATAGCCGCGAATCATATTTGGTGAGACAAAAACCACCGAAGACCAGCTATGCATAACACCTTTTGGATTACCGGTGGTTCCAGAGGTGTACATAATCGTAAAGGTATCGTCCAAATCGAAGACCGGCTTCTCCTCAAAACGGTCGCTCTCTTTAATTAAGGACTCCAGATCCTTATCACAACGGATCTCGCAACGCTGAATTGCGACGGAAGGCAGTAGGTCAGCAACTTCCTGCAGAGCAGCATTATTATCTGTAGCTCCACAGAAAAGCATCTTTGATTCAGAGTGTTGCAATACATAGGTCATCGAGGAAACAGATTGACCCGGGTAGAGAGGCACGCTGATCATTCCAGCCAGCATGATACCCACGTCCACAATAATCCAATCTGCACAGTTCTTGCCGTGAATAGCGATGCGGTCACCGGGCTCAAACTGGCTACGCAAATACCCAGCTATCCTGCGCGCCCGATCCATTACTTCTCCCCAGGTATAGTCTCTCCACTGCCGCTGCTGCATTTGGCGAAGAAAGACCGTATCAGCCTGCTGTGCCTCCCTCTGGTAAAGAATCTCCAAAGGTTGCAGGCCTTTCACCTTCTCGTACTTTTCTTCCGGGGTCATCGCTAGTCCTCTCTGATTATTGTGTTTTTTTAATTATGAGTAGTGTCGTTCACCCGGGCAGATTGCACCAATATGCAGCACACCCTGCGCAGAGCTACCAAGATCACTAAGCACTAAAGCCATTAAATAACGACTTTTACCCAGCTTGGCTAGATCAGCCTAATGAATATGGCAGATGAGACACCTAATAAGGCAGAATCTCTGACAATTATTGTTTTACCTTAAGTTACTGAAGATCGGCTATTAGTGCAATTATTGTTATCAACTGGGAAATGCGGATGGCTGGTCACAAATAATCAGCATCTTTGTTGCCTAATTGGGACATTAAGCCTAACAAAATATCCCTTTTATCAGAGTTTTATTCACTAGCTGGGCTTATGAAGCTAAAGCATTGTGGTACACAGTGTTACATGAATGTAATTCAAAATTACTTTTTGATTTCTTAAAGAGTTAATCCACACCAATTTCTAAGTTGGTATCAGGGTTACAGAAAAGTAACCCGAGGCAACAAGTTAAAATAAATAGCGACACCCAACTTAAAAAATCTGCAAACTACAACAGCTTCCTTTTAGCAAGAGCGAACATCCAGGCAAAATATAAAAATCAAACACGACAAAAAAATCGTGGAGACTTAAAACCTACCAGAAGAAATAAATACGTTAATTTCAATTTAATTGATAAAATTAATGACTCTTAAATATTGGAAATAACAAGCTCAATACGTTAGAGAGACCAACATTAGTATCTCAACCAAGAATAAATCTACAGGACTCGTAACATCGAAAGTACTGTCAGAAATTAATAAAAAGAAACGTGATTAACTGGAGGTTAAAAGCGAGATGATGAAAGGAGAAATGGGGAGAGGAATGTAAAAAAACACTTCCCTCTCCTACAAAGTATATTAACCTACCTTTTCTCCGTGAGCCTGTTTATCAGCGTGGTAGGAAGAGCGTACCAAGGGACCACAGGCCGCGTGCTTAAAGCCGATTTGCTCAGCGTAGCGGCGATATTCTTCAAACTCGTCCGGGTGAACGTAGCGCTGTACCGGTAAATGTTCTTTACTGGGCTGCAGATACTGGCCGATCGTGAGCATATCGATATCATGCTCGCGCATATCGTCCATCACCTGGAAAATTTCCTCTTTCTCTTCACCCAGGCCAACCATCAACCCGGACTTGGTCAGTACGTCAGGGCGGCGCTTTTTGTATTCCTGCAGAAGTTTTAAAGACCACTTGTAATTGGCACCGGGGCGAGACTCTTTATACAGGCGGGGTACAGTTTCCAGGTTGTGGTTAAACACATCTGGAGCTTCCTTTTCCAGGATATCCAGTGCTACATCCATACGGCCACGGAAATCTGGCGTGAGAATTTCCACCTGTAGGTTCGGGGATTGCGCTCTCGATTCACGAATACAGTTGGCAAAGTGCTCAGCGCCACCATCGCGTAAATCATCCCGGTCAACGGAGGTAATTACCACATAGCGCAAACTCATAGCAGCAATCGCATCTGCCAGGTTCTTTGGCTCTTCAGGATCGAGCGGGTTGGGCTTCCCGTGGCCCACATCGCAGAAAGGACAGCGACGGGTACAAATTTCCCCCATGATCATAAAGGTTGCGGTACCACCGCTAAAACACTCTCCCAAATTAGGGCAGCTCGCCTCTTCACAAACCGTTGACAATTTTTGTGAGCGGAGAATACTTTTAATGCGATCCACTTCTTTTGAAGCAGGAACCTTTACACGAATCCAGTCGGGCTTGCGCAGCAGGTTATCACTGGCAATCACCTTCACTGGAATACGCTCTACCTTATCACCGTCGCGGAGTTTCTCCCCCTGCTGGAGGCGGCGAGTGCGCTTAACGGGCACCAGATCAGGTTTATCAGCCATTACTTAATTCCTGCTGTTCTGCGCTCAGTTGCGCAAATACTTTTTCATCTATGGGTTGCCACTGGGCATCGGGCAACTGTAGGGTGCGAAGCAACTCCCGTACGAAAACTTCGGCAACCTGGCTCCAATTCGGAGCCGGCTCTAATATTTCCGCCATCTGCACCATCTGCATTTCAGCATAGCCACAGGGATTGATCCGTAGGAATGGGGCCAGATCCATATCGATATTGATGGCAATACCATGGAAGCTGCATCCCCGCCGTACCCGCAAACCAATAGAAGCGATTTTATTTCCCACACGGGGCCCTTCAGTGAGGTAGACCCCGGGCGCATCGGGCCTGGGTGCCGCTGCGACACCAAAGGTTTCCAGCATTGCCACCGTGGCGGTTTCCAGTGCAGTTACCAGATCCCGCACACCAATTTTTGCTCTGCGCAGGTCCAGTAGTGGATACACCACCAGTTGGCCGGGGCCGTGATAAGTCACCTGCCCCCCGCGGTCCACCTGTACTACCGGTATATCACCGGTATTGAGCAGATGCTCAGCTTTGCCCGCCTGGCCCTGGGTAAACACCGGTTCGTGCTCGACACACCAGATCTCATCGGCGCTGTCGTTATCGCGGGTATCGGTATAGCGAGACATGGCCCGCCAGACATTCTCGTAATCGCGCCGCGCCAAGTTGCGAACAATGGTCATCACAACACCATATGGACAGCGGGGTGCTGCTTCAATTCTTCAAATAACGCTTTCAGCTGCTCCTCCCCGGTGGCGAGGATAAAGAAAGTCATCGAGGTAAATTTGCCGGTACTGCTGTCCCGCAAAGTAACGCGCTCTTCGTCCAGACCGGGGGCATGGCGACGCATCACATCCAGAACAAATTCGTGCGCCTCATCATTGGCATCACGCACGACCTTGACCATGTAGTCTTTGCAGGGAAATTCAATTTTCGGGGCTTTTTGATTGGGATCTTGACTCATACCACTCTCCGGGGCCGGGCTGTTAGATATTGAGAAAAGCTTAGGCACAGCCGGGCGGCGATTATACAGCGGCTAAACAGTAGTGGACAGTGAGCAAAAGGGGAAGTGGACAGAGAGTGGGGAGAGATGGACAGGGATGGGAATCATTCCCATCCCTAAATCAGCAATTAGCTAAAAAAGCCCATTACAAAACGCTTGATGGAGTCCCACATACGCTTGAAGAAACCGGCACGTTCCACATCTTCAGCGGCAACCGCTTTAACGTCTGCAACAGTTTCACCATCCAGGGTCACAACAACTTTACCCACTGGCTGGCCCTTCTGCACCGGCGCCTCCAGCTCTCCATCCACAATCAGATCAGCCTTAATGCCCTCTTCACCACCGCGGGGAATAGTCACAAATACGTCTTTAGCGACAGCAATACCAACGCTAGGCTCCTGACCGCCCCAAACACGCTCGGTCTGCAGCTCTTCACCCTGGCCGTAGACCTTGTGGGTCTGGTAATAGCGGAAGCCGTAGGCCAGTAGTTTCTGAGTCTCGGAAGCGCGCTTTTCATCACTGTCGGTACCGACAACAATAGCAACCAGGCGCATGCCGCGCTTCATTGCTGACGCGACCAGGCAGTAACCCGCCTCTTCCGTATGGCCGGTCTTGATACCATCTACAGAGGAGTCGCGCCACAGCAGGCGATTGCGATTTGGCTGGTTAATACCGGAGTAGCTGAAGTACTTCTCGGAATAAATATCGTAGTGCTCAGGGTGATCCATAATCAGCGCGCGCGCCAATACACCCAGGTCGCGGGCAGTAGTCATATGCCCTTCCGCTGGCCAACCCGTGGCGTTGACAAAGTGGGTGTCTTCCATGCCCAGCAGCTCCGCCTGCTGGTTCATAACTTCAGCAAACACCTCTTCGCTACCGGAGACGTGCTCTGCCAGCGCGATACTCGCATCGTTACCAGACTGAATTATCACTCCGCGCATCAAGTCGATAACCGGTACCTGGTCACCCACTTTGACAAACATCTTCGACCCACCCTTGCGCCAGGCCTTCTCAGAGATGCGAACCATATCGCTCTCTTTGACACTGCCCTTGAGGATTTCCTCAGAGACGATATAAGCCGTCATCATTTTGGTCAGGCTGGCAGGGGGTACCTGGGTATCTGCTTCGTGCTCAACCAGCACTTGCCCAGTATTGGCATCCAAAAGGAGATAGGATTTTGCTGCCAATTGGGGCGGTGCGGGGATAAGAGATTGCGCCTGGGCCAGGCCCGCACATAACAACAGGAAAGAACAGGCGATAATCCGTGTGATCATAGGTGTATGTCTCGTCATTCCTCGTTTTCGTTGGCTATGGACTAACCTGCAACGAAGACTACAGGGTTAATCAGCGGCACCAAGGCTTGTCGCCAGACGCCGCCCATCATTACAAAATTACAAAATACAAGAAAAAACGCGTCAATGCGCACTATTTTGTGAACGGGTATTCAAATGACCGTCACTTTCGATATCAGTCATGGGGTTTCATGAGTATTTGCCACCCTGCCGTATTAATACCCAAAAGCCCTGAAATATTAATCGTAAACAACTTGTGGCTGTCCAAACCGCTTTTGTTCAACAGTTTCTCGCGCTGTTGCCAGAGCTCTCTGTTGAGTTAAAGGGCCGATACGAACCCGATAAAAAGTCTTGCCTCCACGCTGAACAGAACTAACGGCAACAGGATAGTCAATGGCTGCGGCCAACTGGGCTCGAATTTCCTGAGCCTGCACGGAGCTGCTATAGGCGCCTACCTGCAAGTAAGTATTGTCGGGCAACTTGATGGTCGTATCTTCCGCCAAACCAGCGGTGCCATCGCTATTGGCCAACACTTCATTGGCCGCCGGCAGCGAGGCCGGATCCAGCGCTTCTACTTCAACCCGAGCAATACCTTTATCAATGTACCCTAGCTTCTGTGCCGCAGTATAACTCAGGTCGATAATACGCCCGTGTACGAAGGGTCCCCGATCGTTCACCCGCACTATAATACTGCGACCATTGTCGAGATTGGTGACCTTGGCATAGCTGGGCAACGGCAGCGTTTTGTGAGCAGCGGACATGGCATACATATTGTAGACCTCGCCATTTGCTGTACGCCGACCGTGGAATTTTGTCCCGTACCAGGAAGCCTGCCCCACCTCTTTATAGCCTTTGACATCATCCCGTACACGGTAGGTGACGCCGTTGACCTTATATGGTGATTTATTGCCAGCATCGCCGATGGGCTCACGGACGGGGATAGGTTCGGGGGCGGCCTGCATATTTACCGGAGCAGAGGGACCGCTATCTTTGACGCTGTTAAAGTCCGGTTCTTTGGTATTTTTGCTTTTCTGTGGTTTTGGCTGCGGGCCACTACAGGCCGCTAACAACAGGACCGCCAGGGCCACTCCCCAACGCGCTTTGCACTGAAACATATTCCCCCCGGCGCGCGACAGTTGTTTGCCGCCGTCTCTAAGCCGCTATTATCTAAAACTGCTGAATAAGATAGAAAGTATCAGAACGCTGGCGGCACAAATGGTTCCATACCATTTGTGCCGAATTTAAAGGCGAACCAGATGCTGCCTCAGGACTTACCACCCCTCGCTTTAACAATCTCCTGGGCCAGGTCATTGACAGCCATAGCGTAGAGACGACTGCGATTGTAGCGGGTGATGGTTGCGAAGTTATTCAGGCCAAGCCAATACTGTTTCCCCTGCTCGGTTTGCAGGGAAAAAACGTTAGCCGGCATTTCCGGGGCCACCTGGCTGGTGGCATTAAAGCCTTTATCCGCCAACTCTCCAACCGTCCACTGCGGTTGTAGCGTATCGTTGACGATGGTCATATCCGCATTGGGGCGTGGGCTCGCCAGTACGGCCACTGGCTCTCCGGGCTTCCATCCGTGTTTGACGAAATAGTTAGCCACACTGCCGATAGCATCGGTAGGATTGTTCCAGATATCTGCCTTGCCATCTTCACTGAAGTCCACCGCGTAAGAACGATAGCTGGAAGGCATGAACTGCCCGTAACCCATAGCGCCAGCATAGGAGCCTTTGAGGGCCAGCGGGTCCATTCCCTGCTCGCGGGTCAAAAGCAGGTAATTCTCCAGCTCTTTAGTAAAAAACGCGGAACGACGGGGATAGTTAAATGCCAGGGTGGAAAGTGCATCCAGTACCCGATAACCGCCCATATTACCGCCGTATCGGGTTTCAATTCCGATGATGGCAACAATCATCTCTGCCGGTACACCGTATCTCTTTTCCGCTTCCGCCAGGGCCTCTGCATTTTGATCCCAGAAATCCACTCCACCGGCAATACTTTGCGGAGTGAGGAACATTTTGCGGTATTCGTGCCAGGGTTTAGCCTTTTCTGCGGGGCGCTTGATGGCCTTAAGAATGGAGTCCTTACGCTTGGCTTCACGCATTAAAGTCTGCATGTCTTCGCGGTTAAAATCGTGCTCCTGCACCATATAATCAACGAATTCCTGCGCCTGCCGATTGTTGGCATGCCCCGGTTCCTGCGCACAGGCGGCCAGGGCCAATCCCATCCCGATTAGTAATCCCGAGGTCCACTTCAAAACGACCGCTCCTGTCTTCATCTCGCGTCTCTAAATCCAGTTATTGTCCCTATGCATCGCCCACTAAAAGTGCACTCTGCGCCGCTCCGTGCCAACAGCCATCAATAGGCCAAAACCAGCCATCAATGTAATCAAGGATGTCCCGCCGTAACTAATCACTGGCAAAGGCACCCCCACTACCGGCAACAATCCTGTAACCATACCAATGTTTACAAATACATAGACAAAAAAAGTGAGGGTAATACTCCCCGCCAACAGTCGGCCAAATACGTGCTGGGCCATAAAGCTAATGTAAATGCCACGGGAAATAATCAGTACATATAGCAAAAGCAGCAACAGAGCGCCGCGCATGCCCCACTCCTCCGACAGCACCGCGATAATGAAATCGGTATGGCTCTCCGGCAGGAAGTCCAGCTGTGACTGGGTTCCCTGCAGGTAGCCTTTGCCATAAACACCACCGGAGCCGATAGCCGCTTTGGAGTTAAATATATTCCAACCTGCACCAAAACGGTCAACATCCGGGTTGAGCAAAGTCAAAATTCGCTGCCGCTGGTAGTCGTGAAGCCCCCAGTGCCAGATAGGATAGGCGGCCACCACCAGCGCCATCGCCGCCGCACCAATCATCTTCCAGCTCAAACCCGCCAGGTAGAGTGCAAATAGGCCCGAAGCGGCAATCAGGATTGAGGTCCCCAGATCTGGTTGGCGCACGATAAGGGCAGCGGGTATTGCTACGATTGCCAGAGCTCCCACCACCGTGGGCAGAGAGGGGGGCAAACGGCGTTGATGCAGATAAGCCGCCACCGCCATGGGAACACCGAGCTTCATGACTTCCGAGGGCTGGAAGCGGAATCCACCTATCTCCAGCCAACGCTGGGCACCCATAGCCTTGGTGCCAAAGAACAATACCCCAACCAGTAGCGCACACCCCGCCAAATAGGCCCAAGGGGACCAGCGCCGGTAAAAATCCAGGGGGATTTGCGCCACGATAAACATGCCCACAAAGGCCACGCACATAAAAATTGACTGGCGCCGTACATAGTTCATATCGCCGCCAGAGGCGCTGTACAACACCCCAAGTCCTACGGCTGCCAACACCAACAACAGCACCAATAGCGGTATATCGATGTGCAGGCGGCGTGAGAGACTGACCGGTTTGCGCAGACTGCCGTGGGCATCTGACAAACGGTGGGAGAAATCGCGACTAGCCATTGCCAGCCCCCTCGCTCAAATAAGTGGTATCCGCCGTCTTCTGCGGTTCCAACTGCGGGCGTGACATCCACTCCGCAAATAGCTCCCGCGCCACCGGCGCCGCTACCTTACCTCCGCCCTCGCCGTTCTCGACGAGCACCGAAACGGCGATACGGGGCTTATCCACAGGAGCGAAGGCCACAAACAGGGCGTGGTCTCGATGCCGCTCCTGCAAGGCCTCTGAGTCATAACGCTCCCCCTGGGCAATTCCAACCACCTGGGCGGTACCAGACTTACCCGCTACGCGGAAATCCAGGTCCTTACCGGCTCGTTTACCCGTGCCGGTACTGTGGTTGACCACAGCCTCCATCCCCTCAAACACCAGGTCCCAATGATCCGGACGGGCTTCGAGGTTATGCAGTATCTCTGGCGGCTGCTCTACCCCATCGATCGACTTGACCATCTGCGGGCGATAGTGGGTACCGCGGTTGGCAATCGTGGCAGTCATTACTGCAAGCTGCAGTGGCGTCGCCAGTACAAACCCCTGTCCCAGCACCGCATTTAAGCTGTCCCCGGGAAACCAGGGCATACCCCGGGCACCGCGCTTCCAATCTCTAGAGGGAAACAACCCGGAGCGCTCCATAGGCAAGTCGATTCCGGTCTTTGTCCCCAGGCCAAAGTGGGAGGCGATAGTGTGCATATCGTCAATGTCCCAGCGATGCGCCATATCCCAAAAGTAGACGTCACAACTCTGTGCCATGGCCTGTATCAGATCCACTTTCTCACCGTGCCCCCAGCGCACATGGTCACGGTAGATACGCGGGTCGTTGGGCAGCTTGTAAAAGCCGGGGTCCTTAACCGTACTCTCTCGGGTAATAATACCCGCCTGGAGCCCACCCAGCCCCATCAGCGGCTTTAAAGTAGAACCCGGTGGATACTGCCCCTGTACGGCACGATTAAACAGGGGTACATCGAGGGAGTCGCTAAGGGCTCGATAGTCCGCGAAGCTGATGCCAGTCACAAACAGGTTGGGATCAAAAGAGGGCTTGCTGACAAATGCCAGTACACCACCGCTGTTTACATCGATCGCAACTACTGCACCGCGACGATCACCAAGAGCATCGGAGGCCACCTGTTGCAGCCGTGCATCCAGATTGAGAACCAGGTCTGAACCGGGCCTGGGGTCCTGACGCTCCAGTACTCGTAAAACCCGGCCACGGGCATTAATTTCAACATTTTCATAACCGACCTCTCCGAGCAGAAGGTCCTCGTAGGAGCGCTCCAATCCCACCTTACCGATACTGCGGGTACCGCGATAGCGACGCACATCGTCTTCGGTAAAGTTACTCAGATCGCGGTCACTGATTCGCCCCACATAACCCACACTGTGGGCAAATAAGTCCCCGAGGGAGTAATAGCGCACCAGCTCCGCTTCCACCGACACCCCCGGCATACGGAATTGGTTAACACTGATCCGAGCGATCTCATCTTCGTTCAATCGAAATCGAATGGGCACCGGCTCATAGGGGCGTCGGCGTCTGAGGCGTTTCTGGAATTTGGTGACATCGCTTTCATCCAGTCGTACCAAATTACCGATCAGCTCCAGGGTGGCGTCCATATTGCGAACGCGCTCACGCACAATTGACAAGTTATAACTGGCGCGGTTATCCGCCAATAAAATACCGTTGCGGTCGTAGATTAATCCCCTGGTCGGCGCAACCGGGCGCACCTGGATTCGGTTTTCATCGGATTGGGTGCGGTAATCCTCGTAATTAACTACCTGCAGGTTATAGAAACGCGCAACGAGAACGCCCAGTAAGAAAACAACCCCCACAAGCGCCACCAACATACGATTGCGAAACAGTCGCTGCTCGGTATGGGGGTCCTTGAGGTGGTAATCGTGCGGCATCAGAATTTATTCGATGGTTTTTGACTGGCGTGCAAAAAATCTAATTTCCTACATTAACACAGGGCGAGTCAGGAGAGAGAACCGAGTCGGCAAATCTCTCCGCGACTTATCGCAAATATTTTATTTGTGATAGGGGTGGCCAGCCAATAATGTCCAGGCGCGATAAATTTGTTCAGCCAGAACCACCCTCACCAGCGGGTGCGGTAAGGTCAGTGGTGACAGGGACCAGCGCTGGCGCGCGCGGGCAAGGCAATCTTCGAATAAACCGTCGGGCCCGCCAATCAACAGGCTGACATTTTCCCCCAGCATTTGCCAATCGCTTAACTGCGTTGACAACTGCTCGGTGCTCCAGGGCTTGCCTTTCACATCGAGAGCCACCACGTGATCCCGCGGTCCCAAAGCGGCGAGCATCGCCTCGCCCTCTTTTTTTCGCGCTTTTTCAATCAGGGCGGCAGAACTCTTTTGACCCCGCTGACCGAGAGGAATTTCCACCATTTCCAGAGCAATTTCCCGGGGCAGGCGCTTAGCGTACTCGGCGTAGCCCTCCTGCACCCAAGCCGGCATTTTTCCACCGGCGGCCAGAATGCGGATTTTCACAGCAATTAACCCTGGTGTGGATCACTGCCATCGGCATCGTCACGGGTATTCGGAGTCATAGACCAGAGTTTTTCCAGGTCGTAGAAACCGCGAACATCGGCGAGCATTACATGAACAACCAGGTCGCCGTAATCCACCAGTACCCATTCCCCCTGCTCCACACCTTCAACACCAATGGGGCGAATACCTTCTTTTTTCAGCTCGTCTACAACGTTCTCTGCCAGGGACTTAACCTGGCGGCTGGAAGTACCAGTACAGATCAGCAGATTGTCCATTACATCTGAAAGTCCGGAAACATCCAGGGAAACAATATCCTTACCTTTCAAATCTTCCAGCGCATTGAGAGCGATATCTTTAATATTTGTCATAACACCTTGATTCATTGCGGGTCGCCCGAAGCAACCTCTGTATAAAGTCGATGATCTTCTATGTACTGCAACACAGTTGCGGGCAGTAAATAGCGTGGCGACTGGCCACTCTTAATTAATTCACGAATTTGCGTCGCGGAAATTGGCAGCATGGTCTGCTCCCGCAACAGCAGGCAACCACAAGCTCGGGAATGCAAGTCTGCAACCGTGCCCTGATGATTCTCCAGCAGTTCTGCCAGAGGGCCATGCTCTTCGCTATCGCGATCTGGCAGGTGCCAGCCTGGCCGTGTTACCACTACCAGATGTGCCAGCTCCAAGAGGCGCTCCCAGCGGTGCCAGCGGTGCAGACTCAACAGGGAGTCCAGCCCCATGCAGAAACTAATGGAGACTTCATCTCCCAGTTCACTGCGCAGTTCCTCCAGGGTATCCACCGTATAGGTGGCTCCGCCGCGGTGGAGCTCCCGCTCGTCCAGGCTTAATTCCTCACATCCCTCCAATGCCAGTGCCAGCATTTCACTGCGCTGGCGGGAAGACACACCGGGGGTCTGTCGGTGAGCAGGTTGATGACTCGGCAGCAAGCGCATCTCATCAAATTCGAGCACCTGTCGCAGCTCCAGCGCCATACGCAGGTGACCGAAGTGGATCGGGTCAAAGGTCCCGCCAAACAGGGCTAGTTTGTGCCTTTTGCTCGCCACTAATACCTCTCGCGCTCGCAGCCCCTTTGGGAAAAGTGGTTACTGACGGATATGGCCATCCCCGAACACAATCCATTTCTGCGAAGTGAGCCCTTCCAGGCCAACCGGGCCACGGGCGTGAATTTTATCAGTACTAATACCAATTTCCGCCCCCAAGCCGTACTCGAAACCGTCAGCAAAGCGGGTTGAGGCATTAATCATCACTGAGCTGGCATCCACAGCACTCATGAAGCGGCGGCTGCGACTGTAATCCTGGGTGACAATTGCCTCAGTGTGGCCGGATCCGTAACGGGCGATATGCTCCATGGCCGCGTCCATGTCCCCAACAACACGCACAGCGAGAACTGGGGCAAGGTATTCCTCACTCCAGTCATCTTCTGTCGCCGCTACACAGTGAGGAATGATTTCACGGGTGCGGTCACAACCGCGCAATTCAACCCCTTTTTCTTCGTAGGCACTAGCCAAGCGCGGCAGTATATCCGCCGCAACCATCTCGGCAACTAAAAGTGTCTCCATGGCGTTACAAACACCATAGCGATGAGTCTTGGCATTGAGGGCGATATCGAAAGCTTTGTCCAGGTCAGCCCGATCATCGATATACACATGACAAACACCGTGCAGGTGCTTGATCACCGGCACCCGGGCTTCGCGACTGACCCTTTCAATCAGGCCGGTTCCGCCCCTGGGTACAATCACATCCACATATTCCGGCATGGTGATCAGGGCACCCACCGCAGCGCGATCGGTAGTATCGACAACCTGGACAGCGGTTTCCGGCAATCCGGTTTCACACAGACCGGCAACAATGCAGGCGGCTATCGCTTTATTGGAGTGCAGTGCTTCACTGCCTCCGCGCAAAATTGTGGCATTGCCGGATTTGAGGCACAGGCTGGCAGCATCAATGGTCACATTGGGCCTGGACTCATAAATAATGCCCACCACCCCTAGGGGCACACGCATTTTGCCCACTTGAATACCACTGGGGCGGTAGCGTAAATCTTCAACTTCTCCCACCGGGTCGGGCAGCTCCGCAACCTGCACTAAGCCCTCAATCATACCGTCGATACGAGCGTCGTTAAGCTCCAGGCGATCGAGTAGTGCAGCATCCAGGCCGCGCTCGCGACCCGCCTGCATATCCAATGCATTGGCCTCCAGCAAAGACGCCCGCTGTGACTCTAGCTGGGCAGCGATGGCTTTGAGAGCATTATTTTTGGTGGAGGTATCCGCGGCAGCTATTTGTTTAGCTGCGGCACGGGCGGCGCGCCCCATTTGTTCGAGCTTGGCGCGAGTGGATTGCTGATCAGCGGTGTCTATGGCGGTCACTTGGCTCTCCGTGCAAAATCCGGTCGGCCGCGCAGTATAACCCAGCGAGACCCGGTTGAAAGTGCCGATTGCCGGGCCACACAGCTTTGTAGAAGGCTAATCCCGAGTCCAACGGTCCAGGTTCTCAGCGATGGTGGCGAGCCGCACGAGAGGATCTTCCACTGCCAACAGGTCTGTACGCACCTTATCCTCCAGCGGCAGAAGCTGCGCCAGCTGCCATGAGAGTGAGTCAGCGGATTCCACCGGCTCAAATTTAAGTGATAGCGACTGCGCCCGTTCCTTCAACTCTTCCAACACCGACAGGAGGCCATCGCAATCAGCCGGAATCGGCTTTTCATCTTCATCTGGTATCCATTCCACGTCCCCCAGAAGCAGATCATCTTCTGCGCGACGGGTGTGGACAATACGAAAGCGGCGCCGGCCTTTCACCTCCACATGCAGCAGCCCCCCTTCACCCTGCCCCCAGTCGACGATATCGACATAAACACCGAGAGGCCATACAGAGGCTCGCCCCACTTCGCCCCCGGAGCGTATCAATACAATGCCAAAGCCACTGTTGGTTTTCATGGACTCACTGACAAGGTGAATATAGCGCTGCTCAAAAATCCGCAGGGGCAAGGTCACACCGGGGTATAGAGGGACACTGAGGGGAAATAGAGGTATCTGTTGCAAAGTCATCACTCATTATTTTTGATGTGTTCTAAAGATACCATCGCCAGAGGTTACCCTGCGGCAGGATAAGAAACTTTTTACCGCCAATCCGTTGGATTGGGAGCAACTTTTTCTGCCTGCGGGAAATTGTCGCTGGCAAGCCCAACACCCAGCCTATAAGCTGCTGCGGTAAATTGACCAAACGGAGATTTTTCATGCCTACAGCAACCGCTCGCCATATCCTGGTTGAAAGTGAACAGCAGTGCCAGGACCTGAAACAGCAAATCGAGAACGGCGCTGACTTCGGTAAAATTGCCGAGCAGTACTCCCAGTGCCCCTCTAGCCGTTCCGGCGGTGACCTGGGCTCTTTCAGCAAGGGGATGATGGTTCCCGAATTTGACAAGGTCGTATTTTCCGAAGAGCTGCACAAGGTGCATGGCCCAGTCAAAACCCAGTTTGGCTACCACCTGCTGGAAATCACCAGCCGCCAGGACTAAGTCCCCGCTAGATAAGCAGACATGAAAAAGCCGGGGTTATCCCGGCTTTTTTATACTCAAAATTCCTTCGATTCAGGCGCTGGGCGCCTCCTGCATCGGCACCTCCGGCTCAACTTCATCAGCTCGTCTCTGACGACCGAGCGGCTTGAACATCACCAGCAACAGTGGCAGAAGGGTCAGGGAACCCAGCAAAGCGGCGGACATCGCCAGTGCGGTGAGCAGGCCGAAATAGATCGACGGAACAAACTTTGACAGCGCCAAAATTGAGAAACCGACAATAATCGTGATAGCGGTGTAGAACATGGCGCGGCCGATAGTCGCATGACTGCGGTGCATGGTCGCCAGATAATTACCGTCTTTGGCAAACTCGGCGCGGAACCGATACAGGTAGTGAATCGCATGATCCACACCGATACCCACGGTAATCGCGGCGATAGTGATCGTCATCATATCCAGCGGAATACCCGCGAGCCCCATACCACCAAGTACCACACAGGCCGCCAGCATATTTGGCACCAGTGCAATCAGAGCAATCCACAGAGAGCGGAACAGCACCAGGAACATCAACAGGATGCCAACAAAGACGGCACCCAGGGTCAGGATCTGGGACTTAAACAGGCTCTGTAACATATTGTTGTACAGAACCAACAGGCCGGTCTGATGAACATTCTCTGGAGCAATACCCATCTCATTGTGAGCGTAGTTGTAGATGCGCTGGATCAGCTCATCGCGACGCAGGGTGGGGTCTGTCTCCATCACTCGTAAGGTGATACGAGCCTGGTTGTTCTCCGCAGATAGATAGGGATCAACCAGGACAGAGCGGATTTCGGCCGGCAGGCTGGTATTGGCCACCGCCAACTCAAAGTCATTGAGGGGACCGCCATTCAGATCCACGGCAACTTTATACAGGGTCGCCAGAGATTGAACCTTACCTATCTCCGGCTGTTGCTCCAGGTAATCGTGCAGTTGCTCCAGCTTTGTCAAACCGGCAACCGTAAACCAGTAGCTCTGCTCCGCAGACTCCTCTTCGCTACCAAATGGATCATCGGAGGCAAAGGGGTCCTCCTCTACAGCGAAGGGATCTTCCTCTGCTTCCATAGCGAAGGGGTCTTCTTCTCCCTCGAAAGCCGCCTCCTGCTCCTCGGGCTGATCCAGGATAATATCCAGAGTCACAGTGCCACCCAAGCGGCGGTCGATCACCAGCATGCCCTGATAAATTTCCGTGGAATCATCGAAGTAATCGATAAAGCGGTTTTCCACTTTCAGCTGGGATATGCCCACCACACTCACGACGGCTGCCAGCAGTGAAATACCTAGCACCACAAACTTGTGGCGCTCGGCAAAGCGGGAAAATTGCAGGGTAAATGCGTGGGAGTTATCTTCACTCACACTGCCCACGCGCTTCGGCAGCACCATCAGGAAACTGGGAATAATCAGGAACGACAGCAGCAGAGCCACGGTCACACCCATAGTCATCATCCAGCCAAAATCGATAACCGGGCGAATGCCGCTCACCACCAGGGACACAAAAGCCACGATGGTGGTCAGTGCGGTATACAGGCAGGGCTTGGCCATAAAGCGCACTGTCTGCAATACCAGTTTTTCAAGGTCCCAATCCGGGTTCTGGGCAATATATTCCCGGTAGCGCACCGCCAGGTGGATGGTGATTGCCAAGGTAATGATTAACAGCAGTGCGACAAAATTGGCCGAGATCACTGTCAGTCGCCAGTCCAGCCAGCCGAGTAGCCCCAGCATCACCACCGCAGTAGTAACACAAGTCATCAGCGGCAACAGCACCCAGCGCGGCTGACGGAAAATCAGCAACAGCGTAATCACGATAAAAGCGAGAATTCCCACACCGAACACCAGCAGGTCGCTTTTAATAAACGAAATCATATCGGCGGTAATCATGGTGACACCACCGAGGAAAAGCTCCGCTTCACCGTTGTAGCCAGCCAGGATTGCGCGCACGGTATCGACTCTTTGGTGGGCAACTTTTTCTTGCTCAGTACGGTGGGCCAGATAGACGGCGCTGATCTCCTCCAGGCGAACGGCCTCTTCAGGGGTCAATCCCTCAGTATTGCGCTTGCTGCGCAGAGCATCCCGCTCACGCACCATCTCGATGCCGCGGCTATCCAGTTTCAGGTTCGCCAGTATGGCCGTCGTCTGCCCGTCCGGGCTCAGGATCAACTCCCGATAAATCGGGCTGGAAAGGAACTCTTGCCGGGCCATATCCCGGTCGACATCGGGCCTGGAGAGCGTGCGCACCTCATCACTGATATCGGTGAGAACCAGCTTGGGGCTGTACAGCAGTGGGACATCGAGAATGCTCTGCACACTGGACACGCCATCTACCTTGGCCAATTCATCCCGCAACTTGCCCAGGGTTTCCAGGGACGCATCACTGAACAGGTCCCCAGTCTTGGAGCGGTAAGTAACAACCAGGAAATCGCCACTGGCATAGCGCTCGGAAATCTCGCGGAAATAATCCAGGGATTTATCAGCTTCCAGAGTGAGGGAATCGGCGGAGGCGTCGATCTTCAGGCGGGACAATCCAAGGGCTGCCAGCAGGGTTAACAGGCCGATAACCACCAACACCGCAGCGGGCCGCTTGGTCACCAAGTATTCATAAGACTTCTGTAAAGCTGACAGCATAAATTTCCGCTTCTTTCCAAACTAAAAACTGGCCGCATTGCGGCGTGCATATTGTTCGCCTATGCGATGAATTAGCAAACCTAAAATTTGCCATCGCACCGTTTTATTGGAACTTTTTTCAGGGATTGTCGATATGCCCCAGGTCGCGCTCGGGAAACAGGGTGTCCCTTACGCGACGTTTGAGCTCCTTGGCACCGGGAAAGCCGCCGTCGCGCTTGCGTTCCCAGATCAAAATTTCGCCAATCCGAATCTCGAATACTCCCCCAGTACCCGGTTGCAATGCAACCTGATTGAGGTCATCGGCGAAAGTGTGCAGCAATTCTTGGGCCATCCAGGTGGCTCGCAACATCCAGTTGCACTGCACGCAATAGTGAATAGTAATACTCGGTTTTAACCCATTACCCATCCTGGTCTCCCCAGCTGGGCAACAGTTTCTGTTCTATGCCCAGTTGGTCGAGCAGTCGCGCCACCACAAAGTCCACAATATCCTCCACCGAGTTCGGTTTCTGGTAAAAGCCCGGGCTGGCCGGCAGGATCATGGCCCCCATGCGGGTGAGCTTCAGCATATTTTCCAGGTGAATCTCGGAGTAAGGCGCCTCGCGGGGAACAAGAATTAGCTGGCGGCGCTCTTTCAGAGCTACATCTGCAGCCCGCTCAATCAGGTTATTCGATGCTCCGCAGGCCACCGCAGACAGGGTGCCACCACTTGCCGGGCAGATCACCATACTGGCTGGCGCCCCGGTTCCAGAAGCCACCGGGGAAAACCAATCGCGTTTGCTGAACAAGGTCAGCTGGCCTTCCTGCGCAGCAAAACGATCGGCGAGGAAATTCTGCAACTCGCGTTCATCGCCCTCCGGCAATTGCATATCAGTTTCGGTGTTGATGACCACCTGAGCCGCCTCAGACAGCAGCAGCCATACGCGCACATTCGAAGCCAGCAGGCATTGAAGCAGGCGTAAACCATACTGGGCACCGGAAGCCCCGGTCATGGCCAGGGTTACGGTCTTCTCGAAAGAGGATTGATGCAAAGTCGATACCTTATTAAGCCCTGCGAGCACGGGACTACAGGGAGCACTAGTTTTCTGACTTACAGATCGTATTTCTGTTCCAGGGCACCGATCAGGCGTTGGTGAATACCGCCAAAGCCGCCGTTGCTCATCACAACGATATGGCTGCCGGAATCGGCCAGTTGCAACACAGATTCCACACCGTCTTCAATCGAACCAAAAGTTTTGGCCGGCACCGATGAGTGGTGGGCGACGTCCTCCAGGGACCAGTTAACTCCCTCCGGCTGATACCAGAGCACCATATCGGCCCCGGAGCAGGAGTCGGCCAGCTTGCCCTGGTGCACTCCCATACGCATGGTATTGGAACGCGGTTCAATCAAGGCAATGATTTTGTCTTCCCCTACCTTCGCTCGCAGGCCATTGAGGGTGGATTCAATCGCGGTGGGGTGGTGGGCAAAATCATCGTAGACACGAATGCCGGCCACTTCTCCCAGGCACTCCATACGGCGTTTAACCCCCTGGAAGCGCCCGAGGGCCGCGGAACTCAAATCTGGGGTGACACCCACATGCCGCGCCGCAGCCATAGCCGCGAGGCCATTTTGTACATTGTGTTGTCCGGTCAGGTTCCACTCGACTCGAGCTACGGCTTCACCTTCAAATTGAACCGTAAAACTGCTGCCATCGGCGGCAATATCCACTGCACACCAGTCTCCAAGCTGCACACCATCACTGCTAACCCGCTGTACTTGGCTCCAGCAACCTTTGTCCAACACCTGCTCTACGTTCTCTTCCGCAGAGGCTACGATCAAGCCGCTGGCGGGCACTGTACGCACCAGATGGTGGAACTGTTTCTGAATGGCCGCGAGGTCCTCAAAGATATCCGCGTGATCAAATTCGAGGTTGTTGATAATCACAGTGCGCGGGCGGTAGTGCACGAACTTGGAGCGCTTGTCAAAAAAGGCAGTGTCATACTCATCCGCCTCGACAATAAAGAAGGGAGATTCTCCCAAACGAGCAGAGACGCCAAAATTAGCCGGAACCCCACCAATCAGGAAGCCCGGCTGCATATCTGCCGCTTCCAGAATCCAGGCCAGCATACTGGCGGTGGTGGTTTTGCCGTGGGTCCCTGAAACCGCCAATACCCAGCGGCCACCCAGGAAATGATCGCACAACCACTGAGCGCCGGAGGTATAAGCCAACCCTTTTTCCAGCACCGCCTCTACTGCCGGATTTCCCCGGGACATGGCATTGCCAATAATTACCAGGTCAGGGGCGGGCTCCAGCTGTGCGGGATCATAGCCCTCGGTAATTTGGATACCCGCCTGTTGCAACTGGGTGCTCATAGGTGGATAAACATTGGCGTCACTGCCGGTTACGCGGTGCCCTTCCGCCACCGCCAGTTGGGCCAAACTGCCCATAAATGTGCCGCAAATACCTAAAATATGAATATGCATAGCGGAAAAATGTACTCCTACGGGTTGCGGCGCAAGCTTAACATGGCAAATCGAGCCAGTAATTGCCAAATACCCCAGTTACCATGCAATTTACTCGCTATTCCATTAGACTCCGCCCCCGCATTGGTCGGCCTCATCCCCGGTACGGTGGTAGGAACTTTCCCGAAAGGGTCGACACCCGATACGAGCTCCCGGTTATCCCCACTGGCACAAATGTTTAGAACTAGATGCGAGGCGGACTACCGGATCGGGATACTTCTCTATATCTCTATAAGCACAGGATAACCATGTCGAAAAAGAACGCCTTTTATGCGCAGTCCGGTGGCGTTACCGCCGTGATCAACGCATCCGCCTGCGGCGTAATTGAAGCTGCGCGTGAAAACCCGGACCAGATTGGCAATGTCTACGCAGGGCTAAACGGTATTCTCGGCGCACTCCGCGAGGAACTGATCGACGTGAGCCAGGAGAGCGCAGAGGATATTGCTGCACTGCGCCACACCCCCTCCGGTGCCTTTGGTTCCTGCCGCTATAAACTGAAAAGTCTGGAAGATAACCGCGCAGAATACGAGCGCCTGATCGAAGTCTTCAAGGCGCACAATATTGGCTACTTCTTTTACAACGGTGGTGGCGACTCCGCAGACACCTGCCTGAAAATATCCCAACTATCCGAGACCATGGGTTATCCAATCCAGGCCATCCATATCCCCAAAACTGTGGATAACGACCTGCCCCTGACCGACAGCTGCCCGGGATTTGGCTCCGTTGCTAAATATGTTGCTGTGTCCACGAAGGAAGCGGCAATGGACGTAGCCTCCATGTGCGCCACTTCCACCAAAGTATTTATTCTCGAGGTGATGGGCCGTCACGCAGGCTGGATTGCCGCTGCCGGCGCTCTGGCCCAGGAGCAGGAAGGCGATGCCCCCCACATCATCCTGTTCCCGGAAATCGCTTTCGATAAAGAGAAGTTCCTCGCCAAGGTACAAAAGACCGTAGACGAGAAAGGCTACTGCGTTATCGTCGCCTCCGAAGGCGCCCAATACGAAGACGGCACCTTCCTCGCCGATGCCGGCACCACCGATGCCTTTGGCCACAAGCAGCTGGGCGGTGTTGCACCGACCCTGGCCAACATGATCAAAAGCGAACTCGGCCTCAAATACCACTGGGCCTTGGCAGATTATCTCCAGCGCGCCGCCCGCCATATCGCTTCTGCTACCGACGTTGAGCAAGCCTACGCCGTAGGTCGCGCCGCGGTGGAAATGGCTGTAGCAGGCAAAAATGCCATTATGCCAGCCATTATTCGCGCAGAAGGTGAAGAGTACAGCTGGTCCATCGCAGAGGCACCACTGTCTGAAGTCGCCAACGTAGAAAAGTTTATGCCGCGCGAATATATCAGTGAAGACGGCTTTGGTATCACCGAAGAGGGACGCAAGTACCTGCTGCCATTAATTCAAGGCGAGGACTACCCTCCCTACAAAAATGGCATCCCTCAGCACACCACCCTGAAAAAGCAGCTGGTGGAAAAGAAGCTGGGTACCGATTTCGAAGCTTAATAGAAACGGTTGCCAAAGTTAATAAAGCCCCCGAGTAAAACCGGGGGCTTTATTATTTGGATATTTCAGCTATTGCATTTTAGCCCTGCCCGCTAAGCCTCCTCCACATCAGACCAGACTGCAAACTCATTGCCGCAAGGCTCCTTAAAATGAAAGCGCCTACCGCCGGGAAAGGAAAAAATTGGCTTGGCGATTTCGGCTCCGCACCGCACAATTTTTTCCAGGGTACCCTCCAGGTCTCGGCTGTATAACACCACCAGTGCAGCTCCATTCTCTGTAGCGCTTTGCAGCTTCGCCCTGAAGAAGCCACCGTCCAATCCTGCATTGGAAAAAGCACTGTAATCTGGTCCGTAATCAGTAAAGATCCAATTAAAAGCCTCAGTAAAAAATGCCTTAGTCTTATCTAAATCCCTGGAGGGCAACTCAATATAATTAATTTTTTCATACTCTTTCATAAGCTCTCCATTTCCGGTGTTTTCAGTTATCAGGCCGTGGGTCGTACCGGGGTATTCACCACCTGAAAACTGCCATTTGCCAATGCCAGTGGCCGCTCCCTATAAAGGATAATGGCGCGATCCATCATCTGTACAAAATCAAGCATCGCATAAAGCACCACCCCTTTTCGCCCCTGATAAATATCAGGCCGATAAATCAGCGCCGCCATTCGATCGTCCATAGCCTCATAGGTATATGAAGCTTCTCCTACTAACTTACCAGCCGCCGTAACGTAACAATGGGTTGCGGTTTCATAGGTTACCGTGTGGGTAGACAGGTCCGGGAAATCACCTTCTTTTGAATAGTGAGTGCCAGTCCACTCCAGGCTCAACCCTTCTAATGTTTTAAGTGCCTGCATGCTTTTCTCCCCACAGTAATTCAACAAGGTCACCAACTGGTAACTGACAGACTCAACCGATAAACTGCACCGCCTTTGGCCGATAGGTATAACCGAAATCTAAACTTTCCGTATCATTAGCCTGATCCCTTGCATGTCCTTCATCACGACGATTCCAAGGGTAATTAAAATGGCTTAACCTGACCATGGATTCAAACTTGTCTGGTTCCCGCAAGGGGATACAAGTAAAGAAAAGACCATCCAATGGGAAACGCAATTCCATTGGAATTTTACTCTGCATAGCTTCCAGTTCTGGCAAGTAACTGTTGTAGTAGTTTTTAATCGACTTACTAGCCTTTGAACCCCTTCTATTTTTTCCCACAGAATTGGTACCGATAAAGTGCTCTCCCAGGCGCTTTCGCAATGAACGTCTATGCTTGCCCACATACATTGGGTAAAAACCTGTCGGGTAGCCAACAGCGTGTAAACCAAAAGCCGTATTTTGCAATGCCATATATTTATCTTTCCTAAAACCTATCTCGTAGACACCAGCAGTGTCTGGAGCATCCAGGTAATGGCTCAGCGGGCGCAACGGTTCCCACGAAGGTGTTACTATCATTTTTCAAATTCCTTTGACTAACGGCACTTTTAAGTCCTTGAGTATTACTCCGCGGGCACACCATACCCTGAAACTGGAGTAGCCCGTTCAGCAACAGAATATTATCACCATGCCAAGCCATTAAACGGAGTATTTCCATACACGGCTATACGCCGATTGTCTGGACTCGGTAAAGTAAAAAGATAAAAGTAAAAAAGGGGCGCCAATAGCGAGGAAAGAGGAAAGAAAACGGCCGGATATCTCTTGCCTTAATATCCGACCGCTCAATATGTGGAGTTAATTATTTATTGTTGTTGATATTCATCTCAGTGCCAAAACGGCTTGCGAACCTCGATTTCACGGTAGGCTTTATCTTCATTACCGAAATCGTCTTTAACTGTCAGGGTAATTTCATAACTACCACCGTTAGAATAGCGGTGTAGTGCCCAGGGGCCGGAGCGGCTGGTGCCATCGCCAAAGTCCCACTCGTAGCTCAGGCTACCGTCGCCATCGTAACTACTGCGCTCTTCAACCCATACCCAACGCAGGAAGCTGTGCACCTTAAAGTCAGCCTGAAGTTCAACAACTTCCTCAATTTTTACAAGCTGCTCAATTACGGAAATCGCCCCCCGATCATCTTCAACCTGCAGGATTACAGAGTAGGTACCTGCAGCATCGTAACTATGACTGGGGTTTTGCTCAGTACTGGTAGTGCCATCACCAAAGTCCCAGGCCCAGCTAACGATAGTGCCATCGGTATCGACGCTGCTATCGAGGTAGTTCACTTCAAAGCCTTCAATGCTCCACTCAAATCCAGCAACCGGTTCCAGGTTATCTGCTCCCAGGTCCAGCTCAACCACTAACGGATCGTGATCTGAAGCGCGAAATGCATCAGTCGAGTAGAAACTCTCCACCTGCTCATCGGTTTTATTCTCGATGTTGTAATCCAGCACCCGAGGTTCGTCGGCATTGATATGCCAGTCGGCAGCACCAGTTACCAAAGGGGCCAAAGCTTCACTGGCTAGGGCGTGATCCAGGTATCCGGACTCACCGCTGTAGACATAGGAGTAAGCTTCGCCCTCACCGAATACTTCCAGCAAGTCGGTGTAACCGGCATCCTTTAAGGTAGTAATCGGATTTTCGCGGGCGTAGCTATTGAGGTCACCGAGCACCAGAACACGGTCAGTGCCGCTACCTGTTGGGTCAGTATCAATCCATGACACCAGAGCGTCCGCTGCTTCTGTGCGCAGGGAGTTCCAGCAGCCCTGACCATCATCCTGGTCATCGTTCAGGCTGCCATCACCCGGGCAACTACCTTTTGATTTAAAGTGGTTGACCACCACGGCCAGCTCTTCACCACTTGATGATTCGGCGAAGGCTTGCAGAAGAGGCTGGCGGTTACCGTCATCGAATGGGTAGCTATCGGTTGTTGCAGCAGCACCCACAGGCATTACCCGATCACTGCGATAAATCAGCCCCACAGTAATCTCATCGGTGCCCAATTGGGTCAGATCAGGGTTAATGAATTGATAATTTTCACTGCTGGTAGCGGCATTGAGGCCATTAATCAAATCCTGGATAGCGCTGTCAGAATCGTAGCCATCATTCTCAATTTCCATTAGGCCTACTATATCGGCATCCAGGCCTAAAATAGCGGAAACAATTTTACTTCTCTGGCGCAGGAATTCTTCTTCAGTATCAGCGCCTCGGGAAGTAGGGAATCCCTCACCGTTGCCATCGCCATTGAAATAATTCAAAACATTAAAACTGGCAATTTTCAAACTGCCCATACCCGGTAATTCCGGAGCACTTTCACGCAGGTTGGCGGCAATAAATTCCGGCGCTTCCACGGGATGTACACGATATGCGCTGTAGCTATACCCCATTACACCGCGTAATCCCTCTACCGTATCGCCGTTGCGTAAGGTATTACTGGCACTGAGGCCGGAAACGGGGAAAGGCACCTCTTCGGGGTTTTGCACACTGGAACCATCATCCAGCACAACCCTGTTCAGATCGTTGGCACTTTCCTGCACAACGGCTGCAACACCTGGTTCATTATTATGGGTGGGAATATAGAGACGGCCATTGGCAAGGGTAACTTCACCATAGCGCCCCAGGTTATAGTGATCATTCACCATCAGGGCTTGCGGGAACTCAACCAGCATCCCCTCGTATTGCTCCTGCTCTTCGACAGAACTAAATGGCAAGGAGACTTCCTCGGCAGTGACACTGTAGCCGCTACCACAAACCGTTACACCATCAACTTCATCTAATTCGGTAAAGTCATAGTATTCAGTGACCACACCACCGACGCGAACCAGGTCTCCGACTTGTACATCTACACCGAAGCCTTTGTCATGTACAAACAGACCCTCAGAAGTATTGACCTGGCCATCCTGATCACTGTCTTCCTCTTGCAGGAAGAAGCCGGAAAGGCCTGTACTGGTGTCTTGGAAATCACCGACAACAACCGCTTCAATTTCGTGGCGCTCGTCTTCCAGAGCGCTTTCAAAGTCATCACCCTGAATCTGGCTGATTAAAGTAGAAATATCTCCACAATCGCCGAGCACAACATCGTCATCACCGCCGCCGTCTCCGCCACCGGTGCCATCTTCGCTGTGCCAGCCAAGATTAGAAAAGTCGTCCTGACCTGCGCTAGACCATTCTGATGCGGGGTCAAAATCCGTGCTGCCATCAGCACGGCCTTCGCTCACACTCCAGTCGCGGATTAAGGTTTGATTCTGGGTGCCCAGACTGCTGCCGCCCCATTGGCTACCGGGATCAACACCGATCTGGCCGATAACATCCACATGCCCATTGGGCCCGCTCAGGGCAACAGCATCATCCCCATTAAACAAGCCGCTGGTATAAATCTGGTCAGCAACAGAAAGAATTGAAGAGTCTGCACTGCCATGGGCGAATACATAAACATCGCCATCTGCCAAACTTCCAGTCAGAGCGATGGTTGAAGCCGCCGTAGCGGAGCCATTGAAGTAAAGCTCAATGCTATAGCTACTCAGGTCAACCGCTGCACCAGTGCCGTTGTAGATTTCGAGGGCTTTGTTATTGCTGCTGCCCTCGATGTATTCAGAAATAATGAGGTCGCTGGCTTGGACCTCTTCCGCCGCAAATGGTAACCCCAGGGCTGCAAGGGCAGCCAAGCCAATCTCTTTCATAGTTTTTCCTTCACGTTGTACCTGACACAGATCAAGCGGCGCAAAGATTGGCGGTTAATTCCTAAAGTTCGATGAATGAAATATGAAATTTCAATTTCAAACCTGTGACCGAAAATCCACTTCACAGTGAACTCGCAAAGTTCGTCACACAAAGAAAAAACGACATTGTATCTGCGAAGGGATAGAACGGCGCTCAATGGGCTTGAAAAGTACACACAATATTATATAGTCACTTATATAACTACTTATGGATATATGTGATGAAATACAGCCAGCTGGGAACTCAGCTCCGCTACCTTCTGGAGTTACTGGATGGTGATGTTGCGGAAAGCTATAACCTCTGTGGCCTGGAAAGTTATAAACCTCGCTATACACCGATAATACGTGCGCTTTTACATAAGAGGGATATCACTATTAGCGAGGTGGTTGCGAGTACTCATATTTCCCAGCCAGCAGTTAGCCAAACCGTGAAAGGCATGATCAAACAGGGGCTGGTACAGGCTTCTTCCGGAGAGGATGCGCGCCAACGAAAAATTCGCCTGACCCGCAAAGGTAGAGCGTTAATACCCAAGCTTAAGCAACAGTGGTTAGCAACGGTGGAAGCTGAGCATTCCCTCAGTGCCGAGTTATCTGTACCACTATCAGAAATACTCAATGAGGCGATTCAAGCTTTGAAAGAGCGCCCTTACCTGGAACGCATACAAAAAAACCTACCAGCGGAGGCTATACAGACATGAAACGCCAGCTCAAAATGAGTTTAGCGGTATTTATCAGTTTTTTTTCCACGTCTCTCGCGGCCAGTTCCAGTGCAGCGATTTCCTGCCAGTTTGAGACAGCTCAAATTATTCAAGCTGCAGCATCGGCGATTCAAGAGCGCTATGTGCTGGAAGAGAAAGCAGACACATTATCTGCTCAGCTCAACAGGCTGGCAAAATCTAAGCGCTTTAATCACCTTTGCAGTGACTACCAACAATTTGCTCACACCCTGACTGAAGAAATTCGCACCCTGTCCGGGGATAAACATTTCTACGTGGAGCATGTCGACACACGCATAGAAGCCCACAATTGGATTGAACAATGGCAAGCTGAAGCGCCCAGCAATAACTTTGGCGTTAAGAAAATTGAGATTCTTCCGGGTAACATTGGCTACCTTTCCCTCTCCTCCTTCCACACCTTTGAAAATGCCCAGCAAACCCTGGCTGCCGCTTTTATTCTGCTTAGCCACAGCGAGGGCTTTATACTGGATTTACGCAATAATGGCGGCGGAGACGAAGAAACAGCCTATGCTGTTCTGCAATCATTCATTGACCCCCAATCTCCCTTTCCCTTTTTTATTGAAAGTCGCAAGAGGAGAGAAATACCGAAACGTATTTCACCTCAACCCTGGCCCGCCTATGGTAGTGACAGGCCACTGGTGATACTGATTGATGAGAGATCCTTCTCCGCATCAGAGAGTACCGCCTTTGCACTACAGCAGCTGGGCCGAGCCACGGTTATCGGTGCTGCCAGCGCCGGTGGGGCACATATGATGGAATCACCCCAGTCCCTCCCAAATGGCTTTGAAATCGGCATCCCTGATAAGCGCCCGGTTTCCACTATTGTCGACAGCCGCCTCAACTGGGAAGGACTGGGTGTAATTCCCGATATTGAAGCCGGTAACCGGGAAATCATTCAGATCGCTTTAAAAGTAATGGCAGGCAATCGTCAATAAGATCTCTACTAACCTGCAAAATTATGCATTAACCAAACGGGCATACGGGCTTGACTCCGCTCCACACAGGCAGAGCCAGATCTTCGTTATTATCTGAAGGAGCGCCAGTTCGGCTCTTGAAAGCCCCCTCCTTGATCGTCAGGCGCATTAAGGCCGTTCCCTTGCGCTCCTGCAAACTGGGTGGGCGTACTTGATCCCAGCGCCCCGGCTCTATATCGTCAATAATCGCTTTAAAGGCTGCATCAAACTCCCCCTGGTCCGTAACCCGTTCACCGCAGCAAAACAATACAGCAGAGCGATAATTTGCGCTGTGATGATAGGCCGACTTGGCCAATACCCACTCATCACATCGGGCAAGAGAAATACATATCTGCCCCCCTTTCTCCAATAGTTTTTGCAAGCGGCTTTTATTTGCTAAATGAAAATACAAAAACTCTCCCAGGCGCCAAACTGTTAAGGGGATAATGATGACGTCACCATTTTCAATAAAGCCCACATGGCCCAGCTTTAATTCATCGACAAGCTGAAAAACATCCTCACGGCGGTAACTGGCACGCTTGGGCGCGCGACGTATACGGCTTTTCGCCGAGGTTTGCAGTTCATCAGAGACTGGCAAATGTAAATCCATAAACCCTCCCTCAATTCACTCAGGTGTAAAATGGATATCGCCAATGTAGAGGCTTACTGGTACGCTGATAAGAACCAGTTTTAATTATTTGATGGTGCCAGTTTTGACTAGCCACGAGCTTGCAGACCTAAACCTCGACCCAGGCCAGCCACTGCAGAGCCAGTTGTATCGGCAACTGGTGCGGTGGATTTGTGTAGGCCGATTGGCCGCTGGCACCAAGCTGCCCTCATCACGCCGACTGGCAGAGTCCCTCGCCATCAGCCGCAATACTGTCACTCAGGTCTTGGATCAAATGAAAGCGGAAGGCTTCCTTACCAGCTACCCAGGTAAAGGCGTATTCGTATCCCCGAAACTACCGTCCTATGTCGAGAAACCTGAAGGGCAAGATTGGCAGGCGCAGTCGAACAGATGTTTGCCGCCACTCTCTGACTATGGTGACTTGGTACAAGCCTTTCCGGGAAGCAGGGAGAACGAAGATCTATTAATCCCATTTACCCCCGGCTTACCAGATCTAAATGCATTTCCATTCACTATCTGGAATAAATTGTACCGCCGCCATCAATCCAGGTTGGCCCTGGCTGGTTACGGACAGAGCCAAGGTTATTTACCTTTGCGCCAAGCACTTGCCGAGTACCTTCGCAACTCACGCGGCCTTCGCTGCAATGCTGAACAGGTAATTATTACTAACGGAGCTCAAGAGGCGCTGAATCTGTGTGCGCAAGTTACTGTCAACCGAGGGGATAGAGTTTATATAGAAAACCCTGGCTATCGCCGCGCTCGATCAGCCTTTCTGGCTGTTGGGGCAAAACTCATGCCTGTAAGCCTGGCAGATAAGCACCTTGATGTGGATAAATTGGTAAAGAGCGCAAAAAAAGCCAAATTACTTTTTATCACGCCAACACATCAATACCCCATGGGTGGTGTTATGCCCGCCAGTGAACGTATCAAGTTATTGGATTGGGCGACACAAATGGGCTGCTGGATCATTGAAGATGATTACGACAGTGAGTTTTCTTTTCAAAACAAGCCCGTCGCAGCGCTTCAGGGTATGGGAGAAAAAACACCCGTGCTCTATATGGGAAGTTTCAGTAAAACCTTATTACCTGGCTTGCGGCTCGGCTACTTAGTGACCCCCAGCTCTACTGTACCTGCATTTGCACAAGCAAAAGAAATGCTCTCTGGTCACTCCCCCTTAGTCACCCAGGCTGTCGTGGCAGACTTCCTCAACGAGGGGCATTTTGTCCGGCATCTTCAAAAAATGCGTGCTAGCTATATGCAAAAGTGGGAACATTTTTGTCAGCTTATTCGCGATACACTACCCTCGCCAGCAAGACTAATTGCCAGTAGTACCGGCATGCATCTGGTAATTTCAACACCAGGACATGATGATATTACCCTGTCGAAAAAATTACGCAGCCACGGGTTAGGAAGCACACCACTATCTCTCTTTTTCCCGAACAAAGTGGAAAATACGGGATTGGTACTCGGATTTGCCAATACAGAACACAAACAGAGAGAGGAATGTGTAAAGGTTCTCACAAAGCTACTGGAAAAATAAATACCGAACAAATAAATA
Organism: Microbulbifer sp. A4B17; assembly: GCF_003076275.1. Classification (NCBI taxonomy): domain Bacteria; kingdom Pseudomonadati; phylum Pseudomonadota; class Gammaproteobacteria; order Cellvibrionales; family Microbulbiferaceae; genus Microbulbifer; species Microbulbifer sp. A4B17. Next base: position 4,042,662 of record NZ_CP029064.1, read on the forward strand.
ATATTTATTTAAAAGTAAATATTGCTTTATTTCACACACCAATATTACGCAAACAAAAAAAAACAAATGAGCAAATACTTTAATAGAATAAAAAACTCATACTATCACCAGCATATCAAATAAAAGCCAATTAATTAGGGAAAATTTCCTATGGCCCTTTTCCAAGCCTAAGTCACAATCTCCTTGCTTTGGGTGTTCTCTCTTATTTTCAATTACTCACATAATTAGGGAAATTTGATATGAAAAATAGAAATATGAATCCAATAAAAGCAGCATTGTTAACTGTTACCGGCGTAGCCAGCCTGTCACTATCTGCAGTGACCTCCGCCGTCAGCTGTGGAGATACCATAACCACAGCAGAAGTATGACTAGCGATATTCTTCTCTGTACAAGCCATCCGGCTCTCATCATTGGAGCTGGCGGATCACTCGATATGAACGGCTACACACTTAGCTGTGATGGCGATGGAATTGGTGTCCGATTGACTGACTCCGACACTGTTCTCGAAGATACTGCCGGAGGAGGCAGTATCGAAAACTGCAATAACGGTGTTTCTGCGGAAGGGGGTGGCGGGCATTCAATTTATGATATCAATGCTACCGCAAACTTTATTGCAGGAATTGCCCTTTGGAGCTCTGGCAACAGCGTAGAAACTTCCTATGCCAACGGAAATTGGGGTATGGGCATACGTCTTATGGGAGACGGAAACCGTGTAAGAAATTCCGAAGCTATGGGGAACTCTCTGCAGGGAGTAAAAATCGTCGGGAATGACAGCCTAATTCAATTAAATGATACCAGTTCGAACGGAGCGAGTGGAATTGCCATTGATGGCGGCGATGGTGGCATTATCGCTGACAACCTCTCAGATAATAATGGAACTCACGGAATTAAGATGCTGGGTTTGGGGCAGGTGGGGTACCTTATAATCGGCAATACCGCTATGGGTAGTGGAGGCGCCGATATGGCAGATGACAGTTTTCCAGCTCGCAATGGCAATGTGTGGATTCGAAATGACTTTGATACTGCTAATAATGCCTGCATCCAATAAATAGATTACCCACTATCAACAGGCCTATCAGGTTTAGTTACACACGAAATATAGGCCTGTTTTTTCAATTCAGTAAACACATAGATCTCGAACGCTATTGACCATGCTCAATTCTTAGCTTGAAGAAATTTTAAAATTATCGTTTATTCCACCTCTTAATAGCACGCTATAAATTGTTTATATTGATTTTAGCTTGAAGATAAATAAGAGTTTTCACAATCAGCCATACAACTAATTATCTTTCGATCAGATCACAAAAAAACCAATGATAAATCTCAGAAAATATAGAGGTTGTTTTAAAGGTCTAGCCATCGGTGATTCATATGGCGCGCCTTACGAAGGCGGAGTACTGGAAAGACAACTGTGGAAAATCATCGGTAAAACAGACAAGGGAAAAAGGCGCTATACGGATGACACTCAAATGTCTATAGATATAGCAAGCTCCTACCTTGAGTATAATTATTTTGATCAGGATCACATCGCCAAAAACTTTGCTCAAAGTTACCAATGGAGCAGAGGTTATGGACCCGGTGCAGCGAAGCTGCTCAAAGGTGTCAGGGACGGTAAGCGATGGCAGGATTTAAACCGAAAAAGGTTCAAACAGGGCTCTATTGGTAATGGAGCCGCCATGAGGGCACCAATTATCGCCCTCTGCCACCCCAAAAATGATCATCTTCTCAAGCAACACGTACAATCCGTCTCCGAAATCACCCATGCCCACCCTATCGCTGTCGAAGGGGCATATCTGATCGCCATCACCATCTGTGAGTCCCTGCAGGATCGATCAAACAGGGAGATATTAGACAAGCTGGAGATGAGCAGTGAATCTGAAATATATCAGCAAAAACTCAAAAAATGTGCGACTCTTTTGTCCAACCTCAACTTTCCACATCCACAGCAGATCAAGCAGTGGCTAGGTAATGGAATAACGGCTCCAGAATCCTGTATCACCGCCATTTACTTTGGACTGATGTATCGAAACTCGCCTTTAACTTCGTTACTGGCGAATATATTTTCCCTAAGCGGTGATACGGATACTATTGGCGCCATGGCAGCAAGTATTTGGGGAGCATTTAATGGCGAAAGCCGAATGAAAAGTCTGGCTGCAGAGGTTGAAGACATCGAACTTATTAATGAGCTCTCTGAGAAACTCTATTTCACCCAGCACCAACATGAACAAGCTTTACAACCGGCATAATTCAGCCAACGATTGCAGCCTATAAATCGTAACAGAGCTGCCCTGGACGGGGATTAAAAAGACTGAATACTTCTCACCCTGGCCCGCAGCTTTTCTATTCGATCAACCGTCGTTCGCGCCCCTATAGATCCAACGAAAAAGAAATGATTACCCGAGACAATTTGTGAAAAATAGTCTGAAGATGAGCGGGTTAAGAGCTGCACCAACTCCCATTTATCCCTCGGAATCTGCTCCGGAGACACCGAACCCAAAAGCTTATTCACAAGCACCCGATTGCGAATAAAGGCCCAGTCATCAATATTGCACAGCACATTTTCCAAATCCCCCATAGAGTCACTCTGAATAACGACAGGAATCGGATAATCCAGAAAGCCAAAAGTATTTGCTGTCTTTAATGCCCTGGAAAGATCTTCCTTAAACCCTCGCCCGTCGTACATTAGTCCAGTTCCAATCAGAGCGACAGGGATTGCGCCGAGAAACTCACTCCGATATCTATCCTCGGGAATAATTGTGTGCTGATTAAAGGTACTCTGTTCATTGAGCGCGGCAAAAAATGTGGGGTAAATACCGCTGCGGCTAGCCATGCCGTCAGCGGTCATTTCTATGGCTTTGACATTAGCAATGGGTAGGAATCCTGGCAATGGAGGATCTGCAGCCATGGCAACCAAGCATTCGATCGAAAAGCCCGCAGTTTTCGCCGCCCTCGCTAGAGCCCCTGCAATTTTCCCCCCCATACTCCAGCCACACACTATCACTGAACTCGGGAGGTGGTTTTCGGAGAGAATTTTGGCAATAACGTCCGCTGCCTGATTGCCCCAATCTTGAATGGTAAACTCGGGATGCGTGCTACTAAAAACCGCGTTCGCCACAGGATAGGAAATAGCCAGGAAAGGGAAACCCGCTCGAGTGACCCAGTGGCTGATAAAATCGTCAGGGCGACCACCGGGATAGCCATAAAAAATACGCGCTAGATGAGCCGCTCCAGGAATAAATACCATTAGCGGCTTGGAACCGCTGCTCTGAATATAGCGGTAAAGTACAGGGAAACCATTCACCGTTTCCAGAACCTCACCGTCATACAAAGAAGTACCAGGTATCATTTTCAACTGCTGGGTGAGTGAACGTCAGCTTGACGCTTTTCCCCAGACCTCCTCCAGGCGCTTATCGCGTCCGCAGCGGTAGCGATAATACTTGTAGCGCAGGGGGTTACGCTGGTAATAGTCCTGATGGTAAGCCTCTGCGGGATAAAAGGTCGCAGCGGGCTTTATCTGTGTAACCACTTTTTTGCCCAGTTCCGCCTCCACCTTCTTCTTGCTCTCCTCAGCTAAGGCCTTTTCCTCATCATTACCATAGAAGATTTCAGCACGATATTGGTCGCCGCGATCACAAAACTGGCCACCCGCATCAAAGGGGTCAATGTTGTGCCAAAAAATATTGAGCAGGTCAGAATAGCTGACTTTGTTCGCATCATATTTTACCTGAACAACCTCGGCATGACCGGTACCGCCGGAAGATACCTGTTCATAAGTTGGGTTTTTGACATGGCCACCACTATACCCGGAAGTGGTTTCTAGCACGCCATCAACCTTGTCAAATGGTGGCTCCATACACCAAAAGCAGCCACCCGCAAAAATAGCCGTGCGAATATTCGATGAATCCTGAGCCAGGGCAATACCAGCCAGCGAGAGGAACAAGAGAGCAATAATACTGCGCATCATTCAGTCCTTTACCGATTATCGATGGAACACATTCTCTTCTGTCGCTTATTCACAGGGATTTATTACAGTGTGATACTACCTTCACAAGCGCGCAGGAAAATATCCCGGTACTCAATCCCATTAAAACGCATCGGGTTAGTGCTGGCGGAAGGTTCCACAGACGCCATTTTCCCAACTCTATCCGCATCGGTATCATCAATGCCGATCTCCGCCAGGCTATGGGGAATCCCCACCTGCTTGCGCAAGCCGAGCACCCAGTTGAGCACCGCGTCAAATCCACTGTCGAACATGTCATTACCAGCCAATTGTAGATAGAGCGCCAGATGCCCCATCGGCACTTGGATGGCTGGGCGATTGGCGATAAGGACATAGGGCATCAAAATTGCGTTAAGGAGACCGTGGTGCTTGTCATATAGGGCACCAAGGGGGTGAGCCAATGCGTGGATAGCCCCCAACCCTCGCTGGAAAGCCGTTGCGCCCATACAGGATGCGACCAGCATTTGCTGACGCGCCTCGAGTTCTGCACCTATGGCATAAGCTCGTGGCAGATACTCCTTGATCAGGCGCATCCCCTCCAGGGCAATCCCTTCGGCCATGGGGTGGTATTGGGGGGAATAAAAAGATTCCAGATTGTGGGATAACGCATCCATTCCCGTCGCCGCAGTGAGGTCCGGGGGCAGCCCCATCGTCAGCTGAGCATCCAGAATAACAATGTCCGGCATCATACGAGGGTGAAAAATCAGCCTCTTAGCCTGGGCTCTTTCATCGGTGATTACCGAAACCCGACCAACCTCCGAGCCAGTACCAGCAGTCGTGGGAATTGCTATCAGCGGTAAAATACCCTTTGGGTCCACGCGCCTGTAGTTATCGCCAATATCCTCAAAATCCCAAATACTGTGCTGTTGCCCTGCCATAAGGGCAATAGCTTTACCCGCATCAAGAGCCGAGCCGCCACCGAGGGCAATAACCCCATCGCACTTGTGTTCGTGCAGCTTGGCTACACCATCGGCAATATTGACTTCGTTGGGATTACCCTTAATTCTGGAGAAAATACTTACTTCCAATCCCACCTGGTGGCACGGATTGATCGCGCTATCGATCAGTGGCAATGCGGCGACGGTAGGGTCTGTGACTATCAGTGGGCTGCGAATATTCAGCTCCTGGCAAGCTTCAGCCAACTCGGTAATTCGGCCGGGACCAACCCAAATGGTCGTGGGATAATTCCAATTGACATGGTATTTATCCACAATTTCCTCTCTAAATTTGTGTCACTTATATAGACTCAATGTGGAATGTGACCCTTCGAGAAGGCGGGGAGGTAATTTACCCTCAACATCCTCCAATTCCCGCTAACCATTGAGCTTAAAATGAAATGACTTGGGCCGGGTTAAACTCTCAAACCCAATTTTAGAAAGAGTACATCCCCGGCCAGATTGCTTGACCCCGGTCCAAGCCAGTTCCGGGTCCAAGTAATCACATCGATTTAAAAAAACGGTACCCGCCTCAAGATAATCCCCCATCTCCAATGCAACGTCTTTATCGCGGGAGAAAATAGCCGCAGTAAGACCGAAGGGGCTGTTATTCATAAATTCTAGAGCTTCGCCGTCATCATGCACTTTCTGCACCCCCAGTACGGGTCCAAAAGTCTCCTCACGCATCACTCGCATATGATGTCGCACCCGGGTTAACAATTGTGGTGCCATATACTGGGTACCCCGTTTGTCCATTGGAAATTCATTCACATCCAAATGGACTTTCGCGCCCTCAGCTACCGCCTCATCCACCTGCGCCCGAACCCGATCAGCCGCTTCTGCGCGCACCAACGGCCCCAAAGTGGTCTCAGCTTGATCCGGGCGCCCCAGTCGGTATTCACGCAACAGGTCGACCGCCTGGGAAATAAACTCAGAAAAAATATCTTCATGCACATAGGCCCGCTCAATACCACAACAGGACTGCCCGGAATTAAAATAAGCGCCGTCGACTACTGCTGCTACAGCCTGGGTAATATCGGCATCAGCACGAACGTAGGCAGGGTCTTTCCCCCCCAATTCGAGCCCAACCTGAATAAACCGACCGGCAACTGTGCGCTCCAGATTTATCCCGGCACCAACCGAGCCGGTGAAGGCAAGGTGCTGGATTTCCCCCGCGCACGCCAACCGCTGGGTATAAGCATGATTTAAGTGAAGGAACTGGAAAACACCGTAAGGTAATCCCGCCTCCCGAAAAATTTCCACCATTCGCTCAGCGCAAAGTGGTGTCTGAGTCGAGTGTTTTAATATAACCGCATTCCCCGCCAATAGTGCCGGCACTACAGCATTAACTGCTGTCAGGTAGGGATAATTCCATGGAGCAATCACCAGGGAAACACCGAGAGGCTCCCGGCGGATAAATCGGGTAAATCCTCGTTTCTCAGGTAAGTCAATATCGGCAAGAGCTTCAGTGGCAAGCTTTGCCATAGTCTGTGCTCTCTCAATAAATCCACTAATCTCCCCTCCTGCATAGCGGATTGGGCGCCCCATCATCCAGCACAGCTCCCGCCCCAAACGCTCTTTCTTGGAGGAAAATATGTCCACTGCTCGCTCGACAATAGCAATACGCTCGCTGAGAGGTGTCCGCCGCCAGGCTTGCTGTGCCTTATTGGCCCGGTCCAGCACCACTCGAATCTCCACCTCACCCGCCAGGGCACGCTCAACATAAACGCTGTTATCAATAGGGGAAATACACTGGAGATGGTGCATGATTTTTGTCGTTTTCATCGGCGTCGATACTCCCAATTAAATTATTTCGAAGTACCGCTCCAATTCCCAATCACTGACATGGCGGCGATATTCCCGCTCCTCCCACTCACGACTGGCAGAAAAGTGCTCAACAAATTCACTGCCAAATAATTCCTGTGCCGCCTCTGACGCCTTAAATTGTTGGGTAGACTCCCACAGTGTACCTGGTAGTTCTTGCTCGCCCTCCAATTCCAGCGAGTAGGCATTACCAGCGATAGGCTCACTGGGCTGCCATTGCTGCATAACACCATAGAGGCCGGACCCCAAGGCAGCGGCCAGTGCTAAATAGGGGTTTGCATCGGCAGCGCCCAAACGGTACTCGATACGCTGGGAGGCATCGCCACCGGGGATAACTCGGAGCGCCGTTGTGCGGTTTTCCACACCCCAGTTGGCCCCTGTCGGAGCCCAGAACCCCGGAACCAAACGGCGATAACTGTTTACGGTCGGAGCCATCAAAGCCAGGAATTGCGGCATCAGCCGTTGCTGACCAGCAATAAACTGACGCATTATCTGGCTAACCCCGTCGGGCTGGCTGGAATCGAAAAAGGCGGAATCGCCGCTGCCGCAATTTCTCAATGACAAATGGATATGCCCGCTCTGCCCCGGATAGTCGCTGGACCAACGGGACATAAAAGTGGCCATCATCCCCATTCGCTGCGCCAACACTTTTATAAAAGTTTTAAACAGCGCCGCTTTATCCCCGGCAGCCTCCGCACCATCCACCGCAATGGCTGCCTCTAACACCCCCGGGCCAGTTTCCGTATGCAGTCCCTCAAGGGGGAAGTCCATACCCTCACTCAGGTTCAGAATTTCCCGATACAGCTCGCCGTGCACTGAATTACGCAGCATTGAGTAGCCAAAAACATCGGGGGTAAAAGGTTTTAAGTTGCGGAATCCCTTTTCCCGCACCGATTCGGGAGTTTCGTCAAACAGGAAGAATTCGTACTCCAGGGCCGCATAGGGATCAAATCCCAGTGAGCGGCAGCGCTCTAGCACTCGCCGCAACACTGCACGCGGGCACAGCGCCTGGGCACGACCGTCAAACTCCGCCAGAAACAACAGCATATCGTCTTCAAAAGGCACATCCCGGCAACTCTGCGGGAGAATGCGTACCGGGGCGTCCGGGTATCCGGTATGCCAACCGGTATAGGGGGTGTTGTCGTAGAGCTGGTCCTTTACATCCCAACCCAGGACCACATCACAGAAAGAGAAGCCTTTTTCCAGGGATGAGAGGAATTTTGCGCGGCTCATATATTTGCCACGCATCACGCCATCGGTATCGAATAAACCCACTTTGACATGACTGAGGCCTCGCTCTTCGACAATTGCGCGGGCCTCCTGAGCGGTTTTTACCTCCCGTGCCTGTACCATGACTGGTCCTGCCCTGTTGTTGTTATATCCGAGTTACAGGATAGACCCGCCAGACGAGCTACGACGCCATTAGCCAGGTGCAGGCGTGACTTTCAGCCAGGCTCCACAGCATATATAATCCGCGCTCCAGATTTTCAGTTACCTATTCATTCAGGACCAGCAATGAGTTTCGACAAGATCCCGGCAGGTAAAGAGCTGCCCAACGATATCAACGTAATCATCGAGATCCCTGCCAACCACGACCCGATCAAGTACGAGGTGGACAAGGACTCTGACGCAGTATTTGTGGATCGCTTCGTCGCCACTCCAATGTTCTACCCGGCTAACTACGGCTACGTACCCCAGACCCTGTCAGAAGACGGTGACCCCCTGGACGTGCTGGTAGTAGCACCTTACCCGGTAATGGTTGGTTCTGTAATCCGCTCTCGCGTTGTTGGCGTTCTGAACATGACCGATGAATCCGGTGTTGACGCCAAGCTTCTGGCCGTTCCGCACACCAAGCTGACCAAGCTGTACGATCACGTTGAAGAAATCAGTGACCTGCCCGAGCTGCTGATCAAGCAGATCGAGCACTACTTCGAAAACTACAAAGCCCTGGAAGCAGGCAAGTGGGTTAAAGTAGAAGGCTGGGCTGATGCCGAAGCTGCACGCAAAGAAGTTATGGCTTCCCGCGAGCGCTACCTGAAAGAAGAAGGCTAATCCCCTTTTCTTTGAGCAATAAAAAACCGGCCAAGTGCCGGTTTTTTATTGCCTGTTTGGAGAGACCCTGTCAGTTAACTACCCAATTGGGAACAGATACAGGAGACGGCTCCTCCCCCTTGCGCTCACTCTCATCCAGAAGCTGGCCTTCCGCTGCACGCAGACTGAGGTGCTCTACCTCAACGCTGACCGGTTCCACCGACTTGCGTTCGTGCTCCTTTACGAGGTTTCCCTCCATGGGTGCCAGAGTCCACTGCGAACTGAAAGCAGTTTCAGGCTTTGACTTCGGCTGTTCGGTAACAGCTGTTCCACTGTCCTCGCTCTTGATACTTACCTGAGCACCAATTTTGGCCAGGTTGGCCTGAAACTGCTGCGCCTGGAGCAGAGATAAACCTTTCTTCAATGTCAGCGGGCGTCCACTGAACAGTTTCTCTATGGCCTGGGGATTACTCTTGAACAGGCGCACCATGCTGGCCTTTACATCACCGGCAGTATATCCCGCCACCAAATCTCCGCGAAAAACCAAGCTGTAGGTGGATTGCGACATCAATAATATTTCCCTTCGTTACTCTTCCGAATCCAGAGTCTGATCCATGGTGTAAGCCGGTGCCCCCTCGACACGCCCCCCTACCTGGCGGGCGGGAACACCAGCTACAGTTGTGTGGGCGGGTACATCGTGTAAAACCAGGCTGCCGGCGGCAATTTTAACGTCTTCTCCCACTCTAACCGGTCCCAGGACTTTGGCACCGGCTCCAATCATCACCCCGGGGCCAATTTTCGGGTGGCGATCGCCGCTGCCAGAGCCACTGCCCCCCAGCGTCACTGAATGGAGAATGGAGACATTGTCTTCCACTACACAGGTCTCCCCCACCACTAATCCTGTAGCGTGGTCGATCATAATGCCGCAGCCAAATCGCGCTGCTGGGTGGATATCCACCGAGAACTGCTCCGATACCTGGCTCTGGAAATAGAGCGCCAGGGTGTGGCGGCCCTGGTTCCATAGCCAGTGCGCTATGCGGTGGGACTGCAGGGCATGAAAGCCCTTAAAGTACAGAAAAGGGGTAAGGTACTGGTCGCAGGCCGGGTCCCGGTCATACCAGGCACAAATATCCTCACTCAAACAGCGGGAAATGCTCGGATCACTGGCCAGAGCCATGGCGATTACTTCCTGCAACGCCGTTGCTGTGAGTGCATTGTGCTCGAGCACTGAAGCAAGGTGATCCGCGATGGCATCTTCCAGGGACTTGTGGCGCAAAATAGTATTGTGGAAATAGCTTGCCAGGATAGGCTCACCGGCAGCGGCCTCCGAGGCCTCAGCCCTCATGGCCTGCCAGATATCCCGCCGGCCTTTAACGGCCACTTCCTCACCCATAACTCATCTCCCTTACATTGCCCCCGGCACACTCTGCGGCGCAGCTTGGCAGGATCGACTGTCCCTTTCAAGGTAAATCCCCCGCCTCAAAGCGGCCTTCTACCACTCCTCATATGGTCTAGTAACGAACTGTAACCAGGCTTTCGCGACAGGCCGCTATAGTTGCTCACTAAACGAGGGATAGCAGTGATCCGGGACCCAGATAAAGCACGTATAGATATCCTGAAGGTGCTCACAAACCGCAGCGCCCAGGGATATATCTGACTCTCGTAGTAGTTCTGACAGGCGCTCCACACTGAGCAGCTCCTGTAACTCCCGGGCCCTGGGGGCGTAACTCAAGTGCCAGCGCTCCGGTGCGACACCGCCGCGATCCTCAGCATAGGGCCGGAACAGGCCATAGCTGTTACCTGCGCTGATTTGATTATCCAGCCAGCGGTGGAAGGGGCCGAATACACCGTCATCCGCCACCTCCTGGGGAATGAGCTGGACCGTATAGTCAGAAGTTACTGCCGACGCATCGATAATATCAAAATCGGTACCCCAGTGGTGCCGGGATGCTCCCGGCAAAGCGGACCAGCGCAGTATAGCGAAGGCCAGTTCCCGCTCGCTTAATTGCCCGATATCCAGGGGGTTACCTTCGCTATCGAGAACTGGACGCTGCCCTTGGGCTTTTGCATTCCAGATCAACAGCTGTCGATCAAAGGCGCGGAAACCGGATACGACTTTAGGGGAAAATCCCGCGTCACGGGCATCTCTGCTCAGGCGCTGAAAGGCAATCAGGGCCTCGGGGTGTAAAAGCTGGTCGGAAGCGGGATCGACAATGACATGCTCATCGCCGAGTCCAAACAACATACGCTTCAGCGGTGTCGATAACATTTGTATCTCATTGTTAGGCGAACCCCAAAGGGCAGGCTAAATTATTCAACAGGCTATGCCTACTTTAACAGAGAGCAAACAGTCACCCTCAACTGAGGCACCAAAAGCAGGCGCGCCGTACAATAATCTGGCGGTAATGTTTGTTAGCCATCTGTTAATTTATGTTAAGTTCAAAGCCGCAGTCGAGGGTTTGGCTGTGACAACGGACGCTCAAACTGGTAGGGAAAACCGAATGCACCCGAGTCAATCAGAACTATTAAAACTAAAAAACCTGGGCCTGGCCTCGGTCAATATTCTCCACTCTATTGGCATTCGCTCCCACGATGACCTGCGCAGGGTTGGGCCGGTCGAGGCCTTTATCAGCATCCGAAACCGGGGGATTAACGCATCCAAGGTGATGCTCTACGCACTTCAGGGCGCACTGATGGATGTGCACTGGAACGACCTGGAGCCGGAGCTGAAACAACATCTCACCAGTGAAGTCGACCGCCTCCTTGCCACCCAGAACTCTGACTAGCGATCCACTTCAAGCGCCACTGGTGCACGGATTAGACGGACTACCGGCGCAGCGGGATCTGCTGTGCCGCTCCACAGAAAGGCAAGTTGCGCCAACCCTATCTAAACTTACCGGTAGAGCCGCGGAATAATTCCGTAAAGACACTCACTCAAAGGAGAGATCCGATGTTGCGCATTGGGCTATTCCTGCTGACCAACCTTGCTGTCCTTGTATTGGTCGGCATCATTTTCAATATTTTTGGAATTGGGGGAATTCTTCAAGCAAACGGTGTTGATCTCAACCTTGGCGCCCTGTTACTGATGTGCGCGATTTTTGGCTTTGGCGGGTCTTTTATTTCCCTGCTCTTATCGAAAACCATCGCCCGGATCAGTACCCGCACACAAATTATTGAGCAGCCGCGCAGCGCCGATGAGCAGTGGCTGGTAGAAACCGTACGGGAACTCTCCCGCAAAGCAGGCATTGGTATGCCGGATGTGGGGATATTTCCAATGCCCCAGGCGAATGCCTTCGCCACCGGCTGGAATCGCAACAGCGCCCTGGTCTCCGTCAGCGCCGGACTGTTGCAGCGCTTTAGCCGAGAGGAAGCCCGCGCCGTGATTGGCCATGAAATCGGTCACGTGGCCAATGGCGATATGGTGACGCTGGCACTGATCCAGGGTGTAGTAAATACCTTTGTGATGTTCCTCGCCCGCTTGGTTGGATTCTTCGTGGACCGGGTTATCTTGCGCAACGAACAGGGCTTGGGCATCGGCTATTTTGTCACATCCATTGTTATGGATATCATATTCGGCTTCTTCGCCATGATGATTGTCGCCTGGTTCAGTCGCCGCCGTGAATATCGGGCCGACCATGCCGGCGCCACACTCGCCAGCCCCCAATCCATGATTGCCGCACTGCAACACTTGAAGGTGGAGTCTGATCGGGGCCACGAGGAACCCCTACCCGGCAACATGAAAGCCTTCGGTATATTCGGCAGTATGGGAGCGCTTATGGCCACGCACCCACCACTGGATGATCGTATTCTCGCCCTGCAAAATTTCCGTAATTAGTGCCTAATTAGATAGTTATGTATCCCTACCATATCAAGGAAGAGATATGAAATATCTAACAATTTTGATTTCGCGTGGGTTATATATATTCGTGGGTAATGCCAATGCACAAAATCAGGTGCCTCAGAATCCAGCTGCCGGATCTGACACAAATATGCTTGTTTCAATGCTCAAGGCATAGTTAAAAGCGCTAAGTAATCCTGAGCTTTTAGACGCGCAGGCAAAGTATTTTAGGGAGTTGTATCTATCTCTTAAAAAGCAAGGTTTTACCGAAGAGCAAGCAATGCAAATAGTGGTAGCCTTAGCAGCATCGCGGAATTCAAGATGAGTGGCACATCGATACATAACAGTCATAGGTAGTTTGCGCTGGCCCCTTTGGGCCTCTGCGGGCGATAATTGATCTCAGCTTTACGTTCAATTTTTCACAGAGTTGTCACTTAAAAGGGTCTCTTTCTGTTTAGAAAGACGTAAATTATTAAAGCATTCATAAAAAGAGGGGTCGTGAAGTACATCCCGCTACTCATCGCCATATTTTTAATTGGGTGTTCTCCTTCATGGAATGACGGCCCTTACGAGATTTATTGGATAGATGGCGAAAAAGCCCTTGGTTTTAATTTGGGGAACGATGCCAATATCCGTCGTATCGATGAACCACAACATATCAGTGCAAACGAGATGTTCGTCTCAGTCTACGCTTGCCCTGAAGGGGCCTGCGCTTACTATTACATAGATCGTGTTCAAGACCACAAATTCGCAGATTCTTCCGAATTTGTTTTTGGCCCCTACACAGAAAAAACCTTTGTCAAATTACAACAAAAGCTACGACTACCAAAACTAGAACAACGATAAAAACATGAAAAAAGCATCAAGATTTATGCCTAAATACAAGTCCAAAAAGGCAAGTAAAGTTACGTTATTTTCTTTTCTAACAGCGGTGCTAGCCCTCCTTATTTACCTGCCTATGTATTTTTTAGCTTTAGTTGGTTTAGGAATATTGACCATAATTTGGGGTACTATTGAACAGCCCAAAATTGACAGGCATTTCCAACGACTATGTAACAGCCGCAAAGGATTATCTATTTGTGAATTTGCCCAGGAGTTTGATCGCAAAATTGTAGACACATGGATAATCAGAGCCGTGTATGAACAACTACAAGCGGCACTTCCCACCAAACAACTGGTCCCAATTCAAGCGTCAGATGAACTCTTTAATACTCTAAAACTAGATGAAGATGATCTCGATCTGGACTTAATAGAGGAAATCGCACAAAGAACCGGGCGGACCCTTGAGGACTATCAAAGCAACCCCTATTACGGCAAGGTAACAACGGCCCGGAATCTGGTGCTGTTTTTTAATTACCAGGCCCGTGGCGAGGCAACCTGACAGGCCGAAAGAGGTTTTGTACTACGAGGCAAAACTACCGTGTATGTCATCTCCATAGCCCCCAGCTTTAAATCTCGCCAATAGCCCCCAATAAACAGCCGACACCGCAAAACGATTGCAAACAAGATACACTTTTCAAAACAGCGGCAAACAAAAAGGAAGACGGCAGTTTCATAAGTCTCTTCCAGTCCGGTAGTTCAAAGGGAGGATTGTATTTATGGCTCTACTTAAAACTCTACACACCAGCTTAATCTCAGTCTTTTTGCTGCTTACCCCGGCAATATCTGCGCAGGCGGAAACCTTTGCCACCGACGACGAGCGCAACACCATGCAGGTGTTCAATTTTGCCAGCCCGTCGGTGGTCTATGTCACCAATGAGACTCTGGTACGGGATCGCAGGACCCTGCGCTTGCACTCGGTTCCCAAAGGCGCAGGCAGTGGATTTATTTGGGACACGCAGGGCCATATTGTCACCAATTTCCACGTTATCGAGGGTGCACGGCAAGTCACTATCACTTTGCAGGATCGCAGTGAGTGGCCGGCCGAGCTGGTGGGATCTGCGCCGGAAAAAGATCTGGCCGTTCTGAAAATTGACGCTCCCAGGGAGTTGCTAAAACCGCTGGTTGTGGGCACTTCCAGCAATCTCGCGGTAGGCCGCAAAGTACTGGCTATCGGCAATCCGTTCGGCCTGGATACCACTCTCACCACCGGTGTGGTCAGCGCCCTGGGCCGGGAAATTGAAGCCGCCAACAACCGCACCATTCGCAATGTTATCCAAACTGATGCGGCTATTAATCCAGGCAACTCCGGCGGCCCGTTGCTGGATTCCCAGGCGCGTTTAATCGGGGTTAACACCGCAATTTACAGCCCCAGTGGCGCCAGTGTCGGTATTGGTTTTGCGATTCCAGTGGATACTGTCAAAAAAATTGTGCCGGAACTGATCAATCACGGCCGCCTGGTGCGCCCGATTATTGGTATCGAATCCGCCCCGGATCAGTGGAGTAGCCGCTACGGCTTTGAGGGGGTTGCCGTATTGCGTACCGCTCCCGGGCTTCCCGCAGAGAAAGCCGGCTTGCGCGGTATCCATCGCACCCGGGGTGGAGGCTGGGAATTGGGCGATGTGATTGTAGAAATAGAACAGCAGCCGATTCGCAGCTACGACGATCTGCTCAATGCCCTGGAAAAACACAGTGCCGGTGACGAAATCACTATCGGCATACTGCGTGACGGGACAATTCGTTACACGTCCATTAGACTCGCGGCACCCGAATAAGCAGGCGCTTGCGCCCTGAACAAGAATTAGGCCGGGAGCCGATAATCTATGCAGAAGTACTTCCTGTGTCGCTATGACGAGTTAAGCGAAGGACAATCCAAAGGTTTCTCCCTCGGAGACACTGCCGCCGGCACTGACAATGTGTTTGCTGTGATGAAGGATGGCGAGGTCTACGCCTACAAGAACACCTGCCCTCACCGGGGCATCAATCTGGACTGGCAGGAAGACCAGTTCCTCGATCCCGATGGCGCACTTATTCAGTGCGCCTCCCACGGCGCGCTATTCCTGATTGAATCTGGGGAGTGTATCGCCGGGCCCTGTACTGGTGATGCCCTGACGCCAGTACCCGTGGAATATGCACAGGATGGTCTCTACGCATTACTGGCCGACTGACAGCTCCCTGCCTTTCCCTCACGGGAGAAAAGGCAGGGCCTCCACCAGCTCGACGCCTTCAGCACCGAGCTTCGCGCGGTATGCGAGCACTTGCACACCAGCACCAATAGCGGAATCCAGAGCCTCAGCATAAGCGAGGTCAATTTCCCGCGCCACCTGCACCGTCTCGATACCGCTGTGTTGGACGCAGTAAAAAAGTACCGCCCGCACACCGCTATCAGCCAGCTTTTGCAATTCGCGCAGGTGCTTGGCGCCCCGGGCACTTACCGCATCGGGGAAGTAACCCTGCGCCCCATCTGCCAGGGTCACATTTTTCACTTCTACGTAGCAGTCCCCATCGGCACCGGACAACAACAGATCGATACGGCTGTTTTCCTCTCCGTAGCGCACTTCCCTGCGCAGGGATTCATAGCCCTGTAACTCGCTGACTACGCCGGACAGAATGGCTTCTTCAACCAGAGCATTGGCGCGGCCTGTGTTCACCCCCGCCAGGGCTCCATCTGGGGTCGTACAAATTTCCAGAGTGTGGCGATACTTGCGCTTGGGGTTGCCAGAATCGGAGTACCAGCAGTCTCCCCCCTCCACCCAACAATTCTTCATAGACCCCGTATTTGGGCAGTGGATGGTAAACACGTCGCCACTGGCAGATTCCACATCGGCGAGAAAGCGCTTGTATCGGCGCAAAAGTGTTGCCTTTTGCAACGGGGGGGTAAATTTCACGGGCTGGACCATTTGGCTGTAATTTCAGGCGCCACAAAATAGCAGACAACTATTTGTGGCGCGAATCGCGCAGATTTGATAGCTTCCTCGCTCTCGGTCGCCAGGGGTATCGGTACCGAGAACAGGATTAGCCTGACACCGCAGCGAATTTCATAGGTGAAAAAAGCATCACTTAGAAAGATTCCGGTCTAGGCTAGATTGAATTTGGTGGTATCGCCCCCATAAAGGGGGGCCCGTATAGAAAGAGAGGCAACGACTATGCCCAAAACTGCTGCGAGCACCGAATCTCTGCACGGCTTTGAGCCCTACAAGGAGACGCAGGGCGAAGAGTACATGAATGAGAAGCAGCAGGAGCATTTCCGCAACTTGCTGTTGGCCTGGAAGGCCGAGCTGATGGCGGAAGTGGACCGCACCGTTTCCCACATGAAAGACGAGGCCGCAAACTTCCCCGATCCCGCAGACCGCGCCAGCCAGGAAGAAGAATTTAGCCTGGAATTGCGCACCCGCGATCGCGAGCGCAAGCTGATCAAGAAGATCGATGCCACCCTGGAGCTTATCGACCAGGATGACTACGGTTTCTGCGAAGCCTGTGGTGTTGATATCGGCATTCGCCGCCTGGAAGCCCGTCCAACCGCCACTCTGTGCGTAGACTGCAAAACCCTCGCGGAAATCAAGGAACGGCAGATCTCCGGCTGATCCACAACCGATAGCGGCACGGCGTTCGCTTGCGATCGCCCTGCTCGGAGGGGGCGATCAATGTATCGCCCCTATTCATTTTGAACAGCACAACTCCCTATATTGGTCGCTTCGCACCCTCCCCGAGTGGACCGCTCCACTTCGGCTCACTGGTGTGCGCCGTCGGCAGCTACCTCGACGCCCTCGCCCATGGCGGACACTGGCTCCTGCGCATGGAAGACCTCGACCCTCCCCGGGAAGAGCCCGGCGCGGCAACCCGCATCCTGAAATCCCTGGAAGCCCACGGACTGCACTGGCACGGCCCCGTCGAATGGCAGAGCAAGCGCTACGCACTCTACGAGGAAACCCTGTCCACACTGCGCCAACGGCAACTGATTTACCCCTGCGACTGCTCACGCAGCCAGATTAAGAAAAATGGTGGACATGCGAACGACTTCTGTCGCCTTAAATACGATGTGAGCGAACCCTCAGCGCTGCGATTGCAATGCGCAGGCGGCGAGGAAGGCTTTGTGGATATTTGGCACGGAGAGCAACGGCAGCTAATCCGCGAAGACACCATTCTCAAGCGCCGCGACGGCCTATATGCCTACCAACTGGCAGTCGTAGTCGACGATATCGACCAACAGATCAATCAGGTGGTGCGCGGCTCAGACCTACTGGATACCACCGGTGCACAACAGCGCCTGTTTAAAATCCTCGGCGCCACTCCACCCCAGTTCGGCCATCTGCCGTTGGTGATGGGCCCTGACGACAGGCAAAAACTCAGCAAGCAAAATCACGCGCCGGCTATCGACGACAACATGGCTTCCGATAACCTGTGTAAGGCTTTGCAGTTCCTCGGCTTCAAATTACCAAACAGTGCCCTTACAGAACCCCCCGAGCATATTCTCAAGTGGGCCACCGCCCGCTGGCGCCGCCACCAGATAGATAGGCGCAACCGCCAATTGCACTGATTCCAAGCTGCACTTACCATTTCCGCGCCAGCCGCCCTTAGGGGGCCGGCTGATAGCCCGCGTTGACGATTACACAGGGATGACTTCTCATCGGTACAGTGCGCGGACAACAAATTTCTCTAGCGGGTTTTCAAGGCGATCTATGAGTAACCGCACACTATTAATTCTGCTGGTGCTGGTGGGTTATGTATTCTCCCCCACCATCTTTACCTGGATGATCAATCCCGTCGGCGCCTGGTACCGGCCTTTTATCCTCTGGTTCGTGCTGATCCTACTGGCGATTTTTATCCAGTGGAGGCGCAAATCGAATGAGCTTTGATATTGCCCACATTGCCCTGGTGGGAGTGGCCTATATCGCCACCCTGTTTTTTGTCGCCTTCGCCACCTCCAAGGGCTGGCTACCTTCCCGCTGGGTGCGCCATCCATTGGTTTATGTGCTCTCCCTCGGCGTATCGTTATCGGCCTGGACCTTCTACGGTATCGTCGACCTGGCCTGGCAATATGGTTACGGGGTGCTCGCCTACTATCTGGGCACCGGCGCCATGTTCCTGTTTGCGCCGGTAGCCCTGGAACCACTGGCGCGCCTGGCACAGCGCTACCAGCTTTACTCCCCGGCAGATCTTCTGGTGTTCCGCTATCACAGCCGCCAGGCGGGGACTCTCGCCACCCTGTTTATGCTGTTGGCACTGCTCCCCCTGATCGCCCTGCAAATCCAGGCGGTATCTGAGACCCTGGCCCTTTTGTCGCGGGATAGTGTGGCTGCCCTGGCACTGCCAGACAGCGGTGTATCGAGCAAAAATTTAATCGCATTTTTCTACTGCGTGCTGCTGGCGGTATTCACCAGTATGTACGGCGCTACCCGCGAGCGTGGCGAGGGCCTGGCCAGTGCCATGGCCCTGGAGTCCCTGGTAAAACTGGTGGCCCTCACCGCTGTGGGCGGCTATGCCATTTACGGCGTCTTCGGTGGGTTTTCCGGCCTGGATGAGTGGCTGCTGGAGAACCCCGATATGCACCAGCTGCTCTACACCCCCATCAAGCAGGGCTCATCCCATACCCTGCTACTGGTGTTTATCGCCACTGCCGTGGCTATGCCACATATTTTTTACCTGAGTATTGCCGAGCGCCCCACCGGACAGGCAATGCGCACCGCCAGTTGGGGCTTCCCCCTGTTCCTGCTGCTGATGGCCCTGCCCATCTTCCCCATCATGTGGGCAGGCTTTG
This sequence comes from Microbulbifer sp. A4B17, assembly GCF_003076275.1. Taxonomy (NCBI): domain Bacteria; kingdom Pseudomonadati; phylum Pseudomonadota; class Gammaproteobacteria; order Cellvibrionales; family Microbulbiferaceae; genus Microbulbifer; species Microbulbifer sp. A4B17. Next base: position 4,061,927 of record NZ_CP029064.1, read on the forward strand.
CCCTGGATGTGGCCGGCCCGGTGCAGTACTTCTCCCTGGCAGTTCCCCGCGCCAGTGGCTCAGCACTGCTCACCACCCTGGCCTTTATCGGCGGCCTGTCAGCAGCCACTGGCGCATTAATTATGATCACCTTGGCCCTCGCCACCATGGTGATGAACCACTGGCTGCTGCCCGGCACCCGCTGGCATTCTGAGGACAATATGTACCGGCAGCTGGTGTGGCTGCGCCGCGCGCTGATCGCCGCTCTATTTATTGCCGGCTTTGCCTTTTACCTGTTACTCAACAACCGACTCTCCCTGTCGGATCTGGCCCTGCTGGCATTTATCGGATCACTCCAATTTCTGCCTGGGATTTTTGCTGTAATCCACTGGCCGCGAGGCAATCGACGCGGATTTGTCGGTGGCCTGCTGGCGGGCATGTTACTTTGGGGGGGCGGCCTGTTAATTCCGTCAATTTTTGGGATTACCGGCATCACCCTGCCCGGCACCTCCCTCCAAATTCCCCTGGGAATGTCTATCTGGACACAGATCACCACCCTGTCATTGGGGGTCAATGTCCTGTTATTTGTCGGCCTATCTCTGTTCACCCGCACCAGCAGCCTGGAGCAGTACGCCGCTGACCTGTGTAGCGACGACACCATCGCCCAGGCTCTGCGCCTGGGACTGGATGTGGAATCCGCCGCAGATTTTCGCCTGCGCTTGGCTGAAAGCCTCGGGGCCGCTACGGCAAATAAAGAGGTTAAACGCGCCCTCGCCGCCCTCAACCTGCCGGATAACGAGCGCCGCCCCTACGCCCTGCGCCAACTGCGCAACAAGCTGGAGTCCAATCTCTCCGGCCTGCTGGGACGGGTTCTGGCGGTGCAAATTATCGATCGACACTTCCCGTTCAAGAACAGCGACCAGCCGGCGAACAAGGACATTCACCTGATCGAGACCCGATTGGGCCGCTATAAGCACCAGCTCACCGGCCTGGCCGCAGAACTCAACAACCTGCGCCTGTATCACCGCCAAATGCTGGAAGAGCTGCCGATGGCCGCTTGCTCCCTGGGGCGCGACGGAGAAGTCCTGTTGTGGAACTACGCCATGCAGGACCTCACCGGTATCAGTGCCAGCGAGGTAATCGGCTCAAAACTGGAATACTTGGCGGAACCCTGGCGCAGCCTGCTGGGGGAATTTGCCCTATCCACCGATGCCAGTCGCTTTAAGCAACAGGTGAGCCTCGAAGGCAACAGCCACTGGCTCAACCTGCACAAGGCGCGGCAAAAACGCAGCCGCAGCGATCGCTCCCGCGACGAGCGCGGCGATGCACAAATGTTGTTGCTGGAGGACATCACCGAAACCCAGGTACTGGAGCAGGAACTTATCCACAGCGAGCGCCTGGCCTCTGTGGGCCGCTTGGCCGCCGGCGTGGCCCACGAAGTGGGCAACCCAGTAACCGGGATCGCCTGCCTGGCGCAAAACCTCCAGTACGACTGTGACAACCCCGAAGTCCTGGATACTGCCGACCAGATCCTGAGCCAGACCCAGCGCATCAGTCGTATCGTCCACTCGCTAGTCAACTTCTCTCACAGTGGCAGCCAGGAAGACAGCGAGCGGGCCCCAGTGGACCTTTACGCTTGCGTACAGGAAGCGGTCAACCTGCTGTCCCTGCAGCGGGACAAGACCGAGGTCCAGTTTGAAAATCGGGTGCCCGAAGACCTGATCGCCCCCGGAGACAACCAGCGCCTGATCCAGGTGTTTATCAACCTGCTAAGCAATGCCCGCGATGCAAGCCCCGATGGTGGCCAGATTGTGATCGAGGGCTATCGCAAGAGCGGCAGCGCCTGTGTCTCTGTTACCGATAGTGGGCCGGGAATTTCAGCTCAGCACAGGGAGAGAATTCTGGAGCCTTTTTTCACCACGAAAGAGCCCGGCGAAGGTACGGGACTGGGACTGGCAATGGTTTACAGCATTGTCGAGGAGCACGGCGGCCAGCTGGAATTAGTCAGCCCCGCCAACCAGGAAACCGGCACTGGCGCCCGCTTTATTGTGCAACTGCCACTAGGCGACTGAGATGTCTGACCATCAATATCGATCATTATTTGTTCAAAAATAACCCGATTAACAGTTTTTGAGTTGCATCGAAACGGCGCCCGGGTAAAACTAGGCGCTTACTGAGCATTTTGTAACCAGGCGTAACATATGAGCCACATCCTCATCGTCGAAGATGAAGCCATTATCCGAACGGCGCTGCGCAAGCTTTTAGAGCGGCACCGCTACAAAATCAGTGAAGCGGGTTCGGTGAAGGAGGCGCTCAGCAAGTACCGTCTCAATGAAGTTGACCTGGTTATCTCCGACCTGCGCCTGCCTGGCGCACCGGGCACCGACTTGCTCAAACACGCCGGTGATGTGCCGGTGCTGATCATGACCAGCTATGCCAGCCTGCGCTCTGCAGTGGATTCCATGCGTATGGGCGCCGCAGACTATATCGCCAAACCCTTTGACCACGACGAAATGCTCGCAACCGTGCGCCGGGTCATTGGCAAAGCGGAGCAGAATCGCGCTCAACCGGTTAACGAAAAGGAAAACACCAGCACAATTGCCGGCATGATCGGCAGCAGCCCGGTGATGAGGGAGCTCTACGGTCGCATCCATAAGGTTGCTCCCACAGACGCTACCGTTCTGGTTCACGGCGAAACCGGAACTGGTAAGGAGCTGGTGGCCCGCGCTATCCACGAAGAGAGCCGCCGGGCCAACAAACCTTTGATCTCTGTTAACTGTGCTGCTATCCCCGATACGCTGATTGAATCGGAGCTGTTCGGCTACGAAAAAGGTGCCTTTACTGGTGCCCAGAGTTCCCGAGAGGGATTGGTAGCGGCAGCCGATGGGGGAACCCTGTTCCTCGACGAGATAGGCGAGCTGCCCCTCGAAGCACAGGCCCGCCTGCTGCGTGTACTGCAAGAGGGCGAAGTTCGCCCAATCGGCTCAATCGAATCCCGCAAAGTGGATGTGCGCCTGGTAACAGCCACCCACCGCAACCTGCGCCAGCTATCAGCGGAGCGAAAATTTCGCGAAGATCTCTACTACCGCATCAATGTAGTGCAAATGACGCTTGCGCCCTTGCGCGAGCGAGGCAGAGACGTCCTCGCACTGGCAGAGCACCTGTTGGAAAAGTTCTGCACCAAGATCGAGCGCCCCTTATTGCGCCTGTCACCGGAAGCCATCCAGGCTGTTACCACCTACACCTGGCCCGGTAACGTGCGCGAACTCGAGAACGCCATTCAGCGCGCTGTGATCCTAACGGATAAGAACAGCCGCGAGATCGACCACAAAACCCTGGATATCGATCTGGACCTGGTACCCATCGAAGAGGCCGACGGCATCCCGCGCCCTCGCAGTCTGCATACCGACCCCCGCGAGGACCTGTCCTTGGAAGACTACTTCGCCCGCTTCGTTATTGAGCACCAGGACACCATGAGTGAGACGGACCTGGCCAAGAAGCTCGGCGTCAGCCGCAAATGCCTGTGGGAGCGACGCCAAAAACTGGGTATCCCCCGCAAGAAGAGCCGCCGCAGCGCCACCGCAGAAGCGTAAAAACTAACACTATCCTCTGGGGGCTCCGCCCCCTGCTCCCATTCCTGACCCACTTGCCGCACTCCTCCGATCACTTTGTTACCCCACTCCCACAGGGGTTACCGACCAGAGTGTTACCCACACCCACCCAGAAGTAACAACTCTCGCACCTTCCGTAACGCAATAGCTCTTGGAAAAGTTCCGTCAAATTTCGTAAAGATTGTAAGCCATTGATTTATAAGAATTTTTAAAAGTTGGCATACTAAGTGCTTTACTCTTAGTACAAAAACTGAAAACAGCCAACAATAAAAATAAATGACTGTTACAAGCCCTATAACAACTAACAATAAGTGGGG